>DASYRF010000269.1:0-2714 GCA_036004705.1 Myxococcota bacterium
TCGTCGCGAACAGCGAATACGAGTCGATCTTCGCCAGCAGGATGAAGCTGTACTTCTCGGCCTTGGGCGTCCCCTCGGGTGCCTTCGGCGTGTAGGTCAGCTCCAGCTTGTCGCCGGCGACCGCGCCGGTCAGCGTGTCGACCTTCTCGTAGCCGGGCGGCACGGCGGCGCCGGGGCCCGAAGCGGAGGAAGCAGCAGTGTCGGCCATTGGGGTCTCCTGAGGCTCGCCCGTCGCGGGGCGGCATACTCTAGCAAAGCCCAAGCCACGCGCGACATACGAAAAATCAGGCACTTGCACGCGCCGCGGACCCCGAACCGGGGTCAATCGACCCCACCGCCGGGGCTTGTCCAGACGACCGCGGGTGCCGTAGCATCCGGGCATGTCCAACCAGCCCACGATCGTCCCAGGGCGGCGGTCCGGCAAGGTCGCCCTCATCCCCGGCGGCGCGCGCGGCATCGGCCGCGCCATTGCGCTGCGCCTCGGCGAGATGGGGTGGTCGGTCGCCATCGCCTACCGCCAGAGCGAGCAAGACGCCACGGTCACGGCCGCCCAGGTGCGCGTGCTCGGCGGCGGCGCCCTCGTGTTCCGCGCCGACTGCTCGGTCCCCGAAGAGGCCGACGGCCTGATCGGCGCCGTGGAGACGGAATGGGGACGCATCGACGCGCTCATCCATACCGCCGGCCCGTACCATCGCGTCGAGCTGCTCGACGAGACCCCCGAGGGCTGGCGCAAGATGATGGCGAACAACCTCGACTCGTTCTTCTATGTCGCGCGGCGCGTGGCGCCCGGCATGGCCGCGCAGAAATCCGGGCGCATCATCGCCTTCGGCATGGCCTCCGCCGACCGCCTCTCCGCGCAGACCGGCGTCACGGCGCACTACATCGCCAAAGCCGGCGTGCTGGTGCTGGTGCGCTCGCTGGCGAAGACGCTCGCCAAGAGCGGCGTGACGGTCAATGCCATCTCCCCCGGCTTCATCGACTCGGGCAGCGCGCCGCCCGAGGAGCTCGCCAAGATGGTCAAGAGCATCCCCGCCGGCTACGTCGGCACGACCGCCGACGCCGTGGGCGTGGCCGCGTTCCTCCTGAGCGACGAGGCCCGCTACGTCAACGGCGCCAACATCCACCTCAGCGGCGCGTGGGGCCTGTGAGCCGCACGCGAACGGCCGTCTTGCCTTGCACCGCGCCGCGTCTGTAGAATCCACGCTCACGCGCGCGGCACGATAGCCGCCCCGGAAAGCGTCCCATGGCTCTGCGCGTCCGCAGCTGCGCTCTCAGTGACGTAGGTATCGCGCGCGACAACAACGAGGACGCGTTCCTCGTCGACGAGGTGTCCGGGCTGTACCTCGTCGCCGACGGGATGGGCGGGCACGCCTCCGGCGAGGTGGCGTCGCGGCTGTGCTGCGAGAACGTGTTCCGCGTCATGCGCACGGCGCGCCAGAGCCCCGACTTCCAGTTCCCGTTCGAGATCGAGGAGCGACGCAGCTTCGAGGAGAACGCGCTGGCCAACGCCATCAAGGTCGCCAACGCCAAGATCTTCGAGGCGTCGGCGGAGGTGGCCGAGTACCGCGGCATGGGCACGACGTGCGTGTCGGTGCTGGAAGACCCCGACCGAATGATCGTCGCCCACGTGGGCGACAGCCGCTGCTACCGGCTGCGCAACGGCAAGCTGGAGCAGGTGACGCGCGACCACTCGCTGCTGAACCACTACATCCACGAGCGCGGGATGACCTACGAGGAGGCGAGCAAGCTCACCGAGTCGAACGTCATCCTGCGGGCGGTGGGACTGAAGGAGTACGTCGAGGTCGACCTGACGGTGCACCCCAAGCAGGTCGGCGACCTGTACCTGCTGTGCAGCGACGGGCTGAACGATCAGGTGCCCGACGACGTCATCGAGCAAGTGCTGTCGAGCTGCAACGGCGACCTGCAGGCGGCGGCGGAGCGGATGGTGCAGCTCGCCAACGGGCACGGCGGCCTCGACAACTGCACGGTGCTGATGGTGGAGGTGGTCGACGCGCCGGAGGAAGGCAAGCCGGCGGGCTCGCGCGGCGGCGTCAAGGGCGGGAGGCTGGGCGATGCGCCGCCACCGCCCACGACGACGGGCGCGCGGCGCAGCGCCGCGCCGCGGCCGAGCGCGGCGGCGCGCATGGCGGCGGCGGCGCGCGCCCTGTCGACCGGGTCGGGGGAGCGCGGCGTGGACGACGATCCGTCCTGGCCCGGGACCGTGCGCGAGGAGATGCCAGGGGCGGCCGGCGGCGCGGGCGCGGCCGGGGCGGCGCCGGGAGCAGCGCCGGGCGGCGGCGCGCGTCCGTCGGGTGGGGCGCTGCCGTCGATCATCATCGATCTCGAGGCCGAAGACACCGACAGCTCGGCGACGATGCCGATGAGCCGGGAAGCGGTGAAGGCGGCGCTCGACAAGGTGCGAGCGCGCGACGCCGCGGCGCCGCCCCCGGCGCCGGGGTCTGCGGCAGCAGCGGCAGCAGCGGCTCCGTCGCCGTCCCCGTCGCCGTCGCCGTCGAGCGCAGGCTTCATGGGAGGGGCGGCGGCGCCGGCGGCGGGGAGCTCCAGTGCGCTGCAGGCGGCCACGGCGGCGCCGGCTCCGGCGGCCGCAGCGCCACCGGGCTCGGTCGCGCCGGAGGCGCCGGGGGCAACGGCGGCGGCGTCCCCACCGGCCGTCGGCCTTCGCGCGGCCGCGCCCGCGCGGCGTACGCCGGCGC
>DASYRF010000270.1:0-10575 GCA_036004705.1 Myxococcota bacterium
GGCAGGCGTTGGTGAAGCCTGTGTCGGGCGCGCCGCCGAACTCGAGCCGCCCGTTGGAGCTGACCGTCACGCTCGTGTAGCTCCCGCCGTAGAACGGGAACGAGAAGGGGATCGTCACCGCCCCGGTGACGTCGTCGCCCATCGCGACGGTGGTGCCGGCGACGTCGGGGCACACCGACGAGGCGCCGGTCGTGACCTTGCACCCTTCATAATAGGTGTCGGAGCCGATCGACGTGCCGAAGATGGAGCAGTCGGAGGCGCAGCTCGAGCACGTCTCGCCGACCTCGCACACCGCATTGCCGCAAACCGGGCCGCAGGGGCCGCAGTCCGACGGGCACGACGAGCAGGTCTCGCCGCCCGAGCAGGTGCCGTTGCCGCAGCACGCGCCGCAGTCGGACACGCACGTCGTACACGTTTCGCCGCCCGCGCAGACCCCGTTGCCGCAGCACGAGCCGCAGTCGGCGGGGCACGTCGTGCAGGTCTCTCCTCCTGTGCACGAGCCGTCGGGGCAGCCGGCCGGGCAGGTCCCGCAGTCGGCCGAGCAGCTCGTGCAATCCTCCTCCACCGGATCGCAGATCCCGTCGCCGCAGACGGCGGGACAGGTGCCGCAGTCCAGGTCGCAGCTCGCGCACGTCTCCGTGGGCGCGCACGTCCCGTCGCCGCAGCCGGCCGGACACATCCCGCAGTCTTGCTCGCAGCTCATGCAGCTCTCGCCGCCGTTGCACAGGCCGTCGCCGCAGAACGTGCTCCCGCCGTCGCTTCCGGCGCCGCCGTCCGTGCCGCCGCAGACCACCACGCAGCCCGGGTCCAGGCAGTCGATGAGCCCGTCTCCGTCGTCGTCGATGCCGTTCAGGCAGGTGGCCAGCGTCATCTCCTGGCCGCTGGCGTAAGGGCGCCGGCAGCCGGCCCCCCCGGCGGCGACCACCAGCGCGGCGCAGAGCGTGAAGACGGCGGACGTCCAGGGTTTGCGGACCTGCATCGAAGTTCTCCCTCGGCCGGATTGATGGTGCTTTGGACGCTTGGCTCGGCTAACAGATACGCCTTCACTGAAAAATCCTTCCTCGGGAAGGTGGCGCCGGCGGACCGCGTAGATCATCCTTCGATGGGGCAGGGTCGTCCGCCACTCGCCCCCGCGTGAGCAAATGCCAAGCTCCTTGAGGCGGCGCCGCCACCGCGGCGCGGCCGAGGCGGTCGATTCTCGCCTACGGTTGTGGTGCGTGCGTCTCGCCGGCCTCGGCGCGGCCACCACCGTTCTGGGCCTGGTGTTCGGGGCTGCCTGCGGCGGGCCGGAGCGCCCGCCCCACGGGCCGGGCGGTCTTTCTGCCGAAGGCACCGCGGCCTCTGGCCCGCCGCGCATCGCCCTTCCGGCGGACCTCGTGCCGGCGCGCACTGCCTTCACGCTCGCCGCGCACGAGCCGCCGCCCGGCGCGCTCCGCGCCCTGGCGTTCGCGCCCACCACCCGCCCCAAAGCGCCCGAAACGCTGGGCCTGCTGGAGGAGGGCGCGCTGCTCGCCGCCGCCGACGGCGTCTTCACTCTCCACTTCGATCGCCCCGTCGCCGAAGGCGCCGCCCTGGGACGCCCGCTCTCCAAGGGGCCGCTGCGCTTCGACGACGCCGGCATCGGCGGCGAGTACACGTGGGTGGACCCGCGCACGCTGCGCTTCCGCGCCACCGGCACCTACGAGCCCTCGCTCCCCGTGGGCGTCCATCTCGACCCCAAGCTCACCGCCACCGGCGGGGCGGGGCCGCACGGCGGCGACGTGCGCTTCGAGGTGAAGCTCGACCCGCTCGCCTGGGTCGGCGGCCAGCCCATCGGCTGGCGGCCCGTCAAGGGCAAGCCGCGCCTCGTGGCCCTCTCGCCGCGCGGCGGATTGTGGCAGCCGGGCCGTCCGCTGCTGCTGCTGTTCGACCAGCCGGTCGACCCGACCGCGCTGGGCGCGCGCGCCAAGCTATGGCGCATCACGCGCTCCGGCGCCAAGGACGCGCGCGACCCGGTGGCGCTCGCCGCGGCGCGCCCGCCCGCCGGCCCCGGCGGCAAGCTCCCTTGGCCCGGCGCCGACGCGCGCAACGTCGTGGCCCTCGCCGCGCTCGTGGCCCCGCCGGAAGGGTCCACGCTGGTGCTCGCGTTCGACGATGCGTTGCCGCGCAGCCCCACGCTCGACGATCACAAGGAGGCGTGGCTGCGTACGCCGCCGCCGTTCCGCGGCAGCTCGGTGTGGTGTCCTTCGGAGTACTCCTGCGCCGAGGACCACAAGGACGGCACCTGGGAGGTGAAGTCTTGGGCCGGGCACCTGGCGGTGAGCCTCAGCGCCCGCCCTGCCACCGCCGCGCTCAAGGACCGCGTCGCCATCGCCCCGGCCCCCAAGTCGTGGCGCGTCTGGGCCGAGGATTCCGCCCTCCACGTGGAGGTGGAGTACGGCGCCGGCAAGGACCACGTGGTGACGGTGCTGCCGACACTGGCCGACGAGACGGGCCGGCCGCTGAGCGCGCCGATCGTCCTGAAGCTCCATCGTGCCGACCATCCGCCCGCGGCGCGCCTGCCGTCGGGCGAGGTGGTGCTGGACCGCGGCGGCCCGCACGGTGGGAAGCTGCCGCTCGCCACCGTGAACCTGGGCGCGGCCGAGCTGCGCGTCCGGCCGCTGGCCGACGCCGAGCTGCGCGACGCGGTGCGCGCCGCGCGCGGCTACGGCGACGAGTCATTCGAGGACGTGATGAAGAAGGGGGCCGCCATCCTGCCGCTGCCCCGCGGCAAGGGCGGCGCCTGGACCACGCGCAAGGTCGACCTCGCCAAGGAGTCGGGCGCGGCCGGCGCCACGCTGTTCGCCGTGGAGTTCGAGTCGAAGCCCACCGACAAGGACCACGGGCCGGCGCTGTACGAGCGCGCGCTGGTGCAGGTGACCGACCTGGGCGTCTCGGCGACGGTGCTGGAGACGGGCGTGCTGGTGTGGGTGACGCGCCTCGCGACCGCCGCGCCCGTGGACGGCGCCGACGTGGAGCTCCGCCTCGAAGGCAAGACCGTCGCCGGACGCACCGGGCCCGATGGCACGGCGTTCATCGCCACACCCAGCGCAGGAGACGAAGGGGCGATCGTCCTGGCGCGCACCAAGGACGACCGCGCCTACACAGCGCTCGGCTGGGACGGACGGCTCGACAACGCCAGCCTCGGCGTGCCGTCGGTGGGCGGGCCGCCCACCGAGGTGATGGCCTTCACCGACCGCGGGATCTACCGCCCGCCGGACGTGGTGCACCTCAAGGCGCTGGCGCGCGTGCGCGGGGGCGGGACGTTCCATCCGCCGGCGGGAAAGCGCGTGGAGGCCGTGCTGCGGGTGACCGGGTCGGAGGGTGAGGTGGTGCACGAAGCGCGCGCGGCGCTGGGGACGCACGGCAGCGCCAGCTTCGACGTGCCGGTGTTGCCGGGCTGGAAGCTCGGCGGGCACGCCTGGCGCGTGAGCATCGTCGACCCCGACGCGCCGGCGCGCGCCGCCCGCCCCGACGGCGGCGGCGACGGCCGCTTCGACGGTGGTGGCGACGACATGGGCGACGGTGACGGCGACGGTGACGGCGACGACGACGGCAGCGGCGGAGGCGGCGGCGGGGGCGCTCCCTCCGCCTCGGGCTCCTTCGACGTGGCCGAGCTCCGCACGCCCGAATTCGAAGTGGCCGTGACCGCCGGCCCGCCCGGCGGAAAGCCGCTGATGCCCGGCGAGAAGCTTCACGCGAAGGTGGAGGCGCACTACCTCGCCGGCGGGCCCGTGGCCTTCGGACACGTCACCTGGACACTGCGGCGGCGCGGCGCCGAGCTGTCGCTGCCGGGCTGGAAAGGGTTCGTGCTGCCGCGCGCCTGGGGAGACGAGGAGGTGGCGAGCGGCACGGCGCAGCTCGACGCCGCCGGCGCGCTGGCGCTGGACCTGGTGCCGCGGCTCGACGACGCCGCCGGCCCGGTGCGCCTGACGCTGGAGGCCGAGGTCACCGACGACACCTTCCAGAGCGTCTCCGCCCACGGCGACGCCTACGCCCACGCGCGCACCGAGTACGCCATCGTCCGCGCGCTTCCCATGAAGAAGGACAAGGGCGTCTTCGAGGTGGCCGTGGTCACGCCCGACGGGAAGCCGGTCGCCGGGCGCGACGTCTCGCTCGCCGTGCTGGAGCGCTACGACTACGGCTACTGGGAGAGCGACGGCGGCGGCGAGGAGTACGACGAGGGCAGCGACTACGACGAGTGGGAGGTGACGCGCTGCGCGCTCAAGAGCGCCGCCAAGCCGGTGCGTTGCAGCTTCACGGGATGGCCGTGGGGCAGCTTCGTGGGGCGCGTTCGCCTCGTGGACAAGCTCGGGCGCATCGTCGCCACCGAGGCGCGCACCGAGGCCAGCGGCGACGCCGGCAGCGGCGGCGACGAGGTCGAGCGGCGCACGGCCGTCAGCGTTCCGGCGGGGAAGCACGCCGTCGGCGAGACGGTGACGGTCACGGTGCGCTCGCCGTTCAAGGAGGCGCGCGGCATCCTGACGGTGCTGCGCGACGAAGTGCTGCACACGCAGGTCGTGCCGCTCACCGCCGGCCTCAACAAGCTGACCCTGCCGGTGGACGCGCGCTACGGGCCGAACGCGTTCGTGGCGGTGCACGTGGTCAGCCCGCGGCTGGCGACGAAGCTGGACGCGCGCGGGCGCGACACGGGCCGGCCGAGCTGGCGCGCCGGTGCGGCGGCGCTGGAGGTGGCGCTGCCCGACGGCGGGCCGCTGAAGGCGGCGCTGACCACCGACGCCGACCGCTACCGCCCGCGCGACACGGCCAAGGTGCGCGTGGCCGTGACCGACGCCGGCGGGAAGGCGGCGGCCGGGACCGAAGTGGCGCTCTGGGCGGTGGACGAGGGCGTGCTGATGCTCACGCACTACGAGACGCCGAACGGGGCCTCGGCGTTCGACCCTGTGTGGTGGCCGTGGCTCACGATCCACGACAGCCGCTGGGCGCTGCCGGTGGAGCTCGCGATGCTCATGGACAAGAGCGACCCCGGCGGCGGGCCGGAGCTGGAGGACGAGGGCGCGGCGCCGATGGTGCGCCGCGACTTCGAGCGCACGGTGCTGTGGCTGCCGCACCTCGTGACCGACGCGGCGGGCGTGGTGACCGCCGAGCTGAAGGTGCCGGACAACCTGACGGCCTTCCGCGTGATGGCGGTGGCCCTCGACGATCGCGGCCGCGGCGCATCGGCGGACAAGCGCATCGAGTCGTCGCTGCCGCTTCAAGTCACGCCCGCGCTGCCACGCTTCGCCACGCTCGGCGATCGCTTCGAGGCGCGCGCGGTGGTGCGCAACCGCACCGACGCGCCGCTACACGTGAAGGTGCATTTCGCCAGCAGCGGCCCGGGCGTCCTGTCGCTGGCGCCGGGCGCGGCGGCGGCGGCGGAGGTCGACGTGCCGCCGGGGCTGACGCGCGCGGTGACCTTTCCGGTGGAGGCGGCGCAGCTCGGCAGCGCCGAAGTCGCGTTCCGCGCCGTGACGGGGGCGGGCGGGCCGGGCGACGAGGTGCGCGTGCCGCTCCTGGTGACGCCGCCGAGCGTGATGCTCTCGGGGGCGACGGTGGGCGCCGCCGACGGGGCCGCCACGCTGGCCGTGGACGTGCCGGGCGACGCGCTGCGCGGCTTGGGCGCGCTCGAGCTCGTGATGGCCTACAACCCGGCCACGGGGCTCGGGCAGTCGCTGGAAGAGCTGGTGCAGTACCCGCACGGGTGCGTGGAGCAGACCACCTCCAGCACCTATCCGCTCATCGCCCTGCGCGACATCCTTCCGGCGCTCGGCTACACGCGCCATCCGCGCGCGGAGCTGGACCGCCTGGCGCGCGCCGGGCTCGACCGGCTGGCGAAGATGCGCACCGACTCGGGCGGGCTCGCCTATTGGCCCGGCGACACCGACCCGCATCCGTACGGCACGGCCTACGCCATGCTGGCGCTTTCGGAGGCGCACCGCGCCGGCCTGCCGCTGGCGCCGGGGCTGCTGGAAGGCGCGACGGCGTACCTGCGCGGTCTGCTCGACGGGACCGGCGACAAGAGCGGCATGGAGGCGGGCTCCCCGCATGCGTCGGAAGGCGGGCCGCTGGGCGGGCTCGACGGGCGCGCCTACGCGGTGATGGTGCTGGTGACAGCGGGCGAGAAGCTGCCGTCGCACCTCGAGGCGCTGTACCTGAAGCGCGCCGGGCTCGACCCGTTCGGGATGGCGGCGCTGGCGCTGGCGCTGGTGCGCGCCGACCCGCGTGACGTGCGCGCGCGCGAGCTGCTGGGGATGCTCGACGGGTGGTTCGACGCGGACGGGAAGCTGGTGGCGCGTGCGGCGAAGCCGCGGCCCGCGGACTTCCTGCCGTTCGGATCGGAGGCGCGCACGGCGGCGTTCGCGCTGGCGGCGGCGGCGGAGATCGACGTGACGGCGCCGCTGGCGACGCGCCTGGCGCGCGGGCTGATGCGTGCGCACGAGCACGCCGGCTGGTCGTCGACGCAGGAGACGGCGTTCACGCTCATGGGGCTGGCGACGTTCTTCCGCCACACGACGGCGCCGGCGGGAAGCGCGGGCTTCGCCGTGAAGCTCGGCGGCAAGGACGTCGCGCCGGCGGAGGAGCTGCCGGGCGGGGCGCGGCGCTTCGTGCTCGATCCGGCCGACGTGGCGGCGGCGGCCCGCGGCGCGGGCGGCGGCGAGGCGGTGCTGTCGCTCACGGGGGCGGGGCACTGGTACCTCGACGCGACGCTGCGCTACGCGCGGCCTCTCGAAGCGGCGCCGAAGGACGGGCGCGCCGCGGGCATCGCGGTGGCGCGGCGCGTGGAGCGGCTCGACGGCGGGGAGCTGGGCACGGTGGTCGCGCCCGGCACGGCGGTGCGGGTGCGCGCGCTCGTCGAGCTGGACAAGACGCTGGAGTACGTGGCGGTCGAGGTGCCGCTACCGGCCGGGCTGGAGGCGGTGGACCCCGCGCTGGCGACGTCCGGCGCGGCGGCGGGCGAGACCGCGAGCCCGGACGCAGCGCGCGGCAAAGGCGTGCTGAGCCACGCCGAGCTGCACGACGACCGCGTGGTGTTCTTCCTCGACTACGCCGCGGCGGGAAAGTACGAGTTCGCGTTCCTGGCGCGCGCCACGACGCGCGGCGGCTTCGTCGTGCCGCCGGTGCACGCCTACGCCATGTACGACGGCGACACCTACGGGCTCGGCGCGCCCGCGCGGCTGGCGGTGGACGGAGGGGCGCCTTGACCCGCCCGCGCTTGCGCGGCGGCGTGGCGCGGGCGCGCCGGCGCTTGCGCTTCGGCGGGGTGGCGCGGGCGCGCCCGCGCTTGCGCGGCGGCGTGGCGCTGGCGCGCCGGCGCCTGCTCTTCGGCGTGGCGCTGGCCGTCCATCTGCTGATGGTCGCGGGGCTGGCGGCCGCGGGGCTGGCCGCCTGGTACGTGCTGGCGGTGCCGTATCCGGCGTCGCGGCTGGGCGGAGCGGCCACGGTGGTCGTGACCGATCGCAACGGCGTACCGCTGCGCGAGCGCCCCGGCGCCGACGGCACGTATCGCTACCACGTGTCGCTCGACGAGATCGACCCGCTGGTGCGGGCGGCGACCGTGGCGGTGGAGGACGAGCGCTTCTGGAGCCACGCCGGCGTGGACCCGGTGGCGGTGGGGCGCGCGACGTGGCAGGCGCTGGCGGCGGGGCGGCTGGTGTCGGGGGCGTCGACGCTGACGATGCAGCTCGCGCGCGTGGTGCGCCCGCGCCCGCGCAACGTCTGGGGCAAGCTGCGCGAGATGCTCGACGCCCTGCGCATCGAGCGGCGCTTCGGCAAGGACGAGATCCTGGAGGCGTACCTGAACCTCGCGCCGTACGGGCCGCGCGTCGCCGGCGTGGAGGCGGCGGCGCGGCTGTACCTCGGGAAGCGCGCCGCCAACCTCTCCGCGGCGGAGGCGGCCTTCCTGGCGGGGCTGCCGCAGTCGCCGGTGCGCTACAACCCTTGGCTGCATCCGGAGAAGGCCAAGGCGCGCGCGCGCGCCGTGCTGGCGCGGATGGCGGAAGAGGGGGCCATCGACGCGGCGGCGCTGGAGCGCGCGCGGGCCGAGCTGGACGGGCTGTCGGTGCGGGCCGAGGCGCACCCGGCCGGGGCGCCGCACTACGTGGTGCGCGTGCTGGCGGGGCTGCCGGCGGGCACGACGGCGGTGGAGGGGACGATCGACCTGGCGCTGCAGGCGGAGGTGGAGGAGGCGGTGCGCGAAGGGCTGGCGGCGGTGGCCCCGTTCGGCGTGCACGAGGCGGCGGCGGTCGTGATGGAGAACGACAGCGGCGAAGTGCTGGCGTACGTGGGGTCGCCGGACTTCTGGGACCGGGCGGGCGGGCAGGTGGACGGTGTGACGGCGCCCCGGCAGCCGGGGTCGACGCTGAAGCCGTTCGTCTACGCGATGGCGCTGGAGAAGAAGGCGCTGACGGCGGCGACGGTGCTCGCCGACGTGCCGACGGCGTTCGCGGACCCGGGGCTGCCCTACGTGCCGAAGAACTACGACGGCACCTACAGCGGGCCGGTTCGCGTGCGCGAGGCGCTGTCGGCGTCGTTGAACGTGCCCGCCGTCCGGGCGGCGTCCCTGGTGGGGACGGCGGACCTGCTCGCGGGGCTGCGGCGGCTCGGCTTCGCCTCGCTGACGGAGGGCGCGTCGCACTACGGCCTGGCGCTGGCGCTCGGGGACGGCGAGGTGACGCTCATGGAGCTGGCGGCGGCGTACGCCACGCTGGCGCGCGGTGGCGTTTACTTGCCGCCGACGCTCGTGCGGTCGGCGTCGGCGTCGGCGTCGGCGTCGGCGTCGGCCTCGGCGTCGGGGTCGGCGTCGGCGTCGGCCTCGGCCTCGGCGTCGGCGTCGGGGTCGGCGTCGGCACCGCTGTCGAGGACGGAGGCGGCGGGGCGGGCGGAGAAGATGCGGGGCAGACGGGTCTTGTCGGCGGAGGCGGCGGCGGTGGTGGCGGACATCCTGGCGGACCGCGCCGCGGGGCTCAGTGTGCTGGCGCCGCGCGGGACGCTGGGGCTCGAGGTGCCGGTGGCCGCCAAGACCGGGACGTCGACGGGATGGCGCGACCGCTGGACCGTCGGATTCACGCGCCGCGTGACCGTGGCGGTGTGGGTCGGCAACTTCGACGGCGGCGCGGTGCCGGGTCTGGCGGCGGCGGCGGGGGCGGCGCCGCTGTTCGCGCGCCTGATGAACGTCGCAGCGCGGCGCTACCCGGCCACGGCCGGCCCCGTGCCGGCGGCGGCCGCGCTGGAGACGGCGGCCGTGTGCTCGCTGTCGGGGCTGCGGGCGGGGCTGACGTGTCCCCACGCGCTCGTGGAGAAGTTTCTGCCCGGTACGGCGCCGGCGGCGCATTGCACGATGCACGACCGCGTGGCCGTAGACGTGCGCAACGGTCTGCGCGCGGGGCCGAGGTGCCCCGCGGCCTTCGTCCGCGACGTCGTCGCGGCGACGCTGCCCGACGCTCCGTACGACGCTTGGCTCGCGGACCCCGACGGCGTCGACCACGCCGCGCGCTTCGCGCCCGAGATCTATTCGCCGCTCTGCCCGGCGGCGGGGGAGGGCGTCGCGCGCGCGCGCGCGGGCGAGGCGCCGACCATCGTCTTGCCGCGTCCCGGCGCGCATTTCGTCCTCGATCCTGCGCGTCCCGCCGCCGTGCAGGCCATCCCCCTCCGCGCCGAGGTGCCCGGCGCGCCGGCGTCCGTCGTCTGGCGCGTCGACGGGCGCGTCCTGACCGAGAGCGCCTGGCCCGACCGCGCGCGCCTGCCCCTCACCCCGGGCGTCCACGAGGTCGTCGCCGTCGCGACCGGCACCGGCGCCGCGAGCGCCCCCGTGCTCATCGAAGTCCGCTGACGCACGCGCGCGCCCATCCGCCCGACGCGACGGTGGAAGAACCTCGCGCTCGGCGGCGCTGTCCCGGCCAGTAGCACCCAGGCCCGGCGGGTCCTGCCGGCGGACCCCCGTCGGTGCGCCCTCGCGCCCGATACGCCGCCCAGCCCCTCCAACCCGCCGAGCCGGGCGCTCGGGACGACACCGATGGGGGACCCCCCCGCCGTCACCCGCCGGCCCGCACGCCCAGGCGGAGGCCGCTCTCAGCTACCCTCCCTGCCGACTACGCCCCGCAGATTCATGGCCACCATCCACGCCGAGCACGACGCCGACGCCGCGCACGACGCCGACGCCGCGCACGATTCCGATGCCGACGCCGAGGGCGAAGCCGACGCCGAGGCCGACGCCGACGCGCCGAGCACGACGCCGACGCCGCGCACGACGCCGACCACCACGCCAGGGGTCGCACGATGCGACTGGACGGTGACCGGTGCGTCCAGGGTGGAGTGGTTCATCCAGGCGGCTTGCGGCGAGGCGTCGTTCGGCGTGATGGTAGACATTGCCGCGGCACGGGAGGGGCGAAAAAAAACCCCGCCGGCTTCGAGGAGCCGGCGGGGCCAAAGAAGGCTCTTCACTTTTCGTGGCGCGCCCACGACGTCCGGCCCTGGCGACCGCGGCCTGCCGTTCCCGGCGGCGGTCCGGGCCCCGCGTGTGGGGCCCGGCTCCTTGCGTGCCGCGACTCGTCGCGCGGC
>DASYRF010000271.1:0-26525 GCA_036004705.1 Myxococcota bacterium
GGCGGCGCTGGCGGCGGCGGCGGCGGCGGCGCTGGCGGCGGCGGCGGGGGGCTGCGACGCGGGGCTGAAGCCGGCGGCGGCGACGGGCGGCAGCGCTGGCGTGGCGACGGGCGGCGCGGCGGGCGCTCCGTTCGCGAGCGCGCCCATGGTCGTCTTCCACGTGGCCGGTGGGCGCGAGGTGCGCGCCTCGATGGAGGTGGCCGACACGCCCGCCAAGCGCGCCAAGGGGCTGATGGACCGCACGGTCCTGGCCCCTGACGCGGGCATGATCTTCGTCTTCGAGCGCGAGGCGATGCAGTCGTTCTGGATGAAGGACACGTACATCGCGCTCGACATGGTGTTCGTCAGCGGGGCGCGCAAGGTCGTCGGCGTGTTGCGCGACGTGCCGCCGCTCACCGAGTCGTCGCGCGCCGTGAAGACGCCGTCGCGCTACGTCATCGAGCTGAACGCGGGCTTCTGCGCCCGCGAGGGCATCGTCGAGGGCGCCGACGTGGAGCTGGTCGCGATCCCCTGAGTCGAGCTCGGGTTCGCCCCGCTGGCCTCGGGTGGCGCCCCGTCGCCTTGACCTCCGCCGCGTCACGCCGAAGGCGACGCCTCGTCAGTGATCATTGCACGTCGTCGGCTACCTCTCCCGCGAGCACGTCGCCGGCCGCGAGATCGACCCCCGCGAGCCCGGCCCGGGCGCGCGTTCGCGGGGGCGAGGGGGTGGAGTACAATCGTCCGCCATGTCGTCCGAGCCGCCCAAGCCGCGTGCGCCCGCGGGGCGTCCGCCGGCGGCTCCGCTGGGGACGAAGGGGACCGCCATCCCGCCGCCACCGCCGCCGCCGCTACCGCCGCCGCCTGCGCCGCCTGCGCCGGCGAGCTTGCTGTCCGCGCCGGCAGAGCCGGCGGGCTCCGCTCCGCGGCAACCGACGCGATCTGCCCCGGCGGCCGCGCCGCCGCCGCCTCCGCCCCCGCCGCCTCCGCCACATCCGCCGCAGCCGACGGTGCGCGCACCTGTGCCGCCGCCGCCCGCGGCGCCGCCGCCGGGGCCGGCCCTGCCGCCGCAGCCCGCGCCGGCCCGCGCACCGGCTCCGGGGCCCGCCTTGCCGCCACAGCCACCGCCCCCCCGCGCGCCGGCGCCGGCGCAATCCGACCTGTCGGCTCCGCGTCTGGATGCGCTGGCGGCCCTCGCCCGCGGCGGCGGCGACGACGACGCGGAAGACACGGATCTTCCCGAGCCGGACGAGATGCAGCCCATCCGCACCGTCGTATCGCCCTCGCCGTTTGCCACCGAGTCGGCGGCGGCCGAGGGCGCCAGGGCCGAGCGCGTGAACAAGGACGGCCTCGCCCGTCTCGCCGCCGAGCTGGGACCGGAGGAGTCGGCCGAGGTGCGCATCGGTCCGGGCGACTACGAGTGGGAGGAGTCCGACACGGGCAGCCAGCCGGTCTCGGTCTCCACCGCCGACGCCGCCGACGAGGAGGAGGAGACGACCGACGCCGAGCCCACCCGCCTGCGCCGCCCGGGCGAGCCGCCGCTGCCCCCGCACGCCGCCAAGCCGGGCGCCGTCTCGGCCGCGTCCGCGGCTGCTCCGCCGGGCGTCAAGCCGATCACGCCCGCCGCCACGCCCGGGGCGGCCACGCCGGCCGCCGGCCAAGCCGCCGCCCACGCCGCGCAGGCCGCGAAGCGGGGCGCCGCCGCCGGCGCGAAGCCCGCGGCGAAACCCGGCAAGGACGACAAGGCCCCGGTCCATCAGTCCCACCGGGCGCCCACCATGATCGTCCGCGAGCTGAGCGCCGCGCTGGAGGGCCTGCCGCCCATCACCGCCGAGCACGGCGGGCCGCCGCCGCCCGGCGCCACCGCGCTGTGGGACCGCCAGCCCGTGTCCGTGCTGGGCGCCGACGAGCTCGCCCGTCCGACGCTGCCGCAGCCGGAGACGACCGAAGGCCTGCTCGAGGACCTCGAGAAGGAGCTCGCCCTGGCCCGCGATCCCGTGCGCGCCGCCAGCCTTCACCTCGAGATCGGCCGCGTCTGGGAGGAAGACAAGAAGGACGCTTTCCAGGCCGGCCACCGTTACCTCGCCGCGTTCGACCTCAGCCCCAGCTACCGGCCCAACCTCCGCGCCGCCCAGGCGCTCTTCCGCCGCGGCGGCGACCTCGACGCGCGCCTCCGACTGCTCGACGCCGAGATCGCCTCCACGCCCGACCAGAACGAGCGCGCCGAGCTGTACTGGGAGCGCGCCCGCCTGCAGCTCGCGCAGCCCCGCGTCGGCCCGGCCGAGCGCGCCGCGGCCGTCGAAAGCCTGCAGCATCTATTGTCGGAGGCGCCGGGCGATCTGCGCGCGCTGCGCAGCCTGGAGCGCATCCACCTGGCCGGCGCCGCGCACGAGCAGCTCTTCGAGACGCTGCGCCACGCCACCACTGCGACCGACGACGCCGTCGAGCAGGCCGGCCTGCTTTTCCACATGGCGCGCCTGCGCGAGCGCGAGCACGCCGACGTCGACGCCGCCGCCGACCTCGTCGCCGTCGCGGCGGGCCTGTTCCCCATGGACCCGGTGATCCTCGCCGAGCAGGTCCGCCTCCAAGAAAAGCGCCAGTCCGACGTCGAGATCACCGAGTCGCTCGAGCGGCTCGTCGAGGCGCTCGCGGCGCCCGGCCCCTCCGGCGACCCCGTTCTCGATCCGGCCGCCGGCCCGGTGCTGTGGCGCCTGGCCGAGCTCTACCGCCATCGGCTCGGCCGCGAGGATCTCGCCGCCGCCCGCCTCGAGCAGCTCGCCGGGCTCGGCGTCCGCGACCGCGTCGCCCTCGTGGCGCTGCGCGAGCTCTACGCGCGCGCCGGCCTGCGCAGCGACCTCGCTTCCATTCTCGAGCGCGAGCTCGCCCTCGCCCAGGACCCGCGCGACCGCATCGCCACCGGCTACGCGCTCGGCGAGGTGCGCATCGCGCTCGGCGACACCGCCGCCGCGATCCACGCCCTCGGCACCGTTCTCGACATCGACGCCACGCACCATCCGACCTTGCGCTCGCTCGGGCGCCTCTACGCCGCTGCCGGCGAGGGCGCCGCGCTCGCCGCCATGCACCAGCGCGAAGCCGACGCGCACACGACCGCCGGCGCGCGCGCTCTCGCCCTCTGGCGCGCCGCCCGCACGCTCGAGCCGCTCGACGCCGACCGCGCCATCGACGCCCACGAGCGCGCGCTCAAGACGCAGCCCGGGTTCTGGTCGTCGCTGCGCGCCCTGGAGCGCCTGTACGCCGCGCGCGGCCGCTGGCAGGAGCTGGTCGCCCTCTACGAACGCGCGCTGGCCGGCGACGCCGCCGACCGCGAGCGCAACATCGCGCTGCTCGCCGAGGTCTCGCTGCTATGGGAGCGCGACCTGCAAGTGCCCGAGCGCGCCATCGACGCCGCGCGCCGCATCCTGGGCCTCGACCCTTCCAACGACCTCGCCCTGCAGACGCTCGACCGTCTCTTCCAGAAGACCGAGCAGTGGGAGGCGCTCGCCGAGGTGCGAGAGATCCAAGCCGACCGCACCCAGGAGCGCGCGCGCGCCGTGCAGCTGCTCGCCGAGGCGGCGCGCCTGCGCGAGGAGAAGATCCTCGACGGGCAGGGAGCCGCCGAGACGTACCGCAAGGTCCTGAAGCTCGATCCCTCGTACCTGCCGGCGCTCACCGCGCTGGGGCGGCTGCTGCGCCGCCAGGGCCGCTGGCCGGAGCTGGTCGAGATGCACCGCAGCGAGATCGCCCGCGGCGTGGGGGCGGAGCAGGCCGCCGCGCTCCTGTACGAGATCGGCGAGATCCACGAGCGCGAGCTGAAGCAGCCGGAGGCGGCCGAGGCGGCCTACCGCGAGGTGCTGGTGCGCGTGCGCGGGCACGGCCAGGCGGGGCGCGCGCTGCTGCGCATCGCCGAGGCGCGCGGCGACGACGCCGCCATCGCCGCCACGCTCTCCGCCGCCGCGCAGGCCACCGACGAGCCCGCCGAGCGCGCCCGCCTCTGGACCCAGGCCGGGCTCATCCTCGAGGACCGCCTGGGGCGGCTCGACGACGCCGAGGCCGCCTACCGCAACGCGCAGCGCGCCGTGACCGGGCACGCCTCCGCCACCGCGGCGCTGCTCGACCTCCTCGCGCGCCGCGGCGAGTGGCACAAGCTCGCCGAAGCCTGCCGCCGTGCGCTGCAGGAAGAGACCGACCCGGCTCGCCGCCTCGCCTACCTGGAGCGCCTCGCCGAGGTCTTCGATCAGTACACGCCCAACCCGGAGCGCGCGGCGCTCGTCTACGAGCAGATCCTGGAGATCGCCCCGGCGCATCCGCTGGCGCTGCGCGCGCTGTGCCGGCTCTACGAGCGGCTGGAGCGCTGGGGCCCTCTGGCCGACGTGCTGCGGCGCCGCGCCGACGTCAGCCGCGACGAGACGGTGCGCTTCGCCGTGACGATGGACCTGGCGAAGCTCCTCGAGCACCGGCTGGGCGACGAGGGCGGCGCCATCGAGGCCTATCGGCGCGCGCAGTCGCTGGTGCCGGCGCACGCCCTGCCGCCGCGCGCGCTCGCCACGCTGGGCGCGGCGGAGGAGCCCGAGGCCAGCACCGAGTCCTGGCTGAGCGAGGCGCGCGCCCGCGCCAGCGCGGGCGGCGCCGAGCCGGAGGAGGCCGAGCGCGTCGCGTTGGTGGATTCGAACCTGCGCGAGACCAAGGCGCTGCGCGGGTTGCGCCAGGGCGAGCGCGCCGAAGAGGCGGGCGACCTCGTCGGGGCGGACCGCGCTTTCATGGACGCGCTGGAGGCCGTGCCCGACAGCCTGCCGGTGGTCGTGGCGCTCAAGCGCGTGCGCCACAAGCTCAAGGACTGGGCGCGCTACGCCTGGGCCTGCGAGAAGGAGGGCGCGCTGCTCGCCGACAAGGAGCGCGCCGCCATCGACTACCTCGCCGCCGGGACGATCTGGCGCGAGCGTCTCAACCGCCGCCGCGAGGCGGTGGCCTGCTTCGAGCATGCCTTCGCGCTGGTGCCCACTTCGCGCGCCGCCTTCGCGCGCCTGCGCGCGGCGCTGGAGGAGGCCGGCGCGTGGGATCGGCTGCTGGAGCACTACGCCAGCCGCGTGGCGCTGGAGACCGACCCCGAGGAGCTGGTGGCGCTGTTCAACGACATCGCGCTGATCCACGGCGACCGCCTCGGCGACGACCAGAAGGCGTCCGAGAGCCTGATGCGCGCGCTGGAGCGGCGGCCGGACGACTTCCGCACGCTGGCGGCGCTGGCGGTGCGCGAGGAGCGGCTGGGCCGCTACGACCGCGCCATCTCCACGCTGGGGCGCGCCGGCGCGGCGGCGCCGGGGCCGGGCGAGCGCACGGCGGTGCTGCGCGCGCGCGCGCGCATCGCCGGCGAGCGGCTGAGCGACCCCAACGTCGTGCACGGCGCCTGGAAGGACCTGCTCGACGTGGCGCCCGACGACGTGCTGGGGCTGGAGCAGTTCGCGTCGATCTCGGAGCGCAAGGGCGACGCGCGCGCGGCCGCGGCGACGCGCGAGAAGCTGGACGCGGTGCTGCACGAGGCGCCGCTGGTGGCGCGGCGCGAGAACGGGCTGCGCCTGCTGCGCCTCTTCGCGAGTCGGCTCGGGGACCAGGCCGGCGTGGTGCGCGCGGCGCGGCGCGTGCTGCAGATCGACCCGACCTGCGAGGAGGCGATCGAGACGCTGGCCGAGGCGCTATTGCGCTCGGGGCAGACCGTGGCGCTGGGCGACCACCTGGGGCTGTCGGCGCGCGCGGTGCGCCAGGCGGTGGGCGAGGACCCGCTGGAGCCGGCGCTCTATCGCACGCTGGGGCGCATCGCCTACCGGCGCCGTTATCGCGACGAGCTGTTCCAGGCGACGGCGGCGCTCTTGTGCCTGGACGATCCGCCCGAGGACCTGGTGCGCTTCGTCGAGGAGAACCGCGCGCGCGCCGCCACGCCGCCGCGCCGCGCGCTGGGGGCCGACGACATCACGGCGCTGCTCGTGGAGGCGTCGGCGCGCGGGGCGGCGCACCGGTTGCTCGCGTCGGGGATGGAAGGGCTCGCCAAGGTGGCGGGCGAGCGCCCCGAGCGCTACGGGCTGCACAAACAGATGAAGTTGGCGCGGGCGGCGTTCGCGGCGCGCGCCGATCTGGACCACTGCCGCGTCGCGGCGTCGCTGCCCGAGGAGATCGACCTCTGGGTCGAGGGGGACGCCGGACCCGGTGCCGGGCCTGGCGCCACAGTCGAGACGGGGGACCACGTCTGGCCGGTGCGCGCGCTGCCGCTCGAAACGGCCGGCCTGGTCGTGCACCTCGCGCCGGGCGCGGGCGCGGGGGCGGGCGCGGGCGCGGGCGCCGGCGCGGGCCCGGGCGGCCACGGCGCGGAGCGGCCCACCGGCGCCGTCGGGCGCGTCCTCGTCGGCCGCGCCCTCATCGCCGCCGCGTGGGGGCACGAGATCGCGCGCCACCTCGGCGCCGAGGCGCTGGAGCGGCACCTGCACGCGCTCGCCGGCACGTCGCGCCCCGGCATCCTGCCGCAGGGCGAAGACGTCACCGAGCTGTCCAAGCGCATCGGCAAGGCGCTGCCGCGCAAGGCGCGCAAGCCGGTCGAGGACCTCGCCGGGCCCTACCTCGTCGAGCGCAAGAACTTCCGCGCCTCGCGCTTCCTGGAAGGGCTGCAGCGCACCGAGGACCGCTACGGCCTGCTGTGCGCGGGCGACCCCCTGGCGGCGGTGGCGGCGCTGGCCGACCCGAGCGGCGCCTGGAGCGCCGAGGCGCCGCCGTCGGCGGCGGCCACGCGCGCCGCCGTGAAGGCGCTCGGCCAGGCCGACCCGCTGCGTGCGCGCGTCGCCGCGCTGCTGGCGTTCGCCGTGTCGGAGGAGCACCTCACCCTGCGCGAGCGCGTGGGCGTCAGCCTGGACCGCTAGCGGCGGAGAAAGGAGGAGACGGTGAACAAGACAGACGAGCGCGACATCACGCCGGAGACCGAGTCGGACACGAACATCGAGCTCCTCGCCCCCGAGCCGCAGCCGGCCACGCCGGCGAAGCCCATGACGCTGACGTCCATCGTGCGCCGCACGGGGCGCCCGGTGGTCGAGCCCGCCGATCCGGTCGCCGACGCCGCCCCGCCCGCCGACCGCGCCGGCCATCTGGCGTTGTTGCAGGGCGAGCTGGCGCTCACGCGCGACCGCCGCAAGGGCGCGCGCCTCCATCACGAGATCGGGCGGCTGGAGGAGCGGCGCGGCAACGGCCGCGAGGCGCTGCTGCACTACCAGGAGGCGTACCGCCTCGACCCCGGCTTCGTGCCCAACTTGCGCGCGCTGCGCCGCCTGTTCCGCGTGCGCGGCAACTGGAACTGGGTGGTGCAGCTGCTCGACGCCGAGCTGCGCGTGCGGGCCGAGCGCGAGGAGCGCACCGCCCTGCTGCTGGAGAAGGCCAACGTGCTGGAGGCGCGGCTGCACAACTTCCCGCGCGCCGCCGGCGCGTTCGAGGAGGTGCTGCGCCTCGACGCCACCGAGCCGTTGGCGCTGCGCGGCATCGAGCGCATCCGCGCCCGCTCCGGCAACAAGGACGCCGCGCTCGCCGCCGGGCTGCAGCTCGCCGAGTCGCTGGGCGACGGCGCCGAGAAAAGCGCGCTGCTGCAAGAATTGGCCGCGCTCGACGAGTCGAGCCGCGGCGCGCTGCTCGGCCGCGCCGTGACGGCGGCGCCGCGCAACCTCGGCGCCGTGCGCGCGCTCGGCGCCATCCACCAGAGCGCCGGGCGCTGGCAGGACCTGGTCTCCGTGCTCAGCTACCTCGCCGAGGCGCGCTCGCCGTCCACCGACGCCGCGCGCCTTCGCCTGCGCGCCGCACGCATCGCCGGCACCAAGCTCGACATGCGCGACGCCGCGCGCGCGCAGGTCTCGGCCGCGCTGGAGTCCGCGCCCATGGATCTCGACGTCCATCGCGAGGCCATCGCCCTGCTCGGCGAGCTGGGCCTCTGGGAGGATCTCGCCCAGCACGCCGAGCAGGCCATCTTCCTGGCGCGCCAGCCGGCGGACCTGGCGCGCCTGCACCGCGACGTCGCCGAGGTGTACGTGGCGCGCCTGCACGACGACGAGGCCGCCATCCGCCACTACGAGGCCGCGCTGGAGATCCACCCGACCGACGCGCCCACGGCGCGCGCGCTCGCCCGCCTGTACATCGAGCGCGAGCGCTGGCGCGAGACCGCGCGCCTGTACGTCAACGAGGCCGCCGCCACGACGGACACGCCGCGCAAGGCGGCCATGCTCTTCAAGGTGGCCGAGATTGCCGAGCGCCGCGTCGGCGACGCCGACGCCGCCACCGCGCGCTGCCGCGAGGCCCTCACCGTGGAGCCGGGCTACCAGCCGGCGCTCGACGCGCTGGCGCGTCTGGCGGAAGCGCGCGGCGACGTCGAGGAGCTGGTGACCGTGCTGGAGCGGCGCCTGGTCATGACCTCCGACCCCGGCGAAGCGGCGCTCTTGCTCGTGCGCATCGGCGGCGTGCGCGCCACCCAGGCCGGCCGCACCGGCGAGGCCGTCGCCGCCTACCGCCGCGCGCTGGAGCGCGCCCCCGAGGATCGCCACCTCGCTCGCCTCGCCCTGCGCGGCATACGCCGCCTCGCCGCCGCCACCGGCGACGTCGCCGAGAACGCCCGCGCCACCGCCGACGAAGCCGCCCTGCCGCAGGCCCCCGAGCGCGCGCTCGGGCTGTGGGCGCTGGCCGGCGACCTCTTCGAGCAGTCGGGCGACTTCGACCGCGCCGAAGATTGCTACCGGCGCGGGCTCGGCATCGACGCCACCGACGCCGGCTGCCTGTCGGCGCTGGGGAACCTCCTGCGCGAGCAGGGGCGGGCCTCCGACCTCGTCGCGGTGTGCCGCCGGCAGATGGAGGCGACGCGCGACCCGGTGCGCCGGCGCGCGCTGCTGTTCGACATCGCCGAGCTGGCACGCGACCGGCTAGGCGACCCGCGCGCCGCCGCCGAGGCGCTGACGGCCGTCTGCCAGGACGCGGCGCGCGCCCCTGCCGACCCGGTCGCCTCGCGCGCGCTCGCCACGCTGCGCAACGAGGCGGGCGACCACGCCGGCTTCGCCGAGATCCTCCGCTACGAGGCGATGCAGGCGCGCGACCCGCACGCCGCCGCCGCCTTCCTCACGCTCGCCGGGCTGGCCTGGGAAGGGCCGTTGGGCAAGCCGGAGCACGCCGCCGAGCTCTACCGCCAGGCGCGCGAGCGCAACCCCGGCGACGCCGCCGCGGGCCGGGCGCTGATGACGCTCTTGCGGCGCAAGCCCGACTGGACCGCGCTGCTGGCGCTGCTGGGCGAGCGCGCCGCCGCCGGGACGCGCGCCGAGAAGCTCTTGGCGCTGGCCGAGACGGCCGAGGTGCTGGAGCTGCGCGTGAAGGACGCCGACGCCGCCGCCGCCGCCTGGCGCGCGCTTCGCGAGGTGGAGCCCGACTCGCCGTTCGCCGTCCGCGCGCTGTCGGTGGAGCTGTTGCGCCACGACCCGTTCGCCGCGGGGCACGCGCAGGGCTCGCGCGGGGCGGCGGCGCGCGCCGAGCTGGCGGCGTTGTGGAAGCGGCGCGCCGCGCAGGTGGAGGACCAGCGCCTGGCCTTCGCGCTGTGCACCGACCTGGGCGCGCTCGGCGATTGCATGGGCGACCAGCGCGCCGCCGTGGCGCAGTACGAGAAGGCGCTGGAGTACGCGCCGCGCTCGCGCGCCACGCTGCGCGTGCTGGAGGAGCTGGCGGAGCGCGCCGGCGACGTGACGCTCGGCGTTCGCGCCCTGCGCGCGCAAGCCGACATGGAGCTGGACCCGCGCCTGCGTGCGGCGTTCCTGCGGCGGGTGGCGCGCCTGGAAATGGCCGCCGGCGAGGCCGGCGCGGCGCGTGCCGCGCTGCGCGAGGGGCTGCGCGCGGTGCCGGATGACCTGCCCACGCTGAAAGACCTGCGCCGCCTCGCCCAGACGGGGGCGGCGCCCCTCGGCGACGAATTCTGCCGCGCCGCGGAGGCGGAGGCGGCGGCGACGGTGGAGCGGGAGGTGGCGGTGCGCCGCTGGCTGGAGGCGGCCGGCGTCTGGCAGGAGAAGCTGCTCGACGAGGAGCGCGCCGCCGACGACTACCGCGCCGTGCTGGAGCGCGACGCCCTGCACCGCGGATCCTTCGTGCGCCTGGGGCGCATCCTGTACCGGCGGGGCGATTGGGCGCGGCTGGAGCGCCTGTTGTCGGCGCGCCTGCAGGCGTCGCCGGCCCCGCCGGAGCAAGCGGAGCTGGCCTTCCACGCCGCCGAGCTGCGGCGCGACCGCCTGCACGACCCCGGCGCCGCCGAGGAGGCGCTGCTGCGCGGCCTGCGCATCGAGCCCGGTTCGCGCTACGCGCTGTGGGCGCTGGGGGAGCTGGCGGTCACGCGCGGCGGCTGGGACGAGGCGGCGCGCGCCTTCGAGCGCGCCCTGGCCGAGGAGAAGCCGCTGGGCGCGCAGCTGCGGCTGCGTCTGCGTCTGGCGGCGGTGTACGCCGACAAGCTCGACGACGTCGCCAAGGCCATCCCGCACCTGGAGGAGGTCGTCGCCGCCGATCGCACGTACCTGCCGGCGCTGGAGCGGCTGGGCGCGCTCTACGTGCGTGCCGAGCGCTGGGACGCGGCGAAGGTCGTCACCGAGATGGCCGTGCACCTGGCCACCGACGACGCCACGTTCATCTCGCTGCAGCTGCGGCTGGGCGACGTCCTGCAGCGCGGGCTCAAGGATCCGCGCGGCGCCGTGACCGCCTGCCGCACCGCCCTGCAGCGCGACCCGGTCTCGGCCGCCGCCAACCACCGGATGCGCGATCTGTTGTTGACGCAGGGCGACGCGCGCGCGCTGGCCGGTTTCTACGAAGGCGGCATGGAGCGGATGCGCGAGCGCATCGACCACGCGCCTTTCGAGCTGGAGGCGCACGCGCGCCTGCGCGAGCTGTTTGCCTGGTCGAAGCGCCCCGATCACGAATGGGTGGCGTGCGGCGTGGCGGTGGCGCTCGGCAACGCCGACGAGGAGGCGCGCGCGGTGCTTTCCCGCCACGAGGCGCGGCGGCGGGCGCTGCCCACGGCGCCCGTCGACGACGCGCTCTTCGACACCGAGGTCACGCACCCGCGCGCGCGGCGCGCGGTGCGGCGCCTCTTCCGCGCTCTGAGCCCGCTGCTGGCGAAGATGGTCCCCGACGCGCTGGCGCGGCTGAGCGTGCGCCGCGAGGAGCGCGTGCGCGGCGGCGAGATATACGACGAGGCGGCCCAGCTCGCGCGCGTGGCCGGCGTCCCCGACTTCGAGCTCTACGTCAGCGAGGAGCATCCGCGCGCGGCGGCGGGCGTACTGTCGGCGCCGCCCGGGCTGGTCGTCGGCGCCGCGCTCGCCGAGCCCCAGCACCCCGCGCACCGCCGCTTCGCCCTCGCGCGCGCGCTCGTGGAGGTCCGCGACGCGCACCCGCGCGCCCGCCTCATGACCGCGCCCGCTTTGCTGGAGATGCTCCGCGCCATGGTCGTCGCCTTCGAGCCCGAGGGCGCCGCCAACATGGGCTTCGGCGGCGAGACGGATCTGGCGCGCCGCCTGCGCAAGCTCCCCTCGCGCCGCGAGCGCGAGCTCTTCGAGGAGCTCGCCCGCACCGCCATCCTGGAGGGCCCGCCCGCCGACCCCGCCGCCTGGCTCCCGCACCTCGCCGACACCGCGAACCGTTTCGCCCTCGCCTGCTCGAACGACGTCGCCGGCGCGCTCGACGCCCTGGCCCGCATCCTGGGCGCCGCCACCATCGTCGAGGGTGCGGCCCTCGCCGCCGCCGCCGATCACCCCGAGGCCCGCGAGGCGCTCGCCTTCTGCGTCTCCGAGTCGCACTTCCGCCTCCGCCGCGCCGTCGGCCTGCCCCTCGCCCCCGCCCCCTCCTGACCGCCGCAGCCAATTACCGGACCCGGAACCGGACCCGGCCCCGGCGGCCGTCAGTGCGTGAGCCGCCAGAGCATCGCCAGCAGGCGATCGAGCGACGCCAGGGCGTCGACCACGTCGGCCTGCGCGACGTGGCCCCAGGCCTCGGCGACGAGGAGGGCCGCGCGGACCTCGGCCGCGCTGCCCGCCGCCACGCGGAACAAGTGCGACCGGTCGCGCCCGACGCGGCGGTGCGCTTCCGCGACGTTGAGCGGCACGCTGGACGCCGCGCGCCGTATCTGGCTCGCGAGGTCCGCGTCGCGCGCCTGGAGGCGCGTGACCGGCTCGCGGAGCTGTCGGATGAGCTGGACCGAGACGTCGAAGGCGTGAAGTGGGTTCACGGAGGCTCCTCTCGCGGTTGGGTTCACGCCCCCCCAAGGCGCAGGGCCCGTGCCGACCCGCTCCGCGCCCCTGCGCCCCGTCGGGTTGGCGCGGGGCGTGCGCCGCTCAAGGCGTGAACCCAACCGCGGAAGGAGCCGGAGTCCCCCCGCACAGATGAGCCGCCGCCAGCCTGGAACGGGGACGGTGTTCGGTGACGTCGTCCCGCCCAGCCGGAGCCGGAACCTCAGCCGCGCCGACCCGCGCCTCGCCGCAGCGCTCCGGCGCCGCGCCGCGCCCGGCCGCCGTGTTATTGTCGCTCGCATGGCGCGCACCCGAACGACGCGCCGGTCCGCCGCCAGGGCGCGCCGGATCCACGGCCCCGACGACTCCGTTCAGGTGGAGCTGGTGGTGTTCGGCCTGCGCGGAGCGCGCGTCGTCGCGCTTCGCGACGGCGACGTCGTGGTCGTCGGCCGTGGACCCGAAGCCGACATCCGCGTCAACGACTCCACCGTGTCGCGCCGGCACGCCCGCTTCGAGCGCGTCGGCGCGTACGTCTGGGTCAGCGACGCCGGCTCCGCGAACGGTATCTGGGTCGCCGGCAAGCGCGTCACCCGCCGCCGCGTCCGTACGCTGGAGGCCCTGCTTCTCGGCGCCGACTCCGTCGCCACCGTGCGTCGCCCGCGCCGCCGCCGCCTATGAAGAAAAAGGCGGGGCCCCGGCGGACGCCGTGCTGGGACGGCGCATCGAAGTGGTTCGTCAGCAGCGGGGTCGTCGATCAGGTGGGCCCCGGAGAGCCCACTAGCTTCTCGCTCAGCTCCCAGAGCCGCTTCGCGGTCGCCTCGTTCTGCGACGCGCGGCTCGAGTGGCGAGCGCGGTTCTGGAAGAAGTACTTACCGGTGACGCCTTCGACGTCGCCGGCGGTCGCGAGGTGGATGAGGGTCTGAGCGCCCTTTTCGGGGGTGATGGCGGCGACGGCGGCGGCGATGGCGACGGCGGTGTTGAGGAGGCCGGGGCGGTTGCGACCGAAGCCGGAGCGGACGAAGCCGGGGTGGAGGCAGTTGGCGGTGACGCGGGTGCCTTCGAGGCGGCGGGCGAGCTCGTACGTGAAGAGGACGTTGCAGAGCTTCGACTGCGAGTAGGCGCGGAAGGAGAAGTAGCCGCGCTCGCCCTGGAGGTCGTCGAAGTCGACCTGGCCGCGGAAGTGGGCGGCGGAGGCGACGTTCACGATGCGGGCGGGCGCGCTCGACTGGAGGACGGGGAGGAGCTCCTTCGTGAGCAGGAAGTAGGCCAGGTGGTTGAGCGCGAACGTGTGCTCGACGCCGTCGGCGGTGAGCTCGCGGCTGGCGAAGATGGCGCCGGCGTTGTTCACGAGGACGTGGAGGCGATCGTGGGCGGCGAGGAAGTCGTGCGCCAGGCCGCGCACGCCGGACTGGCGCGAGAGGTCGGCGACGAGCAGCTCGACGCGCGCGTTGCCGCTCTCAGACTTCACCTCCTCGACGGTGCGGCGGCCGCGGTCGGGGTCGCGCGAGACCAGCACCAGCGTGGGGCCGTGGCGGGCGATCTCGCGGGCGGCGGCGCGGCCGATGCCCTGGGTGGCGCCCGTGAGCAGGACGGTCTTGCCTTGCATCGACGGGGACGGGGACGGGGACGGAGTGCGGGTGTCGGTCATCGGTCCTCCGCGCGCGGGCGTTGGGAGTGCATACTACGTCGCGCGTGTAGAATCTTTGCGTGTCTCAGGCCCGCGCCTCGCGTTGCGTGCGGTGACCGACGGTCACCAGCCCCTCAACTCCTCGAGGTGGCGAAGCGCTCGGGGATCTAAGCCCATGTCAGCGGACTCACGCCACGTTCGTCCACTCTCTGTCCCCCGCACGCCTCGATACGCGCCGGCGTCGCCGCGAAGCTCAGCCCCCTGCGCTTCGGCGACCTCGCTGCCCCCTCGACCGTGACCCGCTCCTACGACCTCCCCGGCGCCCCGCGCGCCGCAGTGCCGCTCCACACCCGTGACCCCTCCCGTCGTCCGAGGCACTACGATGTCGATGCCCGCCAGCACTAGCTCGGGCACCCGACGTGCCGCCGACGTGACGAGATCGTCCGAGGCGGTTCCGACGTCGTCCACCACACGGTCCATCGCGCTCGTCACCTCGTCGGGGGCATGGCGCGCCACGTACTCCCGCAGCGCATCGCTGAAGAGTTGGCTGCGCGACTTCTTCGCGCGGCGTGCGAGACGTTCCGCCTGCTCGAAGACGTCGTCCGGGATCGAGACCGCGGTCTTCCTACCTTTGGTATGACCGCGCGCGACAGTCGAATCAACCCTCACGTCGATCCGGCCGCGGCAGGACGTAGGGGATCTGCGCGGCGCTGGCGGGTGTGGTGCGCAGGAGGCAGGACAGAGCGGCCTCGTGCGCGGCGGGGTCGGGCTCGCCGGCCACGTAGAGCAGGGCGACGAGGTCGCGCCAGCGCAGCAGCTCGCGACGCAAGCTGCGCGCCGGCTGGGCGGCGATCGTGAGGTCGGTGAGGTTCAGGACCCGCTCGTAGCAGCTGTGCAGGCGGCCCCGATCCTCGGGCGCGAAGAGCTTGCCGCCGCGATGGAGCTCGTTGGCGATCATGAGGATCTGGCGTTCCCGCGGAAACGTGCGCCACCGTTCCAGCGAGAGCGTTGCGTGCTGCGTGCCCATCTACAGAGGCTCTCCCTCGCCAAGCAGCGCGTGCGCGATCTCCACGACGCTCCGCGCCACGTCGGGATCGGCGATCTCCATGCTGCGGTTGCCCTGCGAGGGTCGGATGTTGATGAGCGCCGTCAGCTCGACGCACCCCGCGCGGCCCCTCCCTGGGTAGTAGTTCGCGCCCCACAGGTCTTCCTGCCGGCTGCCGCGATCCAGCAGGATCTGCTCGGCGTCGGCGTGGAGCTCCCCCCCGACGGCGGCCAGCCGAAGGCGGACGTCCACCACGAACTTGACCATGTCTTCGAAGAATCGCTCGACGAGTCGTTTCAGCTCGCTGTCGTCGATCCGCCGTTCGATGACCACGATGTCGTCCACAGGCACCTCGCGCGCAGCTTCGGCCCAGATGGCGCAACGCGCATTGTGTCCTTGGCTCGCCCGGGGGTCCAGAACCAGAACCGGAACCGGAACCGGACCCGGACCCGGAACCGGCACCGGAACCGGAACCGGAACCGGCACCGGAACCGGCACCGGACCCGGAATCGGAACCGGAATCGGGGCTGGGAGGTGGGTGCGCTACCAGCGGCCGGCGAGGCCGACGACGAGGATGGTGAGGCCGGAGGCGGTGAGCAGGGCGCCGCCGGCGCCGAGGAGGGTGGTGGCGGCCGCCATCGTGTGGCGGCGGCGCTCGAGGTCGGTACGGGCGGGCGAGTCGAGGGGAAGGGCGGCGAGCTCGTCGCGCAGGACGCGCGCGCGGGTGCCGGTGATGGCGGCGGCGACGAGGCCGGTGACGCCGAGGCCGCTGAAGAACAGGCCGATCTCGCGAACGCGGACGGAGCGGCGCGGCACGGAGGGCGCGGGGGGCGCGGTGGGCGAGAACGGAGAAGACGCTCCGGCGAGCGACGCGGCGGCCGCGGCGGCCGCGGCGGGACGAGGGGCGCCGTCGCTGGACAGCGAGGCGGCGACGAGCGGCGTCGTGCTCGTCGTACGCGCGGCGGATTCTGCGGGGGCGCGCGGGGCGGTGCCGGAGGTGCTGAAGGCTGCGGCGGCCACCGCGGTCGGGGTGGGGACGGTGGACGGGGCGGCCGTCCGCGTGGGCAGCGAGCGGGACGACTTGGACGCGAGGGCGGCGGCGACGGACGGCGGGATGGGGCCGGGCTCCACTTCGACGAGGAGCGTGGCGCCGGCGGCGGTGGCGGGGTCGGCGCCGCGCGGGAAGAGGCGCAGCTCGTGGCGGCCGGGCGCGGTCACGACGAGGGGCGGGGCGACGAGCGCGCCGTCGACGTAGACGTCGACGGATTCGAGGCCGGCGGTGGCGAGGGCGACGGCGCCTTTGCCGCGCAGCAGCGGCGCGCCGGGCGAGGCGGGATCGCGCAGGCCGTGCTCCAGGGCGAGGTGGACGACGTCGACGGGGCGCGCGGGGGAGGGCATGCCGCGCAGGCCGCGCGCGTCGACGGCGTAGACGCGCGCCCAGTAGCGGCCGGGGTCGAGCGGTGCGGTGTCGAGCCGCCGGACGGAGGCGGCGAGGGTCTCGTCGGCGACGACGTCGTTCAGCTCCACGTCGCGGGCCAGCTCGGCGCGGTACTTCACCGCGCCGGGGACCGCCGACCATTCGAGCGCGAGCGGCACGGCGGGCTCGTCGAGGGCGACGCGGACGGCGCCGGCGGCGGGCGCCAGCCAGGCGGGCGCCGGCAGGAGCGGCGTGGGCTTCTCGGGCGCCTTGCCCTTGGGGACGCGCGTGCCCCAGCCCTTCGCCACGGCGACCTTCGCGCCCTTCGCCGCCACGGTGGCGCGGCCGTCGAACACCGACACGCGCGACGTCTTGGCCGGGTCCACGCCGACGTGGGCGTCGGCGCCGGCCGTCTCGACGCGCGCGCCGGGCGTGGTGAGCGCGAGCGCGGGCGCGCCGTCGCGCAGCGCCGGCAGGCGCAGGCGGAGGTCGCCCTCGACGAGCGTCACGGTGCCGGAGCGCGGCGGCCGCGGCGTCCAGGGCGTGGCGCCGTAGATGACCACGAGGGCTTCGGACTCCATGCGCAGCACGGCGGCGTCGCGGAACGTCAGCTCGGCGCGCGCGGCGGCGCGCGTGTGCACCTCGTTGCGCGCCCAGAGGGCCTTGCCGTGCGGCGCCGCCGCCCAGGCCCCCGAGACCGACAGGCGCGCCTCCACCAGCGGGCGCACGAACGTCAGCCGCGCGTCGGGGGCGTCGGCGCGCGCGCGCAACGGCATGCCGGGGACGAGCGTGTGCGGCAGCGGGCCGAGCTCGGGGTTGAGGTAGTGGAGGCGCGCCAGCGCGTGGGCGTCGCCCGGGAAGAGGGCTTTGGCGACGCCGACGCAGGTGTCGCCGGGCTTCACCACGTAGGGCGCGTCGGGGCCGGTGTGCGCGTCGGGCGCGGGGGCGGCGGGCCCGGCGTGGCCGGTCCGGGGCGCGTCGTCGGCGGCGCGCGCGGGGGCGGCTGGCACGAGGAAGGCGGCGACGAAGAGGAGCCGCGCGGCGGCGTACGCGGCGACGCGGGCACGCACGCGGGCGCGAGCGCGGGGGCGGGGGCGGGGGCTCAACGTTTCACCCGCAGCGCGCGGCCGACCTTCTTCACGAGCTCCGCGGCGTCGAGCGGCAGCGCGACGTAATCGTACACGCCCGCCTCGATGGCGCGCGCCATGAGCGCGACGTCGGACTCGGGGCCGCACAGGAGCACGCGCGGACCGCCGGGGCTCACCCAACGTGCGGCGGCCGCAACGGGGTCGCCGGCCTCGGCGGGCGGAACGACGACCACCGCGCCCAGCGCACCGCGCGCGCTCAGGTCGCCTGGGCCCAGCGGCTCGACGGCGAAGCCGGCGAGGCTGAGCGCCGCGGAGACGCCCTGCGTGCCGGCGGCGGGCGGCTCCACGATGCCCACCACGGGCCCGGCGTCGGGCTCGACGGCGGGCGCCCGCGCGGTGCCCGCGGGCCGCTCGGGGCCACCGAGGTCCGCCGGCTCCGCCGCCGCCGCGGCCGGCCTGGGCATGCGCGGCGCGCGGGCGGCGGAACGCGGCGCGCCGGCGCCCGGCGGCCCCGCGCCGACCGCGGCCAGCAGCGCGTCCTTCATGGCACGCGCACTGGCGGGGCGCTGCGCCGGCAGCTTCGCCAGCGCCGCCAGCAGCAGCTCCTCCAGCGCCGCGGGCAGCGTCACGGGGGGATCGAGGCGGCTGGGCGGCACGGGCACCTGGTGCATCTGCGCGGCGAGCACCTGCGCGGGCTCGGCGTCGCCGAACGGCGGCGCGCCCGTCAACAGCTCGTACAGGCAGCAGCCTGCGGCGTAGAGATCGGAGCGCGCGTCCACGGCGCGGCCGAGGCACTGCTCCGGCGGCATGTACGCGGGCGTGCCGTGCAGATGGCCCTGCAGCGTGAGCCGCCGCGTGGCGGCCCCGTCCTCGTCGCCGTCGCCTTCGCCGCCGCCCGCCGCGCCCCCGTCCCCGCGCGCGTCGCTCAGGAGAACCGCGAGCCCGAAGTCCACCACCACGGGGCGCTCGCCGCCGCCGGGCGCGGCGACGACCAGCACGTTCGCCGGCTTCAGATCGCGGTGCACGATGCCGAGCGCGTGAGCGCGCTCCAGCACGTCGAGCACCGGCGCCAGCAGCGCCGCGGCGCGCTCCGGCGCGAAACGCCGGCCCGGCGCCGCTGCCACCAGGGCGTCGAGCGGCGTCCCGTCCAGCAGCTCCATCGCGATGTAGAACCGCCCGGCGTCGACGCCGTGGTCATAGATGTGCACGGCGTTGTCGTGGCGCAGGCGCGCCAACAGCAACGCCTCGCGTCGGAACCGCTCGGCGGCGAGGGGACGCGCGGCCACCTCCGGGTGCAGCACCTTCAGCGCCACGCGGCGGTGCAGCACGAGGTCGCGCGCCGCCCACACCGCGCCCACCGCGCCGCGCCCGAGCAGCGCCTCCACTCGCCAGCGGCCGGCCAGCGTCGCGCCGCGGACGTCGGCCGCGCCCGCGCCCGCGGCGGCGGCGGCGGCAGCGTCCTCACCCGCGGCCGCGGCGGCGGCGGCCGCGGCGGTGTCGCGCGGCACGCTCACGCGCGCACCTCGTACACCGGCGTCGGGGCGCGACGCCCGGGCAAGGTGCGCTCGCCCAGCGCCTGCAGCGCGAAGGCTTCGCCGAGGCGCGCGCGCGTGGCGTCGCTCAACAAGATCTGCCCGGGCGCGGCCATCGCCTCGAGCCGCGCCGCGACGTTCACGGTGTCGCCAATCACGGTGTAGTCCATGCGCTTGTCGCTGCCGACGTTCCCGGCGACCGCCGGGCCGGTGTTGATGCCGATCGCGATCTGGATCTCGGCGCCCAGGTCGGCGCGCCATTTCCGGTTGGCCGTCTCAACCCAGCGGCGCAGGTCGTGCGCGGCGCGCACCGCACGCACCGGGTCGTCGGCGCGCGCCTCGGGGGCGCCCCACACGGCCATCACGCAGTCGCCGATGAACTTGTCGACGATCCCGCCGTGTCGATGGACGATCTCGGTGGCGATGGTGAAGAGCTCGTTCAGGAGCGCCACCGCGCGCTCCGGCGCCAGCGTCTCGGACAGGCGCGTGAAGGCGACGACGTCGGCGAAGACGACGGTCACGTCGCGGCGCGCGCCGCCGAGGGCCAGGCGGCCGGGGTCGGCCAGCACCAGCTCCACGACGTCCGCGGGCAGGTAGCGCGACAGCGAGGCGCGCGCCTTCGTCTCCTCCACCAGGCGGCGCTCGGAGGCGTCGAGGTCGTGCGCCATTCGGTCGAAGGCGCGCCCCAGGCGGCCGATCTCGTCGCCGCGCGCCGTCACCTCCGGCCCCACGCCGCGGTAGCGCCGGCGCGCCACGTCGCCGCTGGCGGCGGCGAGCGCGGCGATGGGACGGGCGAGCCGGCGCGCGACCAGCGCGCCCCCGGCGAGCGCCGCCAGCGCGGCGGCCAGGGCGGCCGCCGCGACCGTGCGGCGCACCGTGCCGAGCGAGCGGTACGCCACGTCGCGCGCCTGGCGGACGACCACCGCCCAGCGCAGGTCGGGCATCGTCTCGACGGCGCCGAGCATGGGGACGCCGTCCTCGTCGAAGTCGGGCGCGGCGCCGAAGTCGGCGGCGAACGACCCGGGCGCGAGGGCGGCGAAGAGGCCGCGCCCGGCGAGGCTCTCGCGGCGCGCCGCGCGCGCCGGGTCGGCCGCGAGGACGAGGGCGAGCGACTCGTCGACGACCAGCACGGCGTCGCGCGTGCCGAGGCGCCGCTCGCCCACCTCCGCCACGGTCGCGCACAAGCCGTCGAGGCGCAGCTCCGTGGCGAGGAACCCCTTGACGGCGCCGTCGATGATGACGGCGCGGAAAACCGGCAGCACCGGGCGCACGGCGGCCGGCGCCGCGGGCGAGGCGGGCGGCGCGGCGGCGACGGCGGCGGCTGGCATCGCTCCGGGGGCAAGCGCGTCCGCGGAGGGCGCGGCGGCGGCGACGGGCGCCCGCACCGCTCCAGCGCCGAGCGTGGCCGCGGGCGGCGGCGCGGCGGCGGCGGGGCGCGCGCGCACCGCGCCGGGGACGAGCGTGCCGGTGGCCAGGGCGGCGCGCAGGCGCGCGTCGAGCGCCGGCGCCGAGCCTGGGTCGGGCGCCTCGCCGGCCTTGACGGTCCCGGCGCGCGCGCCGTCCGGGCCGTACACCGTCACGTGGTCGAACGACGCGGCCGACGAGACCTTTGCCCCGGCGAGCGCCAGGCGGCGGTCGTCGTCGCCCAGCCCGGGCGCCAGCAGCAGCTGGCCGATGCCCTCCAGCTCTTCCTCCACGCGGGCCAGCTCGCCGCGCACGGCGTGGCGCACGTCGGAGGCGATGGCGAGATGCAGCTCGCGCGCCGCCGTGCGCAGCGCGTCCTCGTTGACGGTCACGACGGCCACGCCCAGCGCGCCGAGCGGCACCAGCCCCACCAGCAGTGCCAGCACCCACAGGCGGAGGAACAGCGGCGCCCCGCGTGGCTCGGGCGCTGCGCGCGCCGGCGCGCTCTCAGCCGGTTCCATGGCGGCGCATGAGTCGGTAGAGGTAGACGCGGGCGATGCCGGCGGCGCGCGCCGCCTGCGAGACGTTGCCGCCGTGCCGGCGCAACAGATCTTCGACGTAGCCGCGCTCGAAGTCGGCGAGCGCGCGGTGGCGCGCGTCGGCGTAGGGAACGGCGGCGTCCACGGCGGCGGGGGCGGCCCGGCCGCGCGCGCCTTCGCCGCCCGGCCCGGCGGCGCCGCCGTCGCCGGCGCCGCCGCCGTCGCCGGCGCCGGACTCCACGGCGAGCGCCGTTTCCAGCACCAGGCAGCGCTCCAGGAAATTGCGCAGCTCGCGCACGTTGCCCGGCCACGCCGAGCCCTGCAGCCCGGCGAGGAACTCGTGGGCGCGCAGCGGGGCGGCGCGCTCCGGCGGCGTGCCCGCCCCGGCGAGAAGCTCGTCCACGACCTCGGGGATGTCCTCGGGCCGGTGGCGCAGCGCCGGCATCGGCACGCGCAGCACGGCCAGGCGGAAGTAGAGGTCGGCGCGGAAGCGGCCGGCGTTGACCTCGCCGCGCAGGTCGCGGTTGCAGGCGGCGATCACGCGCACGTCCACCGGCAGGAAGGCGTTGGCGCCGACGCGCCGGATCTGCCGGTTCTCGAGCGCGCGCAGGAGCTTCGGCTGCAGCTCGGCGGGCAGCTCGGAGATCTCGTCGAGGAAGATCGTTCCGCCCGACGCGTCCTCGAACGCGCCGATGCGGCGGGCGTCGGCGCCGGTGAACGCGCCCTTCTCGTGGCCGAAGAGCTCGCTCTCCACGAGCGTGCGCGGGATGACGCCGCAGTCGACCACGACGAAGGGTCGGTCGCGGCGCGGGCCGGCGTCGTGGAGGGCGTCGGCGGCGGCGCCCTTGCCGGTGCCGGTCTCGCCTTCGAGCAGGACCGTCACGTCGCTCTGGGCGGCGCGCTCCAGCAACGCGAACGTCGCGCGCATGGCCGCCGAGCGGCCGACCAGCGCGCCGAAGCGCGTGGCCGCCGACAGCGGCAGCGTGTTCGTCTCGGCGCCGAGGCGGAAGCGCGCGGCGGCGGCGCCCAGGCGCAGCGTGCTGTCGTCGCGCAGGAAGGCCTCCGCCACGCGTACGCCGTCCACCGACGTGCCGTTGAGGCTGCCGAGGTCGCGCACGCGCGCCCCCGCGGCGTCCACGCGAATCTCGCAGTGGTAGCGCGACACGGTCGGGTGGTCGACGACGACGTCGTTGGCGGGGCTCGACCCGATGGTGCACACGTCGGTGGCCGACTGCCAGCGGGCGGCGGCGGCGCTGGGCTCCACGACCTCCACCGCGAAGCGGCGCACGTGCACCGGTAGCAGCGGCGCCGGCTGCGGATACGGGACGGTGCTGCGGGCCGAGCCCGCCGGCGCGGGCCGTTCGTGGCTCTCTCGGTCTGCGGGCACGAACGAAGCATAGCCGCGGGTGGCGGGGTGCGCGAGCCGAGGCGCAGCGCCGTCACCTGGCGGTTGACGGTGCCGGCGCGCGCCGTCACCCGGGAGGTGACACCCGCGTGGCGCGGCGGGGCGCAACCCGGCGATGTCTGGTGGCGCGGGCATGGTCGCTCCCTTGCAAGGGCAAGGGCCGGGCCGGGCGGCCGCGCACATCGTGCCGCCGCGCCGCGCCGCCGACGGAGGCACATGAACGCACGCCGAGAGGCAGGTCTGAGCACGGCGCCGGGGCCGAGGCCGCGGAGGCGCCTTCTCGTGGCGCGGTCTGCGTCGCGCGGCGGGCTCGTTCGCGTCACGGCACCGAGCCGCGAGCGCGGCGCGGTCGCGCGGGCGCGCGGCGGGCTCGTTCGCGTCGCGGCACCGATCCGCGGGCGCAGCGTGGGCGCGCGGGCGAGCGGCGGGGCGTCGGCCGGCGGGGCGCACGCGCTGGTTGCGCTGGCGGCGCTGGGGGCATGGCTCGCGCCCGGCGTGGCCGCGGCGCAGGACCGGCGCTTCAACGTGGAGCTCTTCGCGCCGGCGGCGGACTCGCGCGGGCTCGTCACGGTCGACCGCGCCGACCCGCTCGGGCACCTCGACGTCAGCTTCGGGCTGTGGGTCGCCTACGCGCGCAACCCGCTGGTGCTCGTGCCCGCCGGCAGCGGCGGCGGCAGCGGCGATCGGTTCCCGGTGGTGCGCAACATGGCGACCGGCGACCTGCACGCGGCGCTGGGGCTCTTTGGCCGTGCGGAGCTGTCGCTGCTCGTGCCGGTGACGATCCTCGAAGGCGCGCCCGGCGGCGAGGCGATGGGCTTCGGCCCGCGCGTCGGCGTGCACGCGCTGGGCGATCCGTCGGTGAAGGTGAAGGCGGCCATTCTCGACCGGCGGCGGCACGGCGTCGGGCTGGCCGTGCTCGCCGGCGTGCGCTTCCCCGGCGGGGGCGCCGGCCCGGAGCGCGACTTCCTCACGTCGGGCGGCGCGGAGCTCTTCCCGCGCCTCATCGCCGACACGCGGCTGGGCCCCGTGGCGCTGGCGGCGAACGTGGGCGTGAACCTGCGCCTGTCGCGCGCGGCCGGCGAGTGCTGCGCGGGCGCGGCCGGCGCCTTCCGCGTTGGCCACGAGCTGACGCTCGGGCTGGGCGCAGCGCTCGCAGTCGTGCCCGACCGGCTCGACGTCGTCCTCGAAGCCAACGCCCGCGCCGGCCTCACCGGTGAGGGCGACTTCTGGGCGCGCGCGCCGGTGGAGGTGCTGGCGGCGGCGAAGGCCTACGTGGCGCGCAATTCGTTCCTGGTGCTGGGCGCCAGCTACGGCGTGACGCGTCTCGCCGGGCCGGCCTACGGCGCGCCCGAGCCGCGCGCCTTCGTGGGCATCACCTACGAGCCCCACCGCGGCGACCGCGACGGCGACGGCTACGACGACGGCGCCGACCGCTGCCCCGACGAGGCGGAGGACTTCGACGCCTTCGAGGACCCGGACGGCTGCCCCGAGCCCGACAACGACGTCGACACGGTGCTCGACGGCGACGACGCCTGTCCGAACGACCCGGGGCCGCCGGAGAACCGCGGCTGCCCGCTGGAGGCGGCGCGCGGCGACCGCGACGGCGACAGCCTCTACGACGACGTGGACGCCGGCCCCGACGAGGCGGAGGACTTCGACGGGTTCGACGACGGCGACGGCTGTCCGGATCCCGACAACGACATCGACGGCATCCTCGACAAGGACGACGCCTGCCCGAACGAGGCGGAGGACATGGACGGCGATCGTGACGACGACGGCTGCCCCGAGCCCCCGCGGGTGAAGCGCGTGGGGAGCCGCTTCATCACGCTGGAGAAGATCCACTTCGAGCACGACAAGGCCGTCATCTCGAAGGAGAGCTGGGGGCTGCTGTTCGATCTGGCACGCGCGCTCAACGACGACCCGCTCGTCGGCCTGCTGCGCGTCGAGGGGCACACCGACTCGGACGGGTCGGCGGAGTACAACCTCCGCCTGAGCGCGGCGCGCGCCCGCGCGGTGCGCGACTTCCTGGTGACGCGCGGCGGGGTGAGCGCGGCGCGCCTGGTGTCCGAGGGCTACGGCGAGGGGCGCCCCGTGGCGGGCAACGACACGGACGAGGGCAAGGCCGCCAACCGCCGAGTCGAGTTCGTCATCTTGAAGGAGGACGGTGCGCGGCCCAAATGACGGCGCGGCGCGACGCGCGGCGCGTAGACCCTGCGCGCGCGGCGCGCGTAATGGCGGGAAAGCGACCGGCCGGCGCTGCGGAGTATCATGCGAGCACGCGAGGGAATGCGCGGCTGGGCGGCGGTGGCCGCCGTCGCGGGGGTGCTGGGGGCGGGGGCGGGTGAGGCGCAGGCTTTCTGCGGCTTCTTCATCAACGGGGCGGGGGCCAAGCTCTACAACGACGCCACCATGGTGGTGCTGATGCGCGAAGGGACGCGCACGGTGCTGGCCATGCAGAACAGCTACAAGGGGCCGCCGGAAGACTTCGCGATGGTCGTGCCGGTGCCGGTCGTGCTCAAGGAGGCGAACGTCAAGACGCTGCCGCACACGGTCTTCGATCGCGTGGACACGCTGGCGGCGCCGCGGCTGGTCGAATACTGGGAGGCGGATCCGTGCACGCCCCGCGATCTGGACGGAGAAACGACGGCGGCGCCGGGCACGGCGACCGGCGCCTTCGTCAAGCGGTCGTCCGCGAAGGCGAAGGACCTCGGCGTCACGATCGAGGCGAAGTTCGACGTCGGCGAATACAAGATCCTCATCCTGTCGGCGAAGGACTCGATGGGGCTCGACACCTGGCTGCACGCGGAGGGGTACAAGATCCCCGACGGCGCGGAGGCGGTGCTGCGGCCGTACGTGGCGGCGGGCATGAAGTTCTTCGTGGCGAAGGTCGACGTGAAGAAGGTGGCGTTCGGCAAGGACGGCGTGGCGACGCTGTCGCCGCTGCGCTTTCACTACGACACGCCCGACTTCACGTTGCCGGTGCGGCTGGGACTATTGAGCTCGGCGGGGACGCAGGACTTGCTGGTGCACATCCTGGCGCGCGGCACGCGCTACGAAGTGGCGAACTACGACAACGTGACCATCCCGACGAACCTCGAGGTCGCCGACGCCACGCGCGACGAGTTCGGCGAGGTGTACGCGGCGCTCTTCGACGCGACGCTGGCGGCGCACCCGGGCGCGGTCGTGACCGAATATTCGTGGGACGCGAATTCGTGCGACCCGTGTCCGACGCCGCCGCTCGACGGGAGCGACCTGATGACGCTGGGGGCGGACGTGTCGGGCGGCGGGGCGTACGGATACGTGCTGACGCGGCTGCACGCGCGCTACACGAAGGGCGCACTGGGCGAGGACCTGGTCTTCCGGGCGGCGCCGCCGCTCTACGGCGGGCGGGGTATCCCGGGGCCGGACGGCAAGACCGACACGCGCGTCGCGGCCGGGGCGGGGGCGGGCACGAACAACTTCCAGGGGCGCTACATCATCGCGCACCGCTGGAAGGGGGTGCTGGCGTGCGCTTCGCCGGTGCGCGGGATGTGGGGCGGCCCACCAGTGGGTGGGGGTGGCGCGGGCGGTGGCGGGGCGCGGGCGGCGACCGACCTGGCGTTCGCGCCGCGCCGTGGACTGAAGCTGGCGGGCCTGGTGCTGGACGACGTGCCGGACATCGGGTTCAGGGCCGCCGCTGTCTCGGGCAAGGGCGCGGGCGATGGCACCGGCGGCGGCAGCGGCGGCGGCGGCGGCAGCAGCGGGAAGACGGCGCCCAAGGGCAAGAGCAAGGGCAAGACCAAACGCTTCTGGCCGTTCACGCTCTGGGGCGCGCTGCCGGGGATGCTGGGGCTGATGGGCGTGCTGTCGGCGCGGCGGGCGCGGCGGCGGGCGCCAACCGATGGCGTTGCACGCCAGGGTTGAGCGGATTCAACCACCCGAAACCGCGGTCTTTTTTCTTCGAATGCGAGGGAAGGTGCGCGGCGGGGACCCCGTAGATGGGGGCAAACCTGAACCGGGAGCGGTGAAGATGAAGCTGCAGACGATCGTGCGTGGACGGCCTCTCATCCTGGCGCTGGGCGTGGTGCTCGCGGGCTGGGGCGGCGCGGGCTGTGCGAAGATCCAGGCCATCGCGGACCTGGTCGGGTTGGGCGAGCGCATCGCGCTGGGCGACGAGTCCGACGACGACGACGACAGCGTCGCACGCTCCGACGACGGGGACGACGACGACGACGACGACGCGGATCATGACCGCG
>DASYRF010000272.1:0-37475 GCA_036004705.1 Myxococcota bacterium
GTAGCGTGCGGCGGTCGTCGGCAGGTTCAGCGGCTGAAGCGTGAAGGTCGTGCCGACGATGGAGTCGGTGAGGTAATAGTCGCTCGACACGAAGCTGCCGAGCAGGCGCAGGCGGTCGGTGACGATGAACGGGTTGGCGCCCGGGTTGGGGGCCGTGTCCACGGCGTCCAGGATGCGCAGCGCCTGCAGCACGGGGGCCGGCTTGGGACAGACGCGCGCGTCGGCGTTGGAGTCGGGCGTGCCGAGGAACGCCGCCAGGCGCAGGTCGGACTTGATGCGCTCCATGGCGAAGCGAAGGTTGATCTGCAGCTCGGCGATCTGGCTCTGGGCGATGAAGCCCTTGGAGCCGGCCGACACGATGGTGAAGAGGCCCGCCAGCACCACCATCGTGGCGACCAGCGAGACGAGGATCTCCAGCAGCGTCAGGCCGCGCTCGGCGCGGCGGTGGCCGGCGCGCGGGCCGGTGCGCGGGGCGCTCATGGCAGCGGATTCCAGGCGACGACCGTGGGGACGGTGATGGAGACGACGTCGGCGATGGTACCGGCCATGGCGTCGGGCGCGGCGCCGCCGCAGTTGCGGAAGTCGCCGCTGGGCGTGTTGAGCGTGCCGCGCTCGCGGCGCGGCCACAGCACGCGCACCTCCGCGCGCAGCATCTCGGCGGAGAAGAGGTTGTTGCCGTCGCGCACGTCGATCCACGTCAGGCGCTGGTGCACGCAATAGATGAAGCCGGGGTTGTTCGGCGAGCCGGTGGCGAGGTTCTTGTCCACGGCCATGCCGCCGGCGTGCAGCGTGGCGATGCGCCAGCCGAGCGTGGCATCGGGGGCCGGGGGGAGCGTGGCGCCGTTCGTGAGGTTGGGCATGAGGCCCGGCAGCATGTCGACGCCGCCGCGCTGGTTCCACATCAGCGCCTCGCGGTGCAGCACGCCCATCCAGGCCTCGGCGACGTTCGTCGCCTCGGTGTAGCGCATGGCGTTGACGTTGGCGTCGAGCGCGGCGAACTGCAGGGCGAAGACGGCGAGGAACCCGACCACGATGACGATGGAGGCGATGAGGACCTCGAGCAGCACGAAGCCGCGACGGCGCAGCGGGCCTTGCGCGCCCGAAGGCGCGCGCAAGCGCAAGCGCAGGCGCAACGGCAAGGGCAAGGTCATCGTTCGATCCTCGGGATGCCGTTGAAGTTCAGGCGCAGGATGCGCTCCACGCCGACGGGGTCCGCCGCCTCGTAGCGGCGGAAGCGGAACTGCAGGGGCCCGGTGATGGGCGTGACGGCGGGGCGCAGGTACACGCCGCCGTCGGGGCGGATGCAGAGGTCGATCGACGCTCCCTGGTCGGTGCCGCCCATGGAGATGCTCGACAGGCCGGTCTCGCGGAAGCGCAGGTCCGTCCCCATGACGTAGGGGCCGAGCAGCGCCGGGGTGCTGGTGTCGACGGTGGAGCAGTCGCGCGACGTTCCCTCCCAGAGCGCGAAGTCGCCGCCGAGCGGAGTTCCCCTGTCGATGACGACGACCACGGCCACGTTGCGCTCCGTGGCGCGCGCGCGCGCTTCGGCGAGGAAGAAGCGCACCTCGTTCATGGCGTCGCGCAGGCGCGAGTCGCCCATCGTGCCGCTGATGGTCGGGACGGCGAGCGCCGTGAGGATGGCCAGGATCGCCACGACGATCATGAACTCGATGAGCGTGAAGCCGCGCTGCCGGGACTGGGACATGACACGCCTTCGAAGTGCCAAAAGCATGCCGCCGCGGTTTTCGGGTCAAGTGGCTGGAACGACGTGTGAACGGGCGGCTGCGGGGGAGTCTTCATTGAACTGTTTGCGTGGCATTGGAAAACATTGCATACCCCGGTCAGAAATGCGGCTCTGCGCGACAAACACCACTATAATGGCGCGCCATGAAACGATCGGTCGGGTTTTGGGCTGCCGCGGTGGTCCTGACGGCAGGGTGTGGCGGCGAAGAAGGGACGGCGACGAGCGCCCCGGGGACGGGCGGCGCGGGGTCGGCCACCGGGGCGGCCGGGCCGGGCACGGGCGCGGCCGCCGGCGGCACGGGCGACGCCGACTTCACGAAGGTCGACCCGTTCAAGCGCGTGGATGGCGCGACGCTGAAGCTGGAGGGCGGCGGGAAGTTCCTGCCGACCGACCCCGTCGAAGGAATGGTGGTCGTCGACGCGGTCCGCTACTACACGCCGGAGAGCCTCTCCGAGCTCATCGACGGCGAGGCGCAAAGCTACGTCGACTACGGCGTGAAGGCCCTGGCGAGCACGGAGTACGCGCCCGAAGGCGGGACCAACGCCGACCTGCGCGTGACGGCGCACGTGTACGACATGGGCACGCCGCAGATGGCATTCGGGCGCTACGCCGAGAGCAAGGCGGACGAGTACCGTTACCTGAAGCTCGGCACCGACGGCTACGTTTCGGGGTCCACCTGCGTCTTCTACCGGGGCCCGTGGCTGGTGGAGCTGAGCGCCGGGGCCGAGGGGCCGGAGATGGAGAAGAAGCTGGAGGGGCTGGCCCGCGCCATCGAGGCGAAGCTCCCGCCCGCCGACGGCGCCGAGCTGGCGTTGCTCGCCAAGCTGCCGGGCGACGGCCGCAAGGCGCACTCGGAGCGCTACGCCGTGCAGAACGCCGCCGAGATGGACGGTCTCGGCGCGGGCTTCTGGGCGCGCTACGATGTGGCGGGGAAGGAGGCGCGCGTGTTCGCCCGCCCCGCCGGGTCTGCCGACGCCGCGAAGAAGGCGCTCGCCGAGCTGAAGGCGGTGCTCGGCGGAAAGCCGGAGGCGGTGCCGGGTGTGGGAGAAGAAGCGCTGGCGGCCAAGACGGAGTATCATGGCGAGGTGGTGCTGCTGCGCAAGGGCGGCACCGTGGCGGGCGTGACGGAGCTCGCCGATCGCGTCGCCGCCGTGGAGCTGGCGAAGAAGGTGGCGGCGGGGCTGTAGGCGCCGCCATCAGAGGTCGCTCGAAGATGGACATCGACAAGATCCGCAAGGGAAAGCGCAAGAAGGGAACGCGCTACGGGCCTGCGCGCATGAAGGGCGACGCGGGGGCGGATCTGACGCGGCGCGAGCTCTTCAAGCACGGCGCCGTGGCGGGGGCGCTGGTGGCGGCGGGCGGGGTGTCGGCCGTGCTGCTGCACGACCGCGACAAGCGCGTGCGCGTGACGGCGGGCGGGGGCGCGGCGCTGGTGCGTGACTTCACGCTGCCGGGAACGGCGAAGGGCGCACCGCTCGTGGTCGCGACGGGGCCGGCCGCCGCCGAAGCGATGGTGCGCGCGGCGGTGGACGCGCTCGGCGGAATGGCGAAGTTCATCGCGCGCGGCGACGTGGTGGTCATCAAGCCCAACATCGGTTGGGACCGCAACCCGAAGCAGGCGGCCAACACGAACCCCGAGGTCGTGACGGCGGTCATCAAGATGGCGATGGAGGCGGGGGCCAAGCGCGTCATCGTCACCGACGGCTCCTGCAACGACCCGTTCCGCTGCTTCTCGCGCAGCGGCATCGGCAAGGCGGCGCAGGAGATCGGCGCCGAGGTGCTCCTGCCCGCCGAGCACCGCTTCCGCAAGATGGACCTGAAGGGCGCCGTGCTGGACGAGTGGCCGGTGCTGAAGCCCATCGTCGAGGCGGACAAGGTCATCAACGTGCCGGTGGCGAAGCACCACAACTTGGCCGGCTTCACGGCGTCGATGAAGAATTGGTACGGGCTGCTGGGCGGGCGGCGCAACCGGCTGCACCAGAACATCGACATGAGCATCGCCGACCTGGCGACGTTCCTGCGGCCGACCCTGGTGGTGGTCGACGCCATCAACGTCCTGGTGCGCAACGGCCCGCAGGGCGGCTCGCTGAAGGACGTGGTGGCGATGAACAAGGTGGCGGCGTCGACCGACCAGGTCGCGCTCGACGCCTGGGGTTGCACGTTGCTGGGCCTGACCAGGGACAAGCTGCCGTACCTCAAGATCGGCCACGAGCGCGGCATCGGCGACATGAACTTCGAGTCGCGCCTCACGGAGATCAAGGTCACGGGCTGACAGGCCGCGCCGCGCAGACCGCGTGGCGGCGGCGACGCCGACGCCGAGGCAGGGGATGCCGCATCCGGACGATCGCGGAGGTCCGTCCGAAGAGGTTGGCATCGAGCGGCTCCCTGTCTACGCGCTGCTAGCGGAGCAGTGCGCGGGGCGGCGGGTGCTCGACCTTTCGGCGGCCGCGCCGTGGTGCGCGGGCCATCTGGTGACGGCGGGCGCGGCGCGCGTCGTCGTGGGGTTGCCGCCGGACTGGGCCGACGCGGCTGAAGCGCTGCCGGCGGGCGTCGAGTCGGTGGCGCTGGAGCTGGCGCAGCCCCTGCCCTTCGACGACGGTGACTTCGACGTCGTGATGCTGCTCGACCGTCTCGGCGACCTAGTGACGAGCGCGCGGGCGCGGTTGATGGCGGAGGTGCGTCGGCTGCTCGCGCCGGACGGCATGGTGGTGGCCGGGCTGGCGGACCCGCGCCGGGGGACGTTGGCGCGGCGCGCGCCTGCGGAGGGGGCGCGCGGCAGCGCGGATGCGCTGCCGGCGGCGGGCGAGCTGCGCGGGTGGCTGGCGGAGGAGCTGCCTCACGTGACGCTGGTGGCGCAGAGCCCGTTTCTCGGGTTCTCGCTGGTGGAGACGGACGCGGCCGAGACGACGCTCGACGGGCTGGAGATGAGCGACGAGCTGCTGCGCGGGGCCGCCGAGGAGCCCATCTACTGGGTCGCGCTGGCGGCGGTGGAGCGCTTGCCGGCGGCGGGGCGGTCGCTGCTGGTGCAGGTGAGCTACCAAGAGGCGGTGCGTGCCGTGCGCGCGCGGCTGGAGGAGGCGCGGCGGCAGGCGTCGGAGATGGGGCGCATGGGCGCGGCGCTGGAAGAGGCGGAAGAGCGCAACGCGCGCTGGGACCGAAACGCGGCGGAGCTGGCGTCGGAGCGCGACGCGCTGTTGGCGGAGCTGCAGGCGGCGAAGGTGCGCCTCACCGAGGAGCTCCGGCGGCAGGAGGAGAGCCACGGGCTGGAGATGCGCCAGGTGATCGAGGAGCTGTCGGCCGAGCGGGCGTCGCTGCAGGCCGACCACGCGCAGCTGCTGGAGGAGCTGCCGAAGCTGGCGGAGGCGGGGGGCGAGGCGCTGCGGCTGCGCGAGCACGTGCGCGGCCTGGAGCAGCACCTCAAGGCGGCGCTGGCGCGCGGGACCGAGCTGGAGGCGGCGCTGGCGCTGCGCGACCAGGACGTGGCGCGGGCGGCGGCGGAGGGGCGCGAGGGGCAGCGCGCCACCATGGAGGTGCTGCGCGAGGAGCAGGGGCGCGCGCTGGAGGTTTTACGGCGCGAGCACGACACGTCGTTGGAGGCGATGGTCGAGGCGCACGGGCGGGCGATGGAGGCGCTGCGGCGTGAGCTGCGAACGGGCGCGGACGCGCGCGAGGAGGAGGCGCGGCGCGCGCAGGCGGCGGCGGAGGGGGCGGCGCGCGAAGCGCGGGACCGCGCGGGCGAGCTGGACGCGCGCATCCGCGTGCTGGGGAAGGACGTGGAGGCGGGCGTGGCGGCGCGCGAGCGCGTGCTGGCGCAGTACGACGAGATGCTGGCGCGGCAGGAGGAGCTGAACAAAGACCGCGCGCGGCTGGTGGAACGGGTGGACGAGCGGGAGCGCGAGCTGGATCGGGCGCGAGAGCGCGTTCTGGCCGCGGATGCGCGGCTGCGCGAGGTGCAGGAGAGAGCCGCGAAGAACGAGGCGCTCCTGGCGGAGCGCGAGCGCGGGCTGGCGGAGCGCGACGTGACGGTGGAGCGGTTGCGCGCGGACCTGGAGGACGCCGAGGCCCGGCTTCATCTAATGGAGGAGCAGCTCAAGTCGACGGAGCAGCAGCTGGACGAAGCGCGCGCCGCGGGGCTGCCGCTGGTGGGCGCCGGGCCGACGGACATGGCCGTGCGCGCGCAGGCCGCGGGCACGCGGGTGCTCGCGGAGCTGATGGCGAAGCTGGAGGCGACGGAGAAGGACCGCGCGCGCGTGGAGGTGGAGCTGCACGACGCGCTGGCGAAGGTCGAGGACCTGCGGCGCGAGGCCGCGTCGCTGCGCGGCCAGAACCAGGCGCTCGAAGACGAGCTGGGGCGTCTGGCCCGCGAGCTGCGAGCCGAGCGCACGCGCGGCGGCGCCGCCGAATAGCGGCCGCCCGCGCGCGCGTCGATACGGCGGCGTGGCGGCGGGCGCGTTGGCGCCCCCTCCTAGGCGGACGTATACTGCCGCGGGATGCGCGTCTGCCCGAAGTGCATGACGCCCTATCCGGGCGACGAGAGCTACTGTTCCATCGACGGAACCCCCACCGACGCGGCGGCGCCGGCGGCTGGGCTCGTCGACCCCAACGAAGGCAAGGTGCTCGGCACCTACCGGCTCGTCAAGCTGCTCGGTGAGGGCGGGATGGGCAAGGTCTACCTGGCCGAGCACATCAAGCTCAAGCGCAAGGTCGCCATCAAGATGCTGCACGAGCAGTATGCAGTGCAGAAGGACGTGGTCTCGCGATTCTTCGGCGAGGCACAGATCGTCAACCAGATCCGCCACGAGAACATCATCGACATCACCGACTTCGTCGAGCTCGACGACAAGACGGTGTTCTTCGTGATGGAGCTGCTGCAGGGGCGCGACCTGGGTGAGGAGATCAAGCGGTCGGGTGCGCTCGACCCGGTGCGTGTCATCAAGATCGCCATCCAGGTCACCAATGCGCTGCAGGCCGTCCACGAGCAGAACGTCATCCATCGCGACTTGAAGCCAGACAACATCTTCCTGGTCGAGCGCGGCGGGCGTCCGGACTTCGTGAAGCTGCTCGACTTCGGCATCGCCAAGCTAGGCGCGGGCACGGGGGGCGTGAGCCACCACACCCAGACCGGCATGATCCTGGGCACGCCGTACTACATGTCGCCCGAGCAGGCCGGTGGCACGCAGATCGACGCGCGCAGCGACGTGTACTCCTTCGGCGTCATCCTCTACGAGGCGTTGACGGGCAAGGTGCCGTTCCGCGCCGAGACCTACGCGAAGATCCTGCTCAAGCACCTGACCGAGATCCCGCCGCCGCCCCACGAGGTCACCGGCAAGGACCTGCCAGCGGTGCTGGAGTCGGCGGTGCTGTGCTGCCTGGAGAAGGAAGCGGACCACCGCTACGCGTCCATGGCGGCGCTGCGCGCGGATCTGGAGCAGGCGCTCGACGCGGGCATGGGATTATCGGCGGCCGGCGAGGCGGCGGCGGGCGCGGCGGCGACGATGATGGCGAGCCCTGGACTGGGACGCACGCCGTACCCCACCGGCCCGGGGGCGACGGCGGGAAGGCCGGCCGGCGCGACGCCTTATCCGGCGGCTGGGGGGCGGACCTCTCCGACGCTCCAGTCGAATCCGGCGCTGGGGGCGTCGGTCGCGGCGGCGGCGGCGGCGGCGGCGACGACAGGCGGCGGGGTGACGGGATCGCACGGCGCGGCGGCGACGATGACGCCGGCACCGGTGCCCGGGACGCCTTACCCGGTGTCCATCACCAACCCGGACCTGCGCGACAGCGTCATCGTCCCGCAGAGCAGCGCCGGGAAGTGGGTTGCACTGGCGCTTCTGGGCGTGCTGGCGCTCGGCGGCGGGGGCGCCGTCGCGGCCTACTTCGTGCTGGGGCCGGAGACGTTCGGGCTGGCGGGCGGCGATGGCGCCGACGAGGGGCGAGGGGCGCACAAGAAGGCGGCGAAGAAGGACGACGAAGGCGCGAAGAAGGACGACGAGGGTGCGAAGAAGCACGACGAGGGCGCGAAGAAGGACGACGAGGGCGCGAAAAAGGACGACGAGGGCGCGAAGAAGGACGACGAGGGCGCGAAGAAGGGCGACGAAGGCGCGAAGAAGGACGACGAAGGCGCGAAGAAGGACGACGCCGCCGCCAAAGGTCCGGCGACGGCCGCCGCCGCGGAGCTGGCACGCGTCAAGTTCGAGTCGGCTGTCCGCGGCGTCGAGGTGGTTCTGGATGGCAAGACGCTGGGCACCACGCCCTTCGCCACCGACCTGCCGGTCAGCCCGACGCCTCTGAAAGTCACGTTCCGGGGCGCCGGTGGCGCCGAGGCCGAAGCCGACGTCCTCGTCGACGGCCCGCGCACGGTGAAGGCCCCCCCCCTGCCGCGGGAAATAGCCGGGACCGGATCTGCGTCTAAGAAGAAGAAGAAAGGCGGCCCGGCCACCGGCACGGCGTCCTCCGGCGCGGAGGGGCCAACCCGGACGGCCGCGCCGCACACGGCCGCCGAGGGCCCTGCCCCCGGGACGGCAAAGAAGGATAAGATCAAGTCCGACGTCAAGGACCCGTTCGCGGACTGAGCCACCCCGGAGGTTCGATGCTCGCACGCAAGCTGTGCACCGCCACGATCATCATCGCGGCCCTTGGCACGGCGGCGCCGGCCCTGGCCGACGACGTCGAAGGCGCGAAGCGCGCCTTCACCGAGGGCAAGAAGGCCTACAACGTCGGAGCCTACGACAAGGCCATCGCCCACTACACCGAGGGGTACGAGCTCTCGCCGCGGCCGGACTTCCTCTACAACATCGGCCAGTGCTACTACCAGCTTCACAACTGGGAACGCGCGAAGTTCTTCTACGAGCGCTACCTCTCCGAGCGCCCCGATGCCGAGGACGCCGAAGAGGTCCGCAACATCATCCGCGAGCTCGACGACCGGCTCCGTGCCGGCGATCCCGGCGCGGGCCCCGGCCCCGGCGCCGGCGACGGGCGCGGCTACGACGACGGCCGCCCGCCCGACGACGGGCGCGGCCGCGGCCCCGACACCGGCTACGACTCCGGGCCGCCGCCTGCCGTCGCCCGCACCGGCGTCGTGACGCGCAGCTTCTTCATCGCGCTCAGCGCCGGCATCCACCCGACCAACTACTGCGGCCGCCTGCAAAACGCGGAGGACTGCTTTTACGGGCTGACGGGCGCGTTCGACTTCCGCCTCTGGAACCCGTCGTTCATGTCGCTGTTCATCGACGTGCCGGTGCAGCTCTACAGCGATTTCAGCGAGACCGGCGCGGGCGTCGGCGTCGGCGGCCGGGTCCGTCTAGACAAATGGTGGCGCTTCGTCCCCTACGCCACGGTGACCATCTTCAACGCCGGGTTCTCCAACTACCGCCCGCCGACTGGCGGCACCTTCTCGTATCTGCGCCTGAGCGCCCGTTGGGCGCTCGGCGGCGAAATCTCGTTCCGCAACCGTGACACGGGCGGGGGCATCGGACTCTTCGGCGAGTTCGGCTACGGGCGCGGGTCGTGCTCGACCGGCGGCGCCGGCTGCTACAGCGGGTTCGGCGGCTACGGCCAGTGGGAGCTGGCGGCCGGCATCTCCTTCTGACCCGCGCGCGTCTCGCCCTCCAGGCGGAGGCGCCCCGCGCCCGCGACCCGCGTGACCGCCGCGCGCCCCCCTCCTGCCGCCCCCCAACCCCCACTGCCCTGGATTCGTAATGCCCGGTCTTCGTGCTAACATGGAGGCGTTGTGTTCTGTCCCTGGGAGCTTGCGTACTGATGGGAAACGGTACCCCTTCGACCCCCAAGAAGCCGGAGGGCGGGACGCCGCTTCGCCCCCCCGCACCTCCTCCGCCCCTTAGCGGTACGAGCACGGGCGTGGGGCTGAAAGCGGCGTCGCCGGTTCGCAGCGGGTCCGGCGCCATGCCCCTTCCCGCACCGCCGCGCGCCGGTTCGGGGGCGCGGCCCTTGTCGGCGCCACCGCCACCCAACGCGCCTGCGGACCCGTTCGCGCCTGCCCTGCGTCCGCCGGGCGCAACGGCCTCCTCCGGCTCGCTCCCGCGCTCGACCATGCCGCCGGTCGCGCCCGTTGCGGCGGGGGCGCGCGCGCCGAGCGTCCCGTCCATGCCGGCGGCCCGCGCGCCCGCGCTCGCACCGGCACCCGCGCCCGCAGCTGCCCCCAAGCCGTTGCCGCCCCCCCCGGCGATGCCACCCATGTCGGCGAAAGCGGTCGAACGCTGGGACCCCGAGGCCACGGTCGTTGCCGGCATCGGGGGCTCCTGGTTGGCGGTCGAGGGGGAGGCCGAGGACGTCGACGAGCTCGACCTCTCCGACGTCGAGGAAGTCGAGGATCTCGCCGACGAGCTGGTCGGCACCGTGCTCGGCAGCTACCGCCTGCTGGACCTCCTCGGCGAAGGCGGGATGGGCAAGGTCTATCTCGGCGAGCACGTGAAGATCGGCCGTAAGGTGGCGATCAAGCTCCTGCGCCGGCAGTACGCGTCGCGGCACGACATCGTGACGCGATTCTTCCAGGAAGCGCGCGCCGTCAACCAGATCCGCCATGAGAACATCGTCGACATCACTGACTTTGTCGAGAGCGACGGCGGACACGCCTATCTCGTGATGGAGCTCCTGACGGGGTTCGACCTGGGCGACCTGATCCGCCGCCAGGGGCCGCTTCCGCTTTCGCGCTCGCTGGGCGTGCTCATCCAGATGTGCGACGGCCTCGCCGCCGCGCACGAGGTGGGGATCGTCCACCGCGACCTCAAGCCCGACAACGTCTTCCTCGTGGAGAAGTCGGGCCGCATGGACTTCGTCAAGCTGGTCGACTTCGGCGTGGCGAAGCTCATCGGCGACGCCATGGCCGCCGACTACGGCGCCGGGGGCGTCATCGGCACGCCGGCCTACATGTCGCCCGAGCAGGCCGCCGGCAAGCTGGACGTCGACCACCGCGCCGACGTGTACGCGATGGGCGCCATCATGTACCGCCTCTTCACCGGGCGGCCGCCCTTCCGCGGCAAGACGATCGAAGAATACGCGCAGAAGCACATGAGCGAGGTGCCGATCCCGCCCAACCAGGTGGAAGACCTTCGCGAAGGCGTGCCGCCCGAGCTGGAGGTGGCCATCCTCAAGTGCCTGGCCAAGACCCCCGACGAGCGCTTCCAGACGATGTACGAGCTGCGCGCGGTCCTGGCCGAGGTCGAGAAGCGCTACTGCCGGGTCGACGGCGCCGAAGCCTTGGCGGGGCTGCCGGCGGCGCGCGGCGGCGGCGGGCGGACTGCGCTCCTGGCGCTGGCCGCGGCCGTGCTGCTGGGCGTGGCGGGCACCGTGGCGTTCTTCGTCTGGTCCGATCGCACTGACACCGCCTCGGCGATGGCGGTCTCCACGCGGCCGGTCGCGAAGCCCGAGGCGCCGGCGCCGGAGCCGGAGACGGCGGCGCCGTTGACCGCCGCGCCGCGTACGGAGTCGCGGATCACGTTCCGCTCCGAGCCGGCGGGTGCGAGCGTGTGGCGCGCCGACGCGGACGGCGGGCCTCCGCTGGGAGTCACGGACTTCACCACGGCTTTCCCGCTCGGGGACGAAGAGGTGGAGTTCGTCTTCCGGCTGCGCGGCTACAAGGAAGGGCGCGCCAAGGTTTCGCTGGCCGACGACGCGACGCTCGACGTCGGCGCCCTGGAGAAGGCGGCAGGTGTGGCGGGAAAGAAGGGGGCGGCCGCGGCGGGCGCGCCGGCAACGACCGCCGCGCCGTACCATCCGAAGAAGCTCGACGTGCACGAGACGATCGACCCGTTCAAATAGTTGCGGAGGAACGTATGAGCCGAGCGAGCCGTTATGCCGCCATGGGTAGGGCACTGGCGTTCTGTGCCGCGTTCGTGCTCTGCGCGGGCGGCGCCGCGGGCGCGGCCCACGCCAAGGGCAAAGCGGCCAAGGGGGCCAAGGCGCCGGCCGCCGGGAAGGACGACGCCGACACCAAGAAGGCGAAGGAGTTCTTCAAGAAGGGGAAGCTGTATTTCGACAGCGGCCAGTTCGACAAGGCGCTAGAGGAATACACGCACGCCTACGAAGCGAAGCCGCTGCCGGGGTTCCTGCTCAACATCGCCCAGTGCCACCGCAACCTGGAGCACTTCGACGAGTCCATCTTCTTCTACAAGAAGTACCTGAGCGAAGTGCCCGATTCGCCGTACCGCGCCGACGTCGAGGCGGTCATCAAGGAGATGGAAGCGAAGGTCGTCGAGAAGAAGGCGGCCGAGGCGAAGCGGATGGACGCGGCGCGGGCAGCGTCGTCGGCGGCGGAAGCGGAATCGGCCAAGAAGCGCGCCGAAGCGGAGGCACGTTCGGCGGCGGCGGCCGAAGAAGAGGCGAAGGCGCGGGCGGCGGAAGAAGAGGCGCGCCTGAAGGCCGCGCGCGAGAAAAAGCCGTTCTACCAGAAGGTCTGGTTCTGGGGCGTGGTGGGCGGGGCGGTGCTACTCGCGGGCGGCGCCACGGCCGGCGGGTTGATCTTGTTCGGCGGCGGCCTCCCCGAAACGACGCAAGGAACCTTTGACTGCACGACGCCGGCCTGCATGAGGGTCGGACGCTGAAGCGCCGGCCCGGCGGGCGCTCCGGGGTCATACTTCGGTCGTGATGCGCGCGCCCGAGCACGTCGTGGAGTCGTGGAGGTCGGGGGTGGGGGCGGGGGCGACCGCGCCGGCGGCGCTGGCGGTAGTTGCAGCGGCGGCGGCGGCGGCGGCGACCGCCTGGAGCGTAGAGGCGCGCGCCGGGGAGGCGGCGGGACCGGCGCCGGCGGCGGTGGCGGCAGCCACGGAGCCGGGCGGCGGGTTCGATCGCGCCGCGGCGGAGCGGCTCAAGAAGGTCGTCGAAGGGGCGGCCGAGCCGGGCTACGCGCTCGACCTGCTCCTCGACTACTACCGCACGCGCGCCGGCGGGCTGACGCCGCTGGTGGAAGAGTACCGGGCTCGCACCGTGGCGGAGCCGGGGTCGCCGACGCCGTGGTTCATGCTCGGCTGGCTGTACGCGGCCGAGGGGGACGCGGCGGCGGCCGCAGCGGCCTTCGGCGAGGCGGCGGTGCGCAGCCCCAAGGATCCGCGCCCGCACTTCGCCGCGGCGCAGGCCTTCGCCAAGCTCGGCGACCCGGTGCGCGCGCGCGCTGCGTACGAAGAGGCGCTGGCCCGGCTCAAGGCGGGGGGCAAGCACGGCTGGGCGGAGACCAAGATGCGCGGCGACGTGGTGCGCGCGCTGGGCGCGCTGGCGCTCGACGCCGGCGACCTGGCGGCAGCACGCGCGCGCTACGCCGACCTGGTGAAGACCGACCCCTTCAACCCGCACCTGCGCTTCGAGCTGCCGGCGGCGCTGGCGTCGCGCGGGCGGGTGGACGAGGCGATCGCCGAGTACGACGCGGTGGCGCGCGGCGCGGGCAAGGACGGCAAGACGCGTGTGGCGGCCATGAAGGAGATCGGCGCGTTGCTCGAGGAGCGCGGCGAGCTGGACCGCGCGCTCGAGACGTATCGCGCGGCGTTGAAGCTGCTTGCCCCCGATCACTACCTGGCGCACGAGGTCGAAGACCGCATCGTAGGCGTCTACCGAAAGCGCGACGACTTGCGCGGGCTCATCGCCTGGTACGAAGGGCGCGGCGCCGGCGCGGGCGCCGGCGCCGGGGCACACCAGCTCGCATTGCTGGCGGGGCTTTACGAGGAGGTGGGGCGCGACGAGGACGCCATCGGCGCCTACAAGAAGGCGCTGGCGCGCGGCCCCGCCGCGGTCGAGCTGCGGCTTCGGCTGCTGGCGGTCTACAAGCGGATCGGGCGTGCGACCGAGATGCTGGCGGAGTACGAGAAGCTCATCGCCTCGGCGCCTGACGAGCCGCGCTACCGCATCGACTACGCGGGGGCGCTATGGGCGCGCGGCGACAAGTCGAAGGCGCTGGCGGCGCTGGCGGGGCTCGCGGGGCGCTGGCCCCGCGACGCTTCGGTGCGTGCGGCCCTGGCCGACGTCTACACGCGCTGGGGGGAGCGGGCCCGTGCCATCAAGGAGCTTGAGGCGCTGGTGATGATTGAGCCTGGCGAGGAGACGCATCGCGTGGCGCTGGGCGAGCTCTGGTGGCAGGAGGGTGAGACCAAGAAAGCATTGGACGTTTGGGCGACGTTGCTGGAAGCGACGGCGGACAAGGCGCGCGCGCACGCGCGGCTTGGCGAGGTGCTCGGGGAACACGGGCTGCTGGCGGATGCGCTCGAGCATTTCACCGCCGCGGAGAAGCTGCGGCCGGGCGACCGAGCCGCGCTGCGCGGCCGGGCGCTGCTGTTCGAGCGCGAGAAGCGCTGGGGCGACGCGGTCGCCGCCTGGGAGGAGGTGCTGGCGGCGCGCGCTGGCGCTGGCGCGGACGCTGGCGTGGGCGCGGGCGCGGCGGCGGCGGGGGCGGCGCCCGGGGCCGTGCCGGCATCCGGCGATCGGTCGCTGGCCGAGGCGCGCGAGCACCTGGTGGAGGCGCACGATCGCTTCGGCACGCTGCGCCACGCGATGGAGGGCTGGCGCACGGCGTTCGAACGCAAGCCCCCCGACGCCGCGGCGGGGATGCTGTTGGCGCTGGCGCTGGCGCGGGTGGGCGATGCGGGCGAGGCGGCGCGCGTGCTCGCGTCGGTCGTGGGCGCGCGCACCGACGTCGGGGCGCTGCTGGACTTGGAGAAGCTGCACGTAGCGGCCGAGCGCTGGAGCGACGCGGTGGCGGTGCTGGCCAAGCTGGCTGCCGCGGATCCGGCACACGCCGGCGACTACTACGCGCGCATCGCCGACGACTACGCGAACCTCTACGACGACGCCAAGGCGCGCGAGTACGCACGCAAGGCCGTCGACCTGGCCGCGTCGGACGCCGGCGCCTGGGAGCGGCTCGGTCGCATCGAGGTGCGGCTGCGGGATCGCGCCGCGGCCATTGCCGCCTACGAGAAAGCGACGGCCATGGCGCCGCGCGACTTCCATCTGGCGTTCGCGCTGTGCGACCTGTACGGCGACGACCCGCGCGCGGACGTGCTGCTCGTGGACGTTCTCGGCCGCGCCAGCGACGACGGCGACGTGCTGCGCGCCGCGCGCAAGGCCATCCGCCGGGCCACCACGCGCGAGCGACTGCAGGCGCTGGAGGCGCAGGTGCTGGCGCTGTATCACACCCCGCCGCCGCGCAAGGTGTTCCGCGCCATCCTTGTGGAGCTGTACGGTGTGCTCGTCGAGCCGCTGTGGCGCGCCGACGATCCCGCGTCGCGCGCCGCGCTCTCCAAGATGGGCGAGCGCGCCCTGAAGCCGCTCGTCGACGCGCTCGGGGACGAGGACGGACTGAGCCGCGCCTCGGCGGTCGAGCTGTTGGGGTATCTGGGTAACCCGGGCGCGGCGCTGCCGCTGGCACGGCTGCTGGAGGAGCGCGACGTGGGGCTGCGGCTGCGCGCCGCGGCCGCGTTGGGACGGCTGCGCGACCTGCGTGGCGCGGCGGCGCTCGCGCGCGCGCTCGGCGACCCTGAGCCGCCCGTGCGCGCGGTGGCGGCCTGGGCCCTGGGGATGATCCGCTCCCCCCACACCGTCGAGTACCTGACGGCGCGCGAGCGCACGGGCGTCAAGGACCTCAAAGCGCCGGTGCGCGCGCTGGCGGCGCTGGCGTTGGGGGCGCGCGGCGATGCCGCCGCCGCCAAGCCGCTCCGGGCGCTGCTGGGCGATCCTGACGTGCCGGTGCGCCGCGCGGCGGCGTGGGCGCTGGCAAGACTCGGGGCACGCGAGGCAGCCGGAGACCTACGCGCGCTCTTGGGGCGCGCCGGTACCGACGTGCCCACGCGGCGCGCCGCGGCGGCGGCTCTCGGGCGCCTCGGCGACATTCCGGCGCTGCCGGCGCTGCTGGCGGCGCTGTGGGACGGCGATGCGACCCTGCGCGCAGTGTCGGCGTCGGCGGTGGGCGTGCTGCTCGGAGGCGGTGCGCCGCTGGCGAGCCTACCGGACCTCGGCCCCTACCAGGATGCCGCGTCGACCCGCATCGACGTCGACGCCCTGCTGCTGGTGGTGGAGAGCGGGCTCGGCGCCGGGGCGGACGTAGCCAAGGCCGCGCGCGTGCTGCTGACCGATTACGCGCCGGTCGCGGTCGTCGCAGTCCGCGTGGCGCTGCTGCCGGTGCCTGCTGCCGCTGCGCCGTTCCCGCCGGCGGGAGGCGCAGGGGCTGCACCCGCCGCGTCCGCGGCCGCAGCGGTGCCCGTGGCAGGCGTGGGCAGACGTTTGCGCGTCGCCCTAGACCTCGACATGCTGCCCGACGCGGTGGCGCTGGGGCCCCTGACGCTGTCGGCAGTGCCGGGCGGCGAACGCGCCGCGGAGCTGCGCGAGCCGCTGCGGCGCTTCGGCGAGGCGCTGGTTCCGGTGCTGGTGGAGGCGCTGGCGGCGGCGGACGGGTCCGAACGTACCTGGCTGGCGAGCGCGCTCGGCAAGGCGCACGTGCGCGCGGCCGCGGCCGCGCTGGCGCCGCTCGCCGATGCGCGCGACGACCGCTTGCGCGAGGCCGTCGCGGAGGCGCTGGGACGTTCGGGCGACGCCTCTGCGGCGCCCGTGCTGGCGAAGCTCGCGCACGACGGCGTCTGGATCGTGCGGCTCAAGGCAGTGCGCGCGCTGGGGGCGTTGCACACACCGGCGGCGCCGGCGGTGTGCGCAGCGGTCCTGGCGAGCGACCCGTTCTCCGTGGTGCAGGAGCAGGCCGCGCTTGCGCTCGCCGAGCTGGGCCCGCTGGCGCGCGACGCGGCGCCGGCCCTGATCACCGCCTTGCGGCACGAGGACGGAGCCGTGCGGGCCGCCGCCGCCGCCGCCCTGGGCGCTCTGGGCGATCGCGCCAGCGACGCCGCCCTCGCCGCCGCCGCCGGCGATCCCGAGGAGCGGGTGCGCCGCGCCGTCGCCGCTGCGCGCGCCCGCCTCGCGGAGTGACCGCCCCACCCGATAGGCCGCCACGCGCGGGACGGCCCTCATGCGCCAGGCGAGGCGCGCCGCCTGCAAGCGCAACCCGAACCTGAACCAAGTCTGACCTGAACCTGCAGCTGGACCTGACCTGAACCTGAACCTGGACCGCGGCGCCGCGCGCACGGTAACATGCGCGCCGACCCATGCCCGTCGGCTACGTTTGTCCGCGCTGTGCCCGCTTCAATGCGCTCGACACCACCGAGTGTATCGAGTGCGGGCAGGGCCTCGGCCTGCCAGGCCTTGACGCCTCGCAGCCGCTGATGCCCGGCGGCGCGCCCGCGCCGACCGCCTCGGCGCCGCCCCCCGACACCGTCAAGGGAGTCGACCTCGCGCGCCTCGCCGCCGAGGAGGTCGTCCGTCCGTCCGGTCCCATCCTCGGCGGCGCCGCGGCCCGGGACGCCGCCGCGCCCGTCGCTTACGACGACGGCGCCCAGCCGCTCGACGCCGACTCGTTCGGTGACGGCGACGACACCGAGCTCACCCGCCCGCTCGCCGCCTCCGCTTCGTCCGATACGCTCGACTATGCCGGATCCGTGCCCGAGCCGGCGGGGCGCATCGAAACCACCGATCACAACTACCGGCGCTTCGTCGAGGCAGCCGCTCCGCACCCGCCCGGCGGTGTGGCGCCGTCGACATCGCCTTCCGCCGACGTGATGGTCTTCCATCCGCCCACGATCCCGCCTGGCGAGGCCCTGGCCGCCAGCTCACTCTTTCCCGCCGTCTCCGTCGAGGAGGGACTAGCCGTGGAACGCTCCGAGAACCTCATTTGCTCCAAGTGCAACAGCCTCGTCCACCCCGGCCACAAGTTCTGCGGGAAGTGCGGCACGCCCGTCGAAGAGTTCGCCACGAAACGCGCGTCGACGAACCTCTTCGGCCCCATGCAGCAGGTGGGCAAGGCGAAGCTCGTGCTCATCAAGGGCGAGGGTTTCGACGGCATCAGCTACCACCTCAACGCCAAGGAGCACATCGCCGGCCGCAGCGAAGGCGCCATCATCTTCCCTGACGACCCCTTCCTCTCGCCGCGCCACACCAACTTCTTCTACCGCGAGGGCCGGCTCTTCCTGCGCGACGACGGCAGCCTCAACGGCACCTACGTGCGCGTGCGCGAGAGCGAGCCACTGAATCCGGGCGACTTCTTCCTGGCGGGAGAGCAGATCTTCCGTTTCGAGGTGCTGGACCCCTATCGTGACGAGCCCGAGCCCGACGGCACGCTGTTCTTCGCCAGTCCGCCTCGCCCCTCCACGTTCCGCATCGTGCAGATCCTCTCCGGCGGCAAGGAAGGGCTCATCTACAACGCCAAGCGCGACGCGCTCGTCATCGGCCGCGAGCGCAGCGACGTGAACTTTCCCATCGACCGCTACATGAGCGGCAGCCACACGAAGCTCGAAGCCCGCGCCGGCGCTTACGGCATCACCGACATGGGATCGAAGAACGGCACGTTCCTGCGCGTGCGCGGCGAGCGCGAGCTCCAGCACGGCGACTACGTCTTCATCGGCCAGCAGCTGCTGCGCGTGGAGATCACGGCCTTCTAGCGGAATCTCCGTCGGGCTCCGCCTACTCGCCGTCGCCTCCGCCTCCGCCGGTGCCGTCTTTCTTCGCCGCGTCCTCGTGGTTCTTGATGATCGTCTTGTAGGCGGCAGCGTCGGCCGCGGTCGGCTTCAGCGCCACGTACTTCTTGTAGAGGGGGATGGCCGTGTCGAGCTTGCCGAGCCGCGTGTAGCACTTGCCCATCTCGCGGTAGGCGTCGGCGAAGCCTGGTGACAGCGTGGTCGCTTCCTTGAAGAGCGGGATGGCGGCCGTGCAGTTGCTCTTTCCAAACAGCGTCATGCCCTCGTCGTAGGCCGTTTTCGCCGTGCGCACACCCGGCGCGCCCGTCGCCGGCTCGGTGGTCGCCGGTGCGCTCGTCGCCGGCACGCCGGTCGCCGCCACCTTGTCGGTGCGCTTGTCCTTCTTATCGGCTCGGTCCTTCTTGTCGCGCCTGTCCTTCTTGTCCGGCCGGTCGGGCTTGTCCGTGCGATCGGGGCCGGCAGTCTTAGCGACCGCGGCGCTGCCGTCGACGCGCGCGTCGGCCGTCCCGTGATCGCTCTCCACTGCGCTGTGTGGCTCGCTCGTCCCGGTCGCCGCCGTGCCGCGATCTTCGCCGTCGGATCGCGCGCCGGCTGTCGCGCCGCCGACGCCCTTGCCGCGCTCTCCGTCGTCGCCGCCGGCCTTGCCGCGCTCCCCGTCGCGCTCGCCGTCGCCCTTGCCGCGCTCGCCGTCGTCGGCCTTGCTGGACTTGTCGCGTCCCGCGCTCGACCGCCCCTCCGCGTTGCTGCCGCTCGAAAGGAAGTACGCGCCGGCGCCGCCCGCCACCAGCAGGAGCGCCGCGCCTACGATGGCCACCACGAGCGTTCCGCGCCCGCGTACCGGCGGCAACGGCCCCAGCTCGCCGACGCCCGTCGGATGGCTGTCGTGATGGCGGGGCATCGCCAGTCCGCGCTCGTCCGTCGCCGTTCGTCCTTGCGCCGCCAGGTTCCCCGTGGTCCGCGTCACGGACGGGGGCAGCACCCCGCCGACCGCCTCCACCAGCAGCTCGCGGAACTCGTTCGCCGTCGTCGGGCGCTCGTCGCGCGTCTTCGTCATCGCGCGCAGGCACAGCGCCTCCAGCGCGGGCGAGATCCCCAGGGCCGGCTTGAGCACGTGCGGCGGCACCGGCTGCTCGGTGAGGTGCTTGGTCACCACGCCCAGCGCCGACTCGGCCTTGAACGGCAGCTCCCCCGTCAGCATCTGGTAGAGGATGACGCCGAGCGAGTACAGGTCGGTGCGCGCGTCGAGCTTCTCGCCGCGCGCCTGCTCCGGCGACATGTACTCGGGCGTGCCGCAGACGATGCCCGCCATCGTCAGCGAGCCGTCGAGGCTGGCGCCGCCGCTCTTGGGGTCGGTCACCTTGGCGATGCCGAAGTCACACACCTTGACCACGTCCTGCTCGTTGCGCAGGTGCGTGAGCATGATGTTCTCGGGCTTGAGGTCGCGGTGAATGATGCCTTGATGGTGCGCTTCGTCGAGCGCGTCGCAGACCTGCGCGAGGATGTGGGCGATGCGCTCGGGCGCGAACGGGAAGTCCTCGCGGATGGCGCGCAGGAGGTCGCGCCCCGACAGGTACTCCATCGCGATGAACAGCGACCCGTCCTCTGCCTGGCCGAAGTCGACGATGGCGATGCTGTTGCGGTGGTTGAGGCGGCTCGCGGCCTGCGCTTCGCGGTGGAAGCGCTTCGCGAGGTTCACGTCGCCCAGAAGGTGGCGGTGCAGCACCTTGAGCGCGACGACCTTGCCCAGCGAGATCTGCTCCGCCTTGTAGACCTTGCCCATCGCGCCGATGCCGATGACTTCCTGCACGCGGAAGTTGCTGGCAACGACCTTCCCGATGAGAGGGTCTTGCGGGATCGGCTGGGCGGGCGAATTCGCCACGAAGGTCCCTTCCTGCAGCGCCTGCGGCGCGCGCAGCTCCTACTCGGACACGACCGCCCACGGGGATCGTCCGCGCTCATCGCGCAGGGCGCCCCTATGCCAGCGGATCCTGGAGACTATAGCCCGACCCGTGCGATCAATCAAACGTCCTCGTGCTGGCCCAGGGATTTTGTTGCAAGAAGAGGCCCCAGCGTGTCACGCCACGCTGCTTGAAACGCACGAGCCGGTAAAAAGCGTCCACCGTCGGGCGCCTCCTACGCGAGGAGAATCGAAGGAGCGACGCGCTTCATCCAAGTCGAACGGCGCCGTCGGGCGCATGCCGGGGCGTGGCTTGACGCGGTTTCTCCAACCGTGATAGTGGGTTGCCGGCAGTCGGCCCGCGTGGCGGGCGACGTCGGCGCGTCGCGTACACGACGGAGGGGTCCCAGTGATCCTCTGCACGAAGTGCGGCAAAGAGAACCAGGACCACTACAAGTTCTGCCTAGGGTGCGGCAGCGAGCTCGTGCGGGCAGCCGCCGCGGCACCGCGCGCGGCCGCCGGCGGCGCCGCCCCCGCGCCGGTCGCCGCACCCGCGCCTTCCGCCGCGCCGATCCGCTCCGGTCCCGCCCCGACGGGGCCGATGACCGCCGCGCAGCGCGGCGCCCCGCAGGCCGCCGCCGTGGCCGCTGCCGCCGCCGCGCCCGCCCCGATGGCCGCGCCGGCCCCGCTGGCCCCGCCCGCACGTGTTGGCACCGGTGCGCTGTCCGCCGGGGCGCGATCCGGCCCTGCGCCCGCGCCTGCGCCTGCGCGTGCCCGCGCGACCGGCGCCTCGGCGGCCGCCGCACCGATGGCCGCCCCTGCCCCCGTCGCCGCGGCGCCGCGCCCGGCCGGCGGCGCCACCCCGTGTCCCAACTGTGGGACGATGGTGCCGGAGGGCTTCATCTTCTGCGGCGCTTGCGGCACCAAGATCGCCGAGGCGGCCTCGGTGCCGCGGACCATGTTCATGGGCGGCTCCGCTGCGGCGGCGCCCGAGCCTGCCGGACGGCTCATCGCCATCAACCCCGACGGCAGCGAGGGGCAGGCCTTCCCACTCGGTGCCGGCGAATCGAACATCGGCCGCGACTCGGGCCCGGCCTTCCAGCACGACCCTTTCCTCTCGCCGCTCCACGCCGTGTTCAGCCTCACGGCGCGCGGGCTCACGGTCACCGACGCGGACTCGCTCAACGGCGTGTTCCTCAAGATCACGACCGAGACCGAGCTCAAGCACGACGATCTGTTCCGCATCGGTCAGGAGCTGATCCTGTTCCAGGTGATCGCTGACGCCGCGCCGCTCATCGCGCAGGCCAAGGACGGCACGCTGGTGATCGGCAGCCCCGACCCCGGCTACTGGGGTCGCATCGTGCTGATCACCGGACGTGAGCGCGTCGGCAATGCCTTTCCGTTGTCCGAGGACGCGGTGGTGCTCGGCCGCGAGCGCGCCGACATTCTCTTCCCCGAGGACGGTTTCGTGAGCGGCACGCACGCGCGCCTGTCCACGCGCGACGGGCGCTTCTACCTGACGGACCTCGGCAGCTCGAACGGAACCTACATCCGCATCCTCGCCCCGACGCCGTTGCGGCCCGACGACCACATCCTCATGGGCCAGCAACTCTACCGGGTGGATTACCACTCCTAGCGTCCACCCGCTCCGCCAGAAACTTCTCCAGACGGAGGATCAGCAGCTCCGGCAGCTCGATGGGCGCGGCGTGGCCGGTGCCCGGCATCAGCAGCGTCTCAGCGCCGGGAATGGCGGCGGCCATCTCGAGACCGCGCGCGCGCGGGGTGAACGTGTCGTTCTCCGCCACGACCACCAGCGACGGGACCTTCACGTGCGGCAGCACGTCGCTGGCGTCGTGGTCGCCGGCGGCGGCGAGCATGCGCGCGAAGAGATCCACGTCGAGGCGCGAGGCGTGGTCCAGGTAACCCATGAAGTCGGCGGGGTTCAGCATGCGCGCATTGATCTCGCCCTGTGACGCCACGAGGTAGGAGAAGCGACTAGGCAGCAGCGTCCGCCAGACCGCGCCGAACAGATCGGGAAAGCGCGTCATGCCCACGTACAGCGCGGGGAAGGCCAGCTTCAGCCACGGGCCGTCGTGGAAGGAGTCGATGGGCCGCCCCGGCGCACCGCAGACGAGGACCAGCGCGCCGGCCGAGCGCGACCAGCGCCGGTAGAATTCCAGCGTCACCTGAACGCCCATCGAGTGCGCGAGCAGGACCGCGCCGCGGTTGGCCCAGCCGGCGTCCTCGATCACGGCACACAGGTCCTTCGCGCAGTCTTCCATGGTGAAGGCATCGCGCCGCGCCGGCACGCCGCTGCGCCCGTGCGCGCGAAGGTTCCAGCGCAGCACCGGTCGCGTGCGCGCGAAGTGGCCCACCAGGTAGCGCCACACGTACTGGTCGCAGGCGATCCCGTCGGTCATGACCAGCGGCGCCGTGTGCGCGTCGTCGTACGCCATCCCCGTCAGATTGTAATAGACGAGCGTGCCGTCCTCGCTGCGCGCGTACGCCTCGCGGTCCAGCGGCGGTGGCTGGGGCAGATGCCCGTGCGGGGCGTGCGTGTCGGGGGCGTCGGCCACTAGTCGATACCGGTCCCAAGACCCCGTCCGCTCAAGTTGGCAACGCCAGCCTTTGCAGCAGGATGATTTCGATCCCGAAGTCGCGGCGACGTCTCCGGCGTGCCCCGAGCCAGGCGGGGCTCCGCCCGCGCCGGCGGCCGGAGTTTGGGGACCGGTTCTACTCCGATTCGGCCTCGACGGAGGGAAACTTCATGATCTCCTTGCGGGCGATCTTCCAGGCTTTCTGCACGATCCAGGAGAGCGATCGATCTTGCCGGTTCGCTTCGGCCTGGATCTCCAGGAGCATGTCCTCCGGGAAGTAGAGGCTCTGCTTGCGCTTGTCGCTCTGGTTGCCGCCGCCGCCGGCGCGACGATCGTCGTCGCCGTCGTCCATGCTGGCCGCGCGCTTCTTCGCGTTCTTGTCGGCGGTGTCGGGCATCTCGAACCTCCTACTTGGCACCACAGCTGCGTAGAGTGTAGCGGATGTAGGTGAAGGAAGGCAACGCAACCCCGCTGGTTGACCGCACGCGACCGCACGGGTATGCAAGCGCACCTAGAACCGGTCCCAAGACTCCGGCTGCCGGGTGCGGGGCGGAGCCCCGGTTGAGCTCAGGCTGGCTTGCCAGCCGGAGCGGACGAAGGTCTTGGGACCGGTACCTACGGAGGAGCCGCGCGGCATGGTCCCTCGCTACACCCGACCGGCGATGACGGCGCTCTGGAGCGAGCGCGCCACCTACGAGCGCTGGCTGAAGGTGGAGCTCGCCGCTTGCGAGGCCATGGAGGCCGAAGGCTCCGTTCCCGCCGGCACCGCCGCCGCCGTGGCGCCACGCGTGACGATCGACCCTGAGCGCGTTCGCGCCATCGAGGAGACGACGCGTCACGACGTCATCGCCTTCCTGACGCACGTCGAGGAGCAGGCCGGCGAGCCGGCGCGCTGGTTGCATCTGGGACTCACGTCCTCGGACGTGCTCGACACCGCGCTGGCGCTGGCGATGGTGGAGGCGACCGACCTGGTGCTGGCCGGGCTCGACCGACTGCGCGCCGCCGTGCGCGACGGCGCCCACCGTCACGCGCGCACGGTGTGTATCGGCCGCTCGCACGGCATCCACGCCGAGCCGACCACGCTCGGTCTCGTGCTGGCGCTCTGGTACGACGAGCTCGGGCGCGCCCGCCGCCGCCTGACGGCCGCGCGCGAGACCGTCGCCGTCGGCAAGTGCTCGGGCGCGGTGGGCACGTTCGCAAACGTCTCGCCGTCGGTGGAGGAGCGCACGATGGCGGCGCTGCGGTTGCGGCCCGCGCCCGCCTCCAACCAGATCGTCCAGCGCGACCGCCATGCCGAGCTCCTGTCGGCGTACGCAATCTGCGCGGCGTCGGTGGAGAAAATCGCCCTCGCCTTCCGCCATTGGCAGCGCACCGAGGTCGGCGAAGTGGAGGAGCCCTTCGGCAAGGGCCAGAAGGGCTCCAGCGCCATGCCGCACAAGCGCAACCCTGTCCTGGCGGAGAACCTGTGCGGGCTGGCTCGCACGGTGCGCGGTCTCGCCTCGGTGGCGCTGGAGAACGTGGCCCTCTGGCACGAGCGCGACATCTCGCACTCGTCGTCGGAGCGTTTCGTGCTCCCCGACGCCAGCGCGACGCTGGAGTTCATGCTCCACCGCGCCGCCGGGCTGGTCGAGGGGATGGTTGTTCACCCCGACCGCATGCTCGCGAACCTCGAGCGCACGGGCGGGCTCATCTACTCGCAGCGCGTGCTCCTGGAGCTGGCGCGCCGCGGCCTTCCACGCCAGCGCGCGTACGAGCTGGTGCAGCGCCACGCGCTGGCCGCCGCCGCCGACCCGCGCGGCGCGTCGTTCCAGGAGCGGCTCGCCGGCGATCAGGAGCTGGCGCAGCATCTCGGCGCCGCCGATATCGACGCCTGCTTCGCGCTGGCGCCCCATCTCGGTCACGTCGACACCATCTTCCGCCGCGTGTTCGGCGCCGCCGAGGGAGGCCACGCCCAATGATCTCCACCGACCTCCTGCAGCGCGGCTTGGCGAGCACCCTGGTCGAGACCAATCTAGACGGCCTGGGGACGCTGGTGCGTGGCAAGGTGCGCGACAGCTACACCGACGGCCGCACGCGCATCATCGTCGTCAGCGATCGCATCTCCGCGTTCGACCGCGTCCTCGGCACCATTCCATTCAAGGGGCAGGTGCTGAACCGAATCGCCGCCTTCTGGTTCGCGCACACGAAGGACGTCGTTCCCAACCACGTGATCGACGTCCCCGACCCGGCGGCCACGCGCTGCGTGGAGTGCCGCGTGCTGCCCGTGGAGATGGTGGTGCGCGGCTACCTCACCGGCGTGACCTCGACCAGCGCCTGGACGCGCTATCAGGCGGGCGAGCGTCTGCTTGGCGGGCTGCGCCTCCCCGACGGCATGAAGAAGAATCAGCCCTTCGCTCGGCCGGTCCTGACGCCCACCACCAAGGCCGAGCACGGGGCGCACGATCAGAACGCCACGCCCGAGGAGCTGGTGGCGTCGGGCGTCCTCACCAGCGCCCAATGGGACGAGCTGGCGGCGAAGGCGCTGGCGCTTTTCGCCGCCGGGCAGTCCTGGGCGGCGGCGCGCGGGCTCATCCTCGTCGACACCAAGTACGAGTTCGGCGTGGCCCCCGACGGGCGCATCGTCGTGGCCGACGAGGTGCACACGCCCGACTCGTCGCGCTATTGGAAGCGGGGCACCTACGACGAGCGCTGCGCGCGCGGCGAGGAGCCCGAGACGCTCGACAAGGAGTACGTGCGCCGCTGGCTGGTGGCGCAAGGCTACAAGGGCGACGGTCCGGCGCCGGCGCTGAGCGACGACGTGCGCATCGAGGCGGCGCGCCGCTACATCGAGGCGTTCGAGCTGGTCACGGGAGAGGAGTTCGTGCCCGACCTGGAGGAGCCGGCCGCGCGGCTCCGCCGCAACCTGGGCCTCGGGCCGCCGCGCCCCGCCCGCGGGGAGGCTTCGTCATGATGAAAGCGCACGTCTACGTGACGTACAAGGCGGGAGTGCTCGACCCGCAGGGCGCGGCCGTACAGCGCGGGCTGGTGCAGCTCGGCTTCGCCGAGGTGGCCGACGTACGCGTCGGCAAGTACCTGGAGGTTCAGCTCGACGGCGTGGTGGACCGCGCCCAGGCCGGCGAGCGCCTCAAGCAGATGTGCCAGAAGCTGCTGGCCAACCCGGTGATCGAGGACTTCCGCTACGAGATTGTCGCGTAGCTTGGACTGGCGCGGGGCGGCGCGCGCGATCTGGGGCGCCGTGCGTGCGCGCCCGCTGCTGCTGGCGGCCTACGTCGCCGCGGCGGTCGCCCTGGCGGTGCCGCTCTTCGCCGCACGCTGGCTCCCCTTCCAGGATTGGCCGCAGCACCTGGCGTTGGCGTCCGTCATCCGCCACGGGCGCGACCCGGCCTGGGGGTTCGATCGCTTCTTCGTGGTGCAATGGCTGGAGCTGTCGAGCTACTGGATGCAGTACGCGACGCTGGCGGCGCTCTCGCTGCTGGTCCCGCTGGAGGTCGCGGCGCGCCTGCAGCTCGCCGTGGTCTTCGCCGCCACGCTGCTGGCGGCGGCCAGCCTTTGCCGCGCCTACGACCGCAGCCCGTGGATCGGTCTGCTGGTCGCGCCGACGCTCTACAACACCAACTTGCACTACGGCTTCATCAGCTTCTGCATGGGCGTGCCGCTGTGGCTATGGGCGCTCGCCGCCACGGAGCGCCTGCTGGCGGCGCCCTCGCGGCGTCGCGCCGTAGGCGCCGGCGCGCTCTACGTCGCCACGTTCTTCACGCATCATCAGATCTTCGTGCTGCTGGTGGCGACCGTGGGCGTGCTCGTGCTGTGCCACAGCGCGCCCAAGGACTGGCGCGAGCGCGCCTGGCGGCTCCTGCCGCTCGCCGTCGTCGTCGGCGTTCTCTTTCTGCCCTGGCTGGTCAGCACGCTCGTGTTGCCGCCGCCGGCCGACGAGGCGGTGCGCGCTTCCGGCGTCGACCAGAGCTACGGGCGGCTGGGTGCGCTCGGGCTGACCTACCGCGACTTCAAGGAGGTGGTGCTGCACTTCTTCCGCACCGTGCTGTCCACGGTGAAGGACATGAAGGACCGCGTGGTGTTCGTCTCCTGGGCGCTGCTCGCCACGGCCGCCGTGGTGCTGCGCCGTACCGAAGCCGAGGTTCACGGCTGGCGCGCCGCGCTGCACGCCTTCCGACTCGAGGCGCTGCTCGGCGTGACGGTCGCCGCCTTCCTCTACATGCCCTCCTCCATGAAAGGCCTCTTCTACATCAGCCCGCGCTTCCTTCCTCTGGCGCTGCTGCTGTGGGCGCTGCTGCCTCGCTTCCGCACCGAGCGCGTGGCGGCGGCGTTTGGCCTCGGCGCCGTGGCGCTCACCGTCTGGCTCGCGTCCATCATGCAGGCCGAGTATCGACGCTTCGATCGCGAGGTGGGGAACCTCGACGCCGCGCTGGCGGCGCTGCCGATGGGCTCGGCCACGCTGGTGCTCGAGTACGGCCGCGGCAGCGACGTCGCCCAGCTGGAGCCGTTCCTGCACGTGGGCGCCTACGCGATGGTGCGCCGCGGCGGCATCGTCTCGAACACGTTCGCCAAGACGGCCGGCGTACCGGTGCGCTACCTGAGCCCCGAGGCCACGCCCGTCTACAAGACGAACTCCAATCCGCTCGACGCGCGCAACGTCGCGTTCTTCGACCACGTGCTCGTCTTCCGCGGTCCCGGCAAGAAGAAGGGCGGCAAGCGGGTCGAAATCCCTCGGACGCTCACGGAGGCGCGCCGGAGCTTCACCACGCTCTACGAGGACGACCGCTGGATCGTCCTCGCCTATCCGCCACGCGGCACCCTCGCGCCCGCCGCAACGGCCGGCGAAACGGCCCCCGCCGCAGTGACGCCTGCGCCCGAACCCCGGGAAAGCGACGCGGCTCCCACCGCTGCGCCCTGACGCGTCCCCCAGAGCAGCCAGCTGTTGCCGTTGCGATGGATGAGCCCGCTTTCGGCGAAGTCTGCGTCGGCGAGCCACCGCTCGACCTCTTCGCGCGGCAAGTAGTGCGCGATTCCGGGGGTGAGCTGGTCGAACACGATGTTGTTGATCGTGTCGAACCCGTAGTTTCCGAGATAGCGCATGTACTCGCCATAGGGAAGGCGCTCGCCGCGCTCGCCCGCGTACACCCAGTGCGTGGCCGCGTACACCCCCGCGCTGAGCGCCGTGGATAGCGCATACAGCACGCGCCCCGGCAGCCGGCTCGTCACCGTGGAACGCAGCCGGTCGACGGTCGCGAGCAGCCAGCCGTTGTTCTCGCGCCCGTACACCCACGCCGAGATCGTCCCGCCCGGCGCGAGCATCCGCGCCAGCGACGCGAACGCCGCCCCGGGGTCAGGCATGTGGTGCAGCACGCCGATGCAGCAGATGACGTCGAACACCGGCGCCACCGGCAGCTCCATGATGTCGCCCTGCACGACGTGTACGTTGTCGAGGTGCGCCGTGTTCGCGTAGGCGATGTCTACGCTGCCGCCGAGGTCGAGCGCCACGACGTCCTTGGCGCGCATCCCCGCCGCCTGCAGCGTCCAGCGTCCCATCCCGCAGCCGGCGTCGAGCACGACCTTGCCGGTGAAAGACTCGCGTTGCAGCGGGCGCACCCATTCCAGGAACAGCTCGCGCAGGCGCGGCGCCAGCTCCAGCTGCGCCTGGTTGAAGCGCCGCCACTGCCACTCGAAGCGGCGTACCGTCTCGACGTTGAACGCGTCGGCCGTGTCGCGCAGCAAGCGTGGCACGCCGCGCGTCACCGGATACTCGGCGCCGCATCCGCCGCAGCGCAGCGCCCCCTCCTCGACCTCGCCGGCGCGCGTGCGATCGGCGCGCACCGATAGCTCGCCCTTGCAGGCGGGGCAACGCAGGTACTGGAGGGCCGCTTCGAGCATGTTCCCCCGCGGGATGGGCACGGAGGCTAGCGGAAAGCTTACGTCGGCGCCAGCACGGCGCGCCGCGCCGCGCGGCGGGGCTCCGCCGCGCGCACGCTCGGGTCCCCCTTGAACCGCGCGCCGCGGGCCTCTATACAGGGGCTCCCATGTTCCGCGTCGGCGTGGTCGTCTTCCCTGGCAGCAACTGCGACGACGACGCGCGCCACGTCCTCGCGAACGTCGTCGACATGGACGCGATCTCCTGCTGGCACAAGGATCCCCTGCCGCGCGGGCTCGACGCCGTCGTCTTGCCCGGTGGCTTCTCCTTCGGTGATTACCTGCGCTGCGGCGCCATCGCCAAGTTCTCCAAGGTGATGGAAGGCGTGCGCCGCTTCGCCGACGCGGGCGGGCCCGTGCTCGGCATCTGCAACGGCTTTCAGATCCTCACCGAGGTGGGCCTCTTGCCCGGCGCCCTCACCGTCAACGAGTCGTTGCGCTTCGTCTGCGGCGACGTGCTGGTCGAGGTCGGCGGCCGCGAAACGCCCTTCACCCGCGCGCAGGCGGGCGCGCAGCTCGTCATGCCGGTCGCCCACGGCGAGGGCCGCTTCCAGGCCGATCCGCGCACGCTGGAGCGGCTCGACGCCGAGGAGCAGATCGTCTTTCGCTACGCGGCCGGCCACAACCCCAACGGCGCCGTCGCCGACGTCGCCGGCATCTGCAACGAGCGCGGCAACGTCGTGGGCCTGATGCCGCATCCCGAGCGTTCCAGCGAGCCCATCCTCTCGCCCGAGGGACGCGGCGACGGGCGGCTCCTGTTCGAGACGCTTCGCTCGTCGCTCGAGATGGTGGCGAGGCGGCCGTGAGCGAGCGCCGCCACGAGCCGGCCGTCGACGCCGCGCTGGCCGCGGCGCACGGCCTGAGCGCGCGCGAATGGGAGAGGCTGCTCGCCATCGTCGGGCGCCCGCCCACGTACACGGAGCTCGGCATCTTCTCGGCGATGTGGAGCGAGCACTGCTCCTACAAGAGCTCGCGACACCACCTGACGCGGCTGCCCACGAAGGGACGCAAGGTCGTGCAAGGGCCCGGCGAGAACGCGGGCGCCGTCGACATCGGTGGCGGGCTGTGCGCCGTCTTCAAGATGGAATCGCACAACCACCCGTCCTTCATCGAGCCGTTCCAGGGCGCGGCCACGGGCGTGGGCGGCATCCTGCGCGACGTCTTCACCATGGGCGCGCGTCCGATCGCCGCCATGAACAGCCTCCGCTTCGGCGACCCGTCGCACCCGCGCACCGCTACGCTGGTGGAAGGCGTGGTGCGCGGCATCGGTCACTACGGCAACTGCTTCGGCGTGCCCACCGTCGGCGGCGAAGTCGCCTTCGACGAGTCCTACGACGGCAACATCCTGGTCAACGCCTTCGCCCTGGGCATCGCCCGCCAGGACCGTCTGTTCCGCGGCAAGGCGGCCGGCGTGGGGAACCCGGTCCTCTACGTCGGCGCCAAGACCGGCCGCGACGGAATTCACGGCGCCACGATGGCCAGCGAAGAGTTCACCAGCGGCGAGGAGTCGAAGCGGCCGACGGTGCAGGTGGGCGACCCGTTCACCGAGAAGCTGCTGCTGGAGGCATGCCTGGAGGCGATGGCGTCGGAGGCGGTGGTCGGCATCCAGGACATGGGCGCGGCCGGGTTGACGTCGTCGTCCGTGGAGATGGCGGGCCGCGCTGGCAACGGGCTGGAGCTCTGGCTGGAGAAAGTGCCGGTGCGCGAGCCCGGCATGACGCCCTACGAGATCCTGCTGAGCGAAAGCCAGGAGCGGATGTTGCTGGTGGCGCGCGCCGGGCGCGAGGGCGCGCTGATGGCCATCTTCGCCAAGTGGGACCTCGACGCGGTGCCCATCGGCGTGGTGACCGGAACCGGGCGGCTGGTGGTGAGCATGGAGGGCGAGGTGGTGGCTGACCTCCCGGTCGGGCCCATTTCCGAGGAGGCGCCGAAGTACGGGCCGGACGACGAGCGGCCGCTGGCGGCAGGGCCGTCCGCGGCGCTGCAAGCGCGCTGGCGATACGAGGCGCCGGCGGACATCGGCTCGCGCAAGGAGGCGGCCGAGGCGCTGTCGGCATTGCTGGGGTCACCGTCGCTGGCGTCGAAGCGCTGGGTGTGGCGGCAGTACGACCACATGGTGCGGCTCGCCACGGCGGTGCGGCCCGGCGACGGCGAGGCGGCGGTGATGCGCGTGATGGCGCTGGACGGGCGCGGCCCGGCCGGGATGTCGCTGGCGATGAGCATCGATTGCAACGCGCGCTGGTGCGGGCTCGACCCGCGGCGCGGCGCCGCGGCGGCGGTGGCGGAGGCGGCACGCAACGTCAGCTGCGTCGGGGCGGAGCCGCTGGCGCTGACCGACTGCTTGAACTTCGCGAGTCCCGAGCGCCCCGAAGTGATGTGGCAGTTCTCCGAGGCCGTCGACGGCATCGCCGAGGCGTGCAACGCGCTGGGCATTCCGGTCGTGTCGGGGAACGTGAGCTTCTACAACGAGACCGACGGGCGGCCGATCCTGCCGACGCCGATGATTGGGCTCGTGGGCGTCATGCCGACGCGCACGCCGCGCGTATGGACGGCGCCGCGTGCGGCGGGGCTGGAGCTGCTGCTGCTCGGCCCTCCGCCGGTCGGTCCGGAGGCAGCGTCCCCGGACGGGCTGGCGGCGTCGGAGTACCTGCGCTGGAAGCGCGGGCCCGCGGGGGGCGGGGCAGGGCGCCCGCCGGCGATCGATTGGGTGCTGGAGCGGGCCATGCAGGAGCTCGTGCGCAAGCTGGTGCGCGAGCGTCTGGTGGTGGCGGCGCACGACGTGGCGGAGGGCGGACTGGGGCTGGCGCTGGCCGAGATGTGCGTGGCGGGGCGCGAGCCGCTGGGGATGAAGGTCTCGCTGCCAGGGGCGGGCGGTGGGCGGCGCGTGGACGTGCGTCTTTTCGGCGAGCAGCCGTCGCGCGTCGTGGTGGCGGCGGAGGTGGACTGCAAGGACGCGATCTTCCGTGCCGCCGGGACGGCCAAGGTGCCGGTGTGCGCTCTGGGGGCCACGGGCGGCGACGCGCTGGAAATCGTCGGCATCGCCCGCGTGGCGCTGGCGGAGCTGTGCGCCGTCTGGGAGCAGGGGTTCGAGCGCGCCGTCTTCGCGGGGCGGGGGAGCGTCGCCAAACCGGCTACACTGGAGCCGTGATGGGCCCCCGAAGCTGGAGCGACGACGGCGACGATCATTTTCGAGACGAGTGCGGCCTGTTCGCCGTGTTCGGCCATCCAGAGGCGGCGAACCTGACGTATCTGGGGCTGCACGCGCTGCAGCACCGCGGGCAGGAGTCGTGCGGGATCGTGTCGAGCGACGGCAAGGTCCTGCATGCACACCGCGCGATGGGGCTGGTGGGCGAGGCCTTCGACAACGAGACGCTCGCGCAGCTTCCCGGGGAGATCGCCATCGGGCACGTGCGCTATGCGACGCACGGTTCGTCGCTCTTGAAGAACGCGCAGCCGATCGCCGTCGAGTATGCCGGAGGATCACTCGCGGTGGCGCACAACGGAAACCTCGTCAACGCCGAGGAAGTGCGCGAGTCGCTGGAGAAGCGCGGCGCGATCTTCCAGTCCACGAGCGACACCGAGTGCCTCGTGCACCTGGTGGCGCAGTCGCATGGGCGCGACCCGGCCGACCGGATCGTCGCGGCGCTGGACATTGTCAGCGGCGCCTATTCGCTGTTGTTCATGACCGAGGGCCAGGTCATCGCGGTGCGCGACCCGCTGGGGTTCCGGCCGCTGGTGCTGGGGAAGTTGGGCCACGCGGTGGTGCTGGCGTCGGAGACGTGCGCGTTCGACCTGGTGGGGGCGGACTACGTCCGCACGCTGGCGCCGGGCGAGCTGCTGGAGGTCGACGCGCGCGGGCTGCGCTCGCGCGTGTTGGGCCCGCCGCCGTCGCGGTCGCCCGCTGCATCGCTGTCGGCGTCGGGATCGGCGTGGCCGTCGGCGTCGGCGTCGGCGCCGGCATCGGCGTCGGGTTCGGCATCGGCGCCGGCGTCGCCATCGCCGTCGTCGCTGCCGTCGTCGCCGGAGGAAGGCGTCGCGGCGCCGGCGAAGACGAACCGGTTCTGCGTGTTCGAGCTGGTCTACTTCGCCCGGCCCGATAGCGTGGTCGAAGGGCAGCCCGTCTACGAGGCGCGCAAGAAGATGGGTCGCGCGCTGGCGCGTGAGCACCCGGTGGCGGCGGACATGGTCATCGCCGTGCCTGACAGCGGCGTGCCGGCCGCTATCGGCTACGCACAGGAGTCGGGCGTGCCCTACGAAGTTGGGCTCGTGCGCTCGCACTACATCGGGCGGACGTTCATAGAGCCGCGCCAGGCGATCCGTCACTTCGGCGTGAAGCTGAAGCTGAACGCGGTGCGCGAGGTGCTGAGCGGGCAACGAGTGGTCGTCGTCGACGACTCCATCGTGCGCGGGACGACGTCGCGGAAGATCGTGAAGATGCTGCGCGACGCCGGCGCGCGCGAAGTGCACGTGCGCGTCTCGTCGCCACCAACGGTCGGTCCGTGCTTCTACGGCATCGACACGCCCACGCGCGAGGAGCTCATCGCCGCCAACCAGTCGGTCGATGAGATCTCGCGTTATCTCGGCTGCGACACGCTCGGCTATCTGTCGCGCGACGGCATGATGCGCGCGGTGGACGGACCCAGCGGCTACTGCGACGCGTGCTTCACGCTCGACTACCCCGTCCCGGTCAGTCCCGCGCGCCGCGATCACCCCGCCCGCGTCATCGCCAACGACTGAGCGCGCCGGCCACGTCGAGACTCATGACGCGCCTATGACGCACGTGCTCGTGTCGGCCTCGGAGCTCGCGACGCACCTGGGCGATCCGCGCTGGCGCGTCGTGGACTGCCGGCACGATCTGGCGGACCCCGGCGCCGGGCGCCGCGCGTTCGAAGCGGGCCACGTCCCGGGTGCGCTGTTCGCCTCCCTGGACGGCGATCTCTCCGGGCCCGCGACGCCCGCGAGCGGGCGCCACCCGCTTCCGGACAGCGCTACGTTCGTCTCGCGGTGCCGCGCCTGGGGGATTTCGCGCGACGGCGCGGTGGTGGCCTACGACGCCTCGGGTGGCGCCTGGGCGGCGCGTCTGTGGTGGCTGCTCGCCGACCACGGCCACGCGGCGGCGTACGTGCTCGACGGCGGCCTGCCCGCGTGGCTCGCCGCCGGGGGCGCATTGCAGAGCGGCCCCGCGGTCGCGCCGCCGCCGGGCGACTTCGACGGCTCCCCCGGCCATCGTCCTGTCGTGACGGCCGCCGAGATCGCGTCGCACTCGCCAGTGGCTTGGCGCCTGCTCGACGCGCGCGACGGCCCGCGCTACCGCGGCGAGACGGAGCCCGTCGACGCTCGCGCCGGCCACATCCCCGGCGCGCTGAGCGCGCCGTTCAAGGAGAGCCTCGCCCCCGACGGCCGTTTGCTCCCGCCGGACGCGCTACGCGCACGCTTCGCGGCCCTCCTCGCCGGCCGTCCGCCGGCCGAAGTCGTCGCCTACTGTGGCTCCGGCGTCACGGCCTGCCACCTGCTTCTCGCGCTGGAAGCGGCGGGCCTCGGAGCGGCGCGGCTCTACCCCGGCTCCTGGAGCGAGTGGATCCGGGACCCGACGCGCCCCGTGCGGCTGGGCGACGAGCCGTGAGTGCGCCGCCCCGATCCGCGCCCGCCCGTTCGTGAGGGCGGGGGCTGAGGTGTTATCCTCGCCCGGCAATGGGCCGCGGCGGGTTCGGGCTGAGCTTTGCGGGGGGAAGGGCCTTGGCCGTGCTGCAGGGGCGGCGCGTCGCGGGGCGCTGGGACGTCGATCGGCTCGAGCTGGAGATCCCCGACGTCACGTTCCCCATCGACCTGTCGGGCGGCGCCGACCAGTTCCGCGACCGCCGCAGCGGGCTCAGGCTCGTTGAGCTGTCCGCCAACGAGCGCGCCATCGAGTCGCTGCTCGCCGAGCGCGAGGCGGCCCGCTACGGCATCCCCGACGTTCACCTACGCTTCGAGGATGGCGCTGTGTCCGTCGCGGGGCGGGTCGAGGTGGGGCCGGATAGCGCCAGCTTTACCGGGCGCGTCGCCCTGCTGCCGAGCGATCACGGCGCGGCGCACGACATCGACGTCGTCGTACACGACCTTCGTCTCTACGGCTGGGTCCCGGTGCCGGCCCCGCTGGTGGCGGCCACGCTCCTTCGCCTCCTGGCGGGTCGTAAGCCCGGCGACCCGGACCCCGACGGCGTGGCCGTGCTGGAGACGTTCGATCCGCTGCGCGGGCTGCTGCTCGGGCTGCTGCCGCCGCTCGGCTGGAAGCTGCCGGACACGCGCCGCACGCGGCTTTGGGAGCTGAGCTCGCGCGGCGGCGCGGTGCGCGCCATCTACGCGGTGGACGACGGCCGCGTCCCGCCCGTGGCGGGCGTGGGTGGTGAGGAGGGGCTGCTGGTCCGCGAAGCGGTGCGCGAGCTGGCCGAGGCGGAGGCGCTGCTCGTGCGCGGCGACATTCCGGCGGCGCTGGGGGCATATCGCGCGGCGGCGGCGGCGGGCGCCGACGGGCCGGGGTCAGGCCTGGCGCTGCGCCGCGTGGTGCAGCTGCTGGCGGCGGATCCGCACGCCTTCCGCGAGGCGCGTGCCCTGTGCGAGCGCGTGCTCGCCTCGGGCGCCGAAGTGGCGGGCGTGCGCGAGGCGCTGGCGGCCATCGCCCTCAAGGAAGGCGCGCTCGCCGAGGCGGTGTCGGTGCTGGAGCAGATCATCAGCGGCGCCTCGGCGCGGGGCGAGGAGGAGGACGTCGTCGCCGCGCAGACGCTGCTGGGCGAGGCGCTGGCGGCCAGCCAACCGGACCGCGCCATCAAGTTCTTGGAGGCGGCGCTGCTGCTGAAGCGGCACCATCTTCCGGCGATGGAGGCGGCGCGCCGGATCTTCGCCGCGCGCGGCGAGTGGAAGCGCTACGCGGCGGTGGCGCGGCGGCTGGCGGCCGACGAGCCCGACCGCAGCCGCCAGGTGGAGCGGCTCATCGACCTGGGCCGCGTGCTGGGCGAGAAGCTGGGCGACCCGAAGGGCGCGCGCGCGCACTTCGAGCGCGCGTTGCGGCTGGACCCGGAGAACGTCGAAGCGCTGGCGGGGTTGGCCGACACGTTCGTCGAAGCGGGAGAGGGCGACCGGGCGGTGCGAGCGATCGATCGGGCGTTGGGGGCGGCGGCGGAGGCCAGCGCCGGAGAGAGCGGCGGGGCGGCGGCGACGGCGGGCACGGGTGGGGCGGCGCGCACGGCGGCCCTGCAGCGGCGCGCCGGGGAGATATTGCTGAGCAGCGGCGACGCCGCGGGGGCCGAGGCGCGCTTCCGCGCGGCGTTGGCGGCGCGCTCCGACGACGCGCCGGCGCGCGCGGCGCTGGCGCAGCTGGAGGTGCAGGCGGGACGGGTCGAGGAGGCTGCCGCCGACTACGAGCTCGTCGTGGAGGCCACGCGCCGCGACCCGGCGCTACGCGTGTTGGCGCTGGCGGCGCGCCGCTCGCTCGCGGACATCTACCGCGGACCGCTCGACGATGCTCTGGAGGCCGAGGCGCACCTGCGCGCGGTGGTGGCGCTGGCGCCGGACGACCGTGGCGCGTTGGAGGTGCTGGCAGGGCTGCACGAGGCCCACGCCGCCTGGGACGAGGCCGCGACGGTGACGGCGCAGCGCGCGCGGCTGGAGGCTGACGCGGCGGTCGCGGCGCGCTTGCACCTGCGCGCCGGCGAGCTCTGGGAGAAGGCGGGCGCGCCCGACCGCGCCGCCGAGGCCTACCACGCCGCGGCGGCGGCGGGTGCGGGCCAGGCGGCGTGGAGGGCCGAGGCGGAGATGCACCGCGCACGCCGCGACTGGGTGCGCCTGCGCGACTGCTACCAGCGCATGCTGGAGTCCGCGAGCGTCGCCGCCGAGCGCGCCGAGATGGCTTGGGCGCTGGGGACGCTGCAGGCGGACGAGCTGGGTGACCCAGGCGGTGCGCTGGGTTGGTTCCGCCGGGCGATCGAAGAGCAGCCGGGCCACCTGCCGTCGCTGCAGCGGCAGGCGGATCTGCACCGTACACTCGAGGATGCGGCGGCGCTGGCGGCGGTGCTGCCCGATCTCGCGGCGGCGCGCGAGGCGGCCGGGGACCGCGCCGGCGCGGCGGAAGCGTGGCGCGAGCGCGCCGAGCTGTTGCGGGGCCGCGAGGGCGAGGCCGCCGCGTCGGCGGACTCCTATCGGCGCGCCGCCGCGCTCGGGCTGGAGCGAGCGGTGCTGGCGCCGCTGGCGGAGACGCTCTCGGCGGCAGGCCGCTTTGCCGAGGCGAACGAGGCACTGGAGCGGCTCGACGAGGTGCTGGCGGGGCAGGGCGGCGACACGCGCGCCGAGCGGGCGGCGGTGCGGCGCAGGCTGGCGGCGGTCGCGCACACCCGCGGCTCCGCCGACGAGGAGGTCGCGCATCTCACCGCGGCGCTCGCGCTCGCGCCCGACGACGAGGCGCTTCTGGAGGAGCTGGGGCGTCTTCTGGAGAAACGCGCCTCGTGGCCGGAGGCGGCCGAGATGCGCGAGCGGCTGGCGCGCCTGACCAAGGACGCGGCGGCGCGCGCGGCGCAGCTGTGTGCCGCGGCAGCGATGCGCTTCCGGCGGCTCGCCGATCCGGCCGCCGCCGGCAAACTGCTCGCGGAGGCACTCGGTGTGGCCCCCGACGCGCTCGATGCGCTGCGGCTGGCGTCGGACGTCTTCCCCGCCCTCCAGCGCTGGGAAGAGCTGGCGGAGGTGCTGGCGCGACTGGGAGCGCAGGAGACCGACGCGCGGCTGCGAGCCGAGTGGCTGGTGCGGGCGGCGGCGGTGCTGCGCGAGAAGCT
>DASYRF010000273.1:0-4599 GCA_036004705.1 Myxococcota bacterium
AGTCGTCTTCTCGAAGGCGCCAGTGCCGTGAGCGCAGCCGACTCCGCGCGCGTGCTCGACCTGGCCAACGCGCACTGGAGCGCGGCCGCGCTCCTCGCGGGTGCCGAGCTGGGCGTGTTCGCGGCGCTCGACGCCGACCCCGCCGACGCCCCGGCCCTGGCGGCCCGCACCGGTCTCCCGGTCGGGCGGCTGCGCGCCTTGCTCGATGCGCTCGCGGCGCTCGGCCTGCTGGACAAGGACGACGGCTCGCCCCCTCGCGGCGAGGGGGCGAGTGCCGCCGCGGCGCGCGGCGCAGAGGGCGCGCGCTACCGCAACTCGGCGGCGGCCGCGGCGCTGCTCGTGCCGGGCAAGCCCGGTTCGCTCGCCGGCGCGCTCCGCTACAACGCCGAGCTGTTCGGCGCATGGGCGCGCCTCGCCGACGCCGTGCGCAACGACGGCCCCGTCGTGCCCTCGCCCACCTATCTCGGCCAGGATCCGGCGCGCACGCGCGCGTTCGTCGAGAGCATGCACCAGAGGGCCCTCGGGATGGGCCACGCCATCGCCGGCGCGATGGACCTGGCGGGGCGGACGCATCTGGTCGATGTCGGCGGTGGCCCCGGAACGCTGGCGGCGATCCTGTGCCGGCGGACGCCCGGCCTGCGCGCGACGGTGCTGGAGCTGGGCCCGGTCGCCGAGGTCGGCCGCACGCTCATCGCCGAGCAGGGACTCGCCGACCGCGTGCGTTTCGTTACGTGCGACGTGCTGGCGGAGGACCTCGGAACCGGATACGACGCCGCGCTGGTCAGTGGACTGCTCCACCGCGAGCCCCCCGACGCCTGCCGGGTGCTGCTGCGCCGCCTGCACGCGGCGCTGCTGCCCGGCGGCGAGGCGCACCTAGTGGACGTGATGCGCGACGCCACCCGCACGGGTCCGCCCTTCGCGGCGCTCTTCGCCCTCAACATGCTGCTCGTGAGCGAGCGTGGTGGCTGCCATGCTGACGTCGATCACGTCGGCTGGCTGGAGGAAGCCGGCTTCAGCGGCGCGCACGTCCGGCGCCTGCCCGCGCCCATGGTGCACACCATCGTCAGCGCCGCGCGCTGAGCCGGCCCCGCGCCGCAGGCCGGAGCCGGCTCAGTCTACTCGGCGCTCGAAAGCTCCTCGACGGCCGCGGAGGCACCGCACATCGAAGCCCCTCCGGTTTCTTCACGTTCTCTGATTCCGAGTCGAGCCGCAAGACGCGGGCGCCGCGGCGCCCGCGCGCTACTCGCCGTCAGGTCCCACCTTCTTCTTCTTCTTCTTGGGCTTCTTCGGCTTCTTCGCCTTCTTGCCCTTCTTGCCCTTGACCGGCGCGTCCTCGTCCGCCGGCGCCCCGGCCGCCGCCGACTCGGCAGGCTCGTCGAAGGACGGCGCGTCGAGCAACCCGCCGGAGGGCGGCAACGGCGCGTCACCCGGCGGAGGCGTCGCCGAGCCCACCGGCGCCAGCGGAACGTCGATCCGAACGGGGGTCGGCTCTGGCGCCGCGGCCGGCGCCGCGCCGGTGCCGCCGCCGGCGTCCTCCCCCGGCTTCTCCATGTCGACGATCACGAACTCCACGCGCCGGTTCAGCGCGCGCGCCGCCTTCGTCTTCGCCGCATCCAGCGGGCGCGTTTCGCCGTAGCCCTCCGCCAGCAGCCGCCCCGGCTCGACGCCCGCTTTCACCAGGTAGTCGCGCACCGACTCCGCCCGCGCCTTCGACAGCTTGAGGTTCAAGGCGTCGTCCGCAACGTCGTCGGTGTGCCCCTCCACGCGCAGCACTTTGATCTCCGCGTGCAGCTTCATCATCGACGCCACCGCGTCGAGGATGGGGAAGCTCACCTTCTTGATCGTCGCCTTGCTGGTGGCGAAGAAGATCTTGTCGGTGATCTCGATCTTCTCGCTGGTCAGCCTCACCAGCGTCTTGCCCTTGTCGGGGCAGCCGTCCTCGTCGTCGATGCCGTTGAACGTCTCCGGCTCGTCGGGGCACTTGTCGCGCGCGTCGACCAGGCCGTCCTTGTCGTTGTCGGGCTCGGGACATCCGTCCGCGTCCTCGAACCCGTCCTTGTCCTCCGGCGTGATGGGGCAGCGATCGACGTCGTCGAGGACGCCGTCCGCGTCGTTGTCGGTCTCGGGACAGCCGTCGTCGTCCATCACGCCGTCCAGATCCTCGGCCTCCAGCGGGCACTTGTCGGCGGTATCGCGGATGCCGTCTTTGTCGTTGTCGACGTCGGGACAGCCGTCGGCGTCCTCGAAGCCGTCCATGTCCTCCGCCACCGCCGGGCAGCGGTCGGCCTCGTCGGCGATGCCGTCCTTGTCGTTGTCCGCCTCCGGGCAGCCGTCCTCGTCGCCGTACCCGTCGAAGTCCTCCGGATCGAGCGGGCAGCCGTCCTTGCTGTCGAGGATGCCGTCGTGATCGTTGTCGAGGTCGGGGCAACCGTCCTTGTCCTCGAAGTCGTCGGGGTCCTCGGCGCGGGTCGGGCAGGCGTCGGCGGCGTCGTCGATGCCGTCGCCGTCGCCGTCCTTGACGAGGTGCGCCCAGCGCGCGCCCGCGAAGAGGCGGAACGACGGCGTGCCGTAGCCGCTGGAGATGCCCGGGCCGCCGCCCGCTTCCACCGCCAGGTTGCGCGTGATCCAGAAGCGCACGCTGGCGGCCGCCTCGATGGGCCGCTCCTCCGGGCCCGGCGCGATGTGGGTCACGTCGGGGAGCATGCCGGTCGGCTCGCCGAAGAGCCCGATCGCGCCCCAGGCGGCCAGCCCGACTGCGAGCCGCTCCTCCATGAGCCAGTACTCGGCGCCCGCCGACCAGACCAGCTCGTCGTCCAGGTAGAGGTTGGCGAAGCTGGCGACCTTCTGCCGCCAGCGGTAGCCGAACGTCACGGCGGCCGCGAGGCGATTGACGCGCAGGTCGAGCAACAAGCGCGGCTCGACGGTGACGCCGGTGTCGCCGATGAAGTTGGCGCCGTCGCCACCCGGCGGAACGGTGGCGGTCGCCAGCAACGCCAGCGCCAGCGCGCCGCCTTTGTCGTAGAGCCGGACCTTCACTCCTGGCCGCAGGTCACCGGCGCCGCGTGCCGCCAGCGCCGCCATCCCCTCGGACGGCATGAAGTCGGTGCCCTGCCAGAGCACGAACGGCGCGACGAGGCGCAGCTCCGCGGGTCCGAAGCCGATGGCCGCCAGGACGTTCACGGCGAACCGGCCGGAGACGGCGTCGCCGATCGCGTAACAGGCGGCGGTGGTCGCCGCGGGTGCACACAGCCGCAGCGGCGCGTGCTCGTAACCGAGGACGAATCCCACCGAGTAATTCAGCAGCCCCAGCGTGCGCGCGCTTTCCACCACCGAGACGCCGCGCGGATCGGGCGTGGGCGCGAAGCGCTCGAAATCGAACGCGGGTGTGAGAACGATGGGGCCGTTGGAGGCGCTTCCAGCCTGGGCGGCCGCCGGCGCCGCCGCGAGCAGCACCACCACGACCAGCGCGGCCCGCCGGGGCGCCGGCGCTCGACCGCTCCGGCTCATGCGCCCTCCTGCGAGGCGGACAAACCAAACGCCCGGTCGAAGTCCACCTCCAGCAGCATGTAGGAGCAACCCGGGCAGATGAGCCAGCCGGGCACGGGAAAACGGCGCGCGGCGCGCAGGCCGTAGACCGCGCGCTCCAGGGTCAGGTACTGCTCGGGCGTGATGCCGTCGCGCGGACCGTAGGCGGTTCCGTCCACCGGCCACAGCGGCGAGTAGAGCGGCACCACGCCGCGGTCGAGCAGGAAGCCCGCCCCTTCGAGGATGCTCTCGATCATCTGCGGCGCCGTCATCCCCGGCGCCGGCGGCCGCAGCTCCAGCCCGGCCACGAACGCCGACCCGACGTTGCCGCGCCCGAAGACCTCGACCGCGCCGAGCAGACCGTCGATCCAGCGCTCGCGCCCGACGTAGCGGTGCTTGCCCGGGCAGGCGGCGCGGAACGTGGCGGCGTCCCACGTCTCGAGGTTGTAACAGGCGCTGTCGGCGCCGGCGTCGCGATAGCGGCGCGAGTCCTGCGGGTCGACCGCGCCCGAGCCGACGGTGACGCGCAGGCGATCGCCGACCGCGGCGCGAACCGCTTCGACGAGCGGCAAGAAACGTTCCGCTTCTTCGGCCGGCGACAGCAGCGAGCCGCCGGTCAAGTAGACGTGGTGCGCCTCCCCGCCGCCGGCCACCGCCGCGCGCAGCACTTCGGCGAGCCGCGCCGGCGTCGCCGCCGGCAGCGCGTTGCGTCCGCCCTCCTGCCCCAGCGCCAGCGACCGCTTGTCGAATCGGCCGTAGGCGCAGAAGGAGCAGCGCAGCGACGCGCCGTCGTCGCCGCTGACGCGGAAGTACTCGCAGCCGGGGGCGACGTTCACGACCAGCATGTCGCCGAGCTGCTCGACCCCCGCCTCGAACGGCGTCAGCCCGTCGCTGGTGCGCACCGCCGTCCAGCCGTGCGCGCGCACGAACTCGACGGCGCACAGCGCCTCGCCCCCGGCGGCGTCGTGGAGCATGAACGGCGCGCCGCCCGTCGCGCCTCCTTCCCCGGTTTCCGCCGCGGCGCCGCCGCGCCGCACCTCCAGTCCGGCGCCGTCGTCGACCCGCACGCGCGCC
>DASYRF010000274.1:0-6465 GCA_036004705.1 Myxococcota bacterium
GCGCCACGCGCGCCCCTTGCGCCAGCGGCGCCGGGCGGAAGCGAGCCAGCACGTCGATCTCGTCGCGCGTGCATTGCGCGCGCCGCGCCTGCCCGCGCGCCAGCCCGCCGAACTCCAGCGCCGTGCGCGCGTCCTCCCGACGCTCCGCCGGCGTGGCCCCTTCGCGCGCCTCCAAGGCCGCCGCCTCGCCCGCCTCCGCCGCCACGTCCGCCGACCGGCGCAAACGCTCCATCAGCTGCGCCACCAGCCAACCCTTGTCCATCCCCATCGGCCCATCCTCGCCCGCCGCCGACCGCAGGCAAGAAATCGTGCACCGTCCAGCGCCGCGCCTGCTACCGCACGAGCACGGAGACCCGGTTGCTGGTCACGACCCCGCTCCAACGTTCGGCCCGCGCACCCGGCGCGCCCGGCGCGTCCGCGATCACCCAGCGCACCGCCAAGAGAAAGCGCCCCACGCCGCCACCGGCCCAGCGTGCTCGGCCCACCAGATCGGGCGGGAACGGGACCGCCACCCGCACAGGACCGCCGAGGTCTTCCCCCGCGAGGCGCGCTCTCCATTCCGGCCAACCCGACCTGCCGCTCGCCCAGGCTCGATCGCCCTCGGGCCGGCGCGCCGCGTCGACTGGCAGCACCAGCGCGATCGCGTATTCCGCGCCCGGCGCCAGAACCACTTCGTCCGGCAGCACCGGCGCTCGTCGCCCGTCGTACCGCGCCTCGTCTTCCTTCAGCTCGTGCTCCGACCCACCGAGGATGGGCGCCTCGCGGGGCTCCCCGTCGTCCTCCGATTCGATCGAGGCCGTGCCGCTTGCCACGTCGCCACGCGCCCTCGCCCCGACCCTCCCCGCCGCGGCGCGGACGACGAGCCCGTCGCGCAACAGCCCCTTCGTCTCCAGGCGGATCGGGCGGCCGCTCACGTTGCGCCAGGTCACGAGCGCGGGAATCCCCTCGCCGCGCCGCACGGCCGCCGGCTCCGTCCAGAGCGTCGCACGGAGCCCGCGCACGTCCGGCGCGGGCGCATGCAGGGCCACGATCCTCCGCACCGCCGCGGGGCCTGTCGGCTCGTCCGCCATCACGCCTTCCACGTGCGCTCCCCAGCCCAGCCGGCCCCCCAACCTCGCCCCGCCCCCCACCTGCACCACGTAGTCGTGCGCCGGATCCGGCGCAGGCGGCGCCGCCGCAATTCCCGCCGAGAGCGGCGCCCCCGGCAGCCGCCGGCGCAGGAACAGCATCACCCGCTCGCCCTTCACGAACGTCACCGCCCCCGCCTCCATGCCGTCCACCTCCACCGCGAAGGTCACCCACGCCCGCGCCCCCGGCCCTCCGGCGATCCACTCCTTCACCTTGACGACCGCGCGTCGCGTCTCCCACGCGCCGTGGCGCGCCAGCGTCTCCACCCCTTCGACCCTGCCGATCGAGATCGCGTCCGCCTCCGCCGCCATCCGTCCCAGCGCGTACGCCTCTCCGGCCTCCGCTCCCGCCGCCGGCGCCCGCACGCCCGCTGCCGCTGCCGCCGACGCACCCGACGCACCCGCCGCGCCCAGCAGCGACGCCGCCACCGCCAGCGCCAGCGCCGCGCCGACCGCGCGCGCGACCGAGACTGCGCGCGGCTCGAACCCAGGCCCTTCCATTCCACGATAGGGACACCGTTCAGGCCCGTGTCGTTCCGCGGTCGGAAGGGCGGGACCTTCCGCGCGCTGCGCGCCGCGGCGCGCACGGGCGCAGGCGCGGCCGTGGACGTCCTGACCATCGACATGCCTCTCGCTGCGCCCAGCTTGCGCTGGTGGGTCAGCTCCGGCCCCCCCGAGCCGCTGGAACGCGCCCTCGACGACCGGCAGGTGTGGCCGGCGGTCTCGTCGCCCGCGTCAAATTGAGCGAGCTGGTACTCCATTTTGACACGATAGCGGCAGTGCCCGGCACCTCTGTCCATGCAAGTGCTCGACTATGCACACCGAAGATGGTTGGCCCGGAAGATGCGACTCCGTCCACGTGGATGCCGCTGGCGTAGCGCCGGCTGAGCGTCGAATGTCGAACACGCGGGGGAAGGAGCGCGACGATGACACCGATCGTGACGAGCTTGGTACGAACAATCGCCATCGCACTCGCGGGGGCGGCGGTGCCTGCGGCACTGCTCACCGGCGAACGCGCGGCGGACGCGCACGACAGCGTCAGCGTCAGCGTGGTCGTCACCGCCGACCTCCCCACGTTCCACGCCGCACTTTCGCCCTACGGCACGTGGATGGACCGCCCCGGCGGTGAGGTGTGGGTGCCGAACGCGGCGGTCGTGGGGCCGCATTTCCGCCCTTACGACAGCGGCGGCGGCTGGGTGTACACCGACGAAGGCTGGTACTTCGACACGGCGTGGGAGTGGGGCGCGATCCCGTTCCACTATGGTCGGTGGACGTTCGAGCCCACCTACGGCTGGGTCTGGGTGGCCGGTTACGACTGGGCGCCGGCGTGGGTCGACTGGTCCTATGGCGGCGGCTACGTCGGCTGGGCGCCGCTTCCGCCGGCGGGCGTCACAGTCGAGATCGGCTCGCCGCACTGGTACTTCGTGGAGGAGCGCCATTTCGCCGCGCCGCACGTCACCGACCACGTGCTGCCCGCGGGCCGTGCTCATTATGCCGCGACGGTAGCGACGCCCATCCGTACTCCGCACTCCGGTGGGGGACGGTGGTATGCGGGCCCGGCCGCAGGCGCGGTTTCGCGCGCCTCTGGCCGCCCGATCCTCGCGGCGCGGATCAGCGCCCCCGCGCGCGGCGCCGACTATCGCGTTGCGCCCGAGCGCCACGGCCCTGCGGCCAGCCCGACCCGCCTCCCCGCGGTGAAGGGGCCAGGGCCGCGGGCGCCCCTGCCCGTCCGCGCGCCCGCGCCCTCGCGCATGGCGCCCGGCCCGGCGGCCTCGCGCATGGCGCCGGGCCGTGTGCCCTCGCACAAGGTGACCACGCCGGCACCCGCGCCTGCGCGGCCGTCGCCGGCGCGCTCGGACCGGGCGCCAGGCCCTGCGCCCTCGCACCTCGCACCCGCACCGATGCCTTCGCGCAAGCTGACCTCGCCGGCGCCTGCGCCCCGACCGCCGCCCCCCGCGCGCTCGGACATGAGGCCAGGCCCCGGGCCGTCGCCCAAGATGACCTCGCCGGCGCCCCGACCGGCGCCTGCGCCCCGACCGCCGCCCCCCGCGCGCTCGACGGTGAGTCGCCCCCCGGAGCACGCGCCACCGCCCGCCGGCGCGTCGCCCTCGCCAAGGCCGCGCCCGGCGCCACCCGCCGGGCCCGCGAAAGTTCGCCCCGCCAAGTAAGCAATCCCACCTGCGCGCCGTTCACCCGCTCCTACGAAATGAGGGGCTTGCTGGTCCACGGCGTCGGGGAAGTGGCCGGCACTCAGCTGCAGCGCGTCGTCGAGCGTCAGGACGGAGCGCGCTCGGTGCTCGGCTCTCCGCTCGCGGCGCTGGGCGGCGGCGCCGCTTGCACGAAGCGGCGGTCTATTGGAGTGCGCGTCAGGCCGGCTCGTCCGCGTCGCCAGGGCCGGTGTCTTTGAGGCCCTTGAGGAGGTCGGCGCGGGCGCGGGCGGCGAGGCGCGCATAGCGGCCGCGGACGAGGTCGAGGTCGCGCTGCGACAGCTCTTCGAGGTCGAGCAGCGCGTTGTGCGCGCCTTCGACGGAGCGGATGAGCTCGTCGAGCTTGATCTGCATGGCCTGGCTGTCGCGGTTCTGCGTGTTCTGGATGAGGAACACCATCAGGAAGGTGACGATGGTCGTGCCGGTGTTGATGACCAGCTGCCAGGTGTCGCTGTAGTGGAAAGCGGGACCGGTGACGGCCCAGGTGGCGATGATGGCGCAGGCGACGCCGAAGGCGGCGGGATGGCCGGTGGCGCGCGCGACGAGCTTTGCGACGCGCGAAAAGACGGAGCTCTTGTTCATGGCGCCGAGTGTAGCGCGCCGCGCTTCGCCCCTGCGCCGGGGGCGGCTCGTCCTCGGACATGGGACACCGACGGGGAGTATCGCATCGAGCGCCTTGCCGCGAGGAGCCGCCGGGAAAGGGCGCGGTCCATGAGAGTGGCGGCGGCGGGCCACGGGGCCGACGGGCGCAACGTCCCGACGTTTTGGGGTAAGGTCTCGTCCGGAGGAGCTGATGACCCATCGACGGCGAGGCGCGCCGGCGGCGTGCGGCGGCAGGGTGGTCGCGTGGGCGGCGGTGGCAACGTTGGCCGCGGGGCCCGCGGTGATCGTGGGATGCGTGACGCCGGAGAACACGGCGCCGGTGCCGGGCGGCGACGTCAACCACTACGACGCGGTGGCGGGCTACGGCGGCGTGGCGGCGTACGCGGGGCCGAAAGCCGAGCTGATCGAAATGGAGATCATCCACGCGCGCTCGGACGGAACGGTGGACCTCGAAGCGAAGTACGAGCCGCGCGTGGAGTACGAAATGTTCCGCCCGGACGCGAAGTCGGAGGGCGACGAAGAGGAGGAGCTGCCGGTGGGCGCGCGTGGAAAGTCGAACGGCTTCCAGACCGTGCACGTGACGATCTTCGAGCCGCGCATCTGGTCGGTCACGGTCAACGGCGTGCGCCATGACGAGCGCCATCTCGGGATGGATCGCAACATCCACGCGAAGGGATCGGCGCCGTCCGACCACGAGAAGCTGGCCATCCCGCCGCCGACGTGCTCGCTGAGGGGTCTGTGGAAGGAGGCCATCGAGGCGGGCGCGCCGAAGGACGCGGTGGCGGACATCCACTACGACCGCGAAGGGTGGACGTTCAAGATCAGCGACATCGACTTCGAGCTGAAGCGCACGGGGGCGGACTGCACGGGGAAGGGAAAGGCGCCGTCGGAGGCCGGCGGCGTACCCACCCCGGGCGCGACGGAGCCGCCGGTGCCGGCGCCGCCGCTGGAGGTCGATCCGGCCAAGACCGTGCCGCTGGTCGTGCCCCACGCTCCCATCGAGCCGACGCCGGTGCCGCGGCCGGCGACGGCGCGCGCGAAGCCCGTGCCGAAGCGGCCGGCGCCGAAGTGAGGCACGCGCCGTCCGATTCGCCGCGGCGGGCGGCAGGCCCCTACGGCAGGCGGCCGAGCCAGGGAACGAAGCGGCCGACGCGGCGGGCGTAGGTGCGGAACTCGTCGCCGTAAGTGCGCGCGAGATACGCCTCCTCGGCCGTGGCCTGGGAGCGGACGGCGGCAAAGCCGCCGGCGAACAGAGCGATCGACAGCCAGGTGGGAACGAGACCGACCAGGCCGGCCAGCGCCAGCACCATGAAAGCGTAGATGGGGTTGCGGCAGAAGCGGTAGAAGCCGTCCGTCACGAGGCCGGGGCGCGCGCCCTCCTCGATGCCGATGCGCCACGAGGCGCCGAGGTCGAGCTGCGCGGCGACGAGTAGCGCGGTGGCGGCGAGTACGACGAGGGCGCCGGCGGCGCGCGGCGCGGTGCCGTCGAGGCCAGGCACGACGCCGAGGCGCGCGAGCCAGTCGGGCGCGAAGGCAGCGGCCACGGCCTCGGCGGCGGCGAGGGCGAAGCCGAGCACGAGCAACGCCTCGCGTGCGTTCTGCGCGCCGCGCCCGGAGCGGAAGAGCATCACGCCGGAGCGGCCGGTGCGCCGGCTCTGCAGCCACGTACGCCACACGAAGCCGAGGCCGAACAGCAGACCCAGGCAGGCGAGCGGCGCCCAGCGCGCGAGCCAGCCGTCCACGCTCAGTCCGACACGATGGGCTCGCCGGACTCGACCAGCAGCGGCGCGCCGCCGGTGGCCCAGCGCACCAGCTCGCGCAACGGCTCGGCATCGGCGAGCAGCTCACAGCGCCCGAGCTCCGTGGCGAGCGGGTCGCCGCGTGCCCAGCCTTCGATGCGCGCCAGCGCCCGCAGCCCCGCGGCCAGGTCGCCGCACGCCGCGAGCGCCACGCGGTTGGCCGTGTGGATCATGCCGCCCTGCCACGACTCCGGCTCGAAGTCGTCGGCCACGTCGAGGAATTCCTCCACCGCTCCCTCCAGCCGCTCCAGCTGCTCGGGGGAGGCGAGCCCCACCATCGCCTCGACCTGCGCGCCCACGCCCTCGCCGAGCCCGGCGTCGTCGACGACCGTGGTGCCCGGGGCAAGCGCGCGGCAGATGTAGAGCAGGAACTCCTTCGCTTCGCCGGGGGCCATGCGCGCGATGAGGTTCGTGCCGCTGTGTATCTGCTCGAGCGCGCGCGCCAGCAGGAATTCGCGCTCGCGCGGATCGAGGTGCACGACGCCTCCGCCGATGGCCACCGCCGGGGGCGACGTGTTCAGCGGCACCACCTCCATGCCCATCGTGTGGAGTACGCGCCCGACGACGGGCCGCAAGCGCAGTCGCTCGCGCAGCCCCACCAGCGACGCCGCCAGCCCGCCTGTCGGGTCTTCGCCGTCGGGCAGGTCCAGCTCGAAGAGCCCGTCGAAGAGCGGCGCCGCCTCCAGCAGCAGCGCACGCCCGGCGCCGGCGGCCGCGGCGTGCACCAGC
>DASYRF010000275.1:0-25731 GCA_036004705.1 Myxococcota bacterium
TCGGCGCCGGGGGAGGCGTACTTGATGTAGAGCTCGAACTCGGCGATGGCCTCGTCGTTGCGACCCAGTGTTTGATAAACGGACGCCAGGTCGAAGTGCACGTCGGCGAACGTGGGCTTTGCCTCGATGGCCTTCTTGCACGCCTCGATCGCCTCGTCCCACTTCTTCATCTTGCGCAGCGCGACCTCCATGTTGAACCACGCGTCGTGCCGTTTCGCGTCGATCTTGGCCGCCGCCTGGTACTCGGCGACGGCTTCGTCGAAGCGCGTCGCCTCCGCCAGCGCGATGCCCAGGTTCACGTGGTACTGGTAGATGGTCGGCGCCGCCTCGATGGCCTTCTTGTAGGCGGCGATGGCCTCGTCGTACTTCTTGTCCTTCTTCAGCAGGTAGCCGATGCCGTTGTGCGCCTCGGCGTCCTTGGGGTTGACCTCGACGGCCTTCTTGTAGGCGGCGAGCGAGGCGACCGTGTCCTTCTTGCGAAGGTAAGCGGTGCCGAGCGAGGTGAAGCACTCGCTATTCTTGGGCTCGAGCTCGGTGCACTTCTTCAGCGCCTTGATGGCGTTGTCCCAGTCGAGCTTCATCTTGTAGGCGATGCCGAGCGAGAAGTACGCCGCGGCGTAGCCGGGGCGCGCGGCGATGGCCTTGTTGAACAGGTCGATCGCCCCGTCCAAGTCGCCCTTCGTCTTGGCGGCGATGCCTGCGTTGTAATAGGCCGCCGCGTCGTCGGCGCGCGCCGGCCGTTCCGTCGCCGCCGCCGCCGCCAGCACCAAGGCGGCCGCCAACGCCACCGCCGTGAACGTCTTGTTCGTCATGTTTCCCTCCGCCCCGGGAGTCTATCAGGGCTTGGACGGAGGCTGGAGCGGCGAATTCAGCGGCGCGTCAGCCGGGCAGCCAGGTGTCGACCTCTTCGCGGAGCTTGCGCAGGTAGTTCTTGTCGGCGGCGAGGCAGTGGTCCTCGCCCGTCCCGTCGGCGCCGAAGTACACCTTGCCGCACGTCCCGCAGCAGTTCCACGCTTTCTTGTACCAGCAGCTGCGGAAGCTGCTCTCGGCGATCATGTCGAGCAAGCCGCCCGGCTCCGTGACGGTCTTGTCGTTCTCCATGTAGGTCTTCACGTCGACGAGCTTCGGCCCCTCCACCGTCTCGGGCAGCTTCTCCTTCAGCTCCGCGTGCAGCGCCTTGTAGAACTCGATCCGCTCGCCCTCTTCCTCGTTGCACACCTCTTCGCAGGCGTGGTCGCCGCTGCCGTCGAACATTCCCTCGCCGCAGAACGTGCACTTGATGCCGCCCTGATCGTACCAGAGCTCGCACATCGCCTTCTTGTCGCCCTTGTCGGCGATGACCTGCTCGAGGGCTTCCAGCAGGCGCGCCTTGGTCACGCCGGTCGCCACCAGCAGCGTTCGGATCTTGGCCTCGTCGATGAAGATCATGCGGGAGGCATTATTGTCGCAAGCGCGAAAAAAGCAAACGCGGCGCGCGCCGCCGGGCCGCCGCCGTCAGGTCTTGAGCGTGAAGAAGAAGAAGTGCTCCACCCCGGGGAAGTCGGCGCCGGCGGACGTGATGCCGTCGTCCGAGTACGTGAACAGGTACTGCAAGCGGAACCGCTCGGCCAGGTAATAGAGGTTGAGGCCGGCGGAGACGCGCCAGGCCGGACGCATGGCGCCCATGCGCACGGCCACCAGGTCGGGGATGAAGCGCTCGTAGCGTCCCGTCAGCTCCAGGAACTCGGGGATGATCTGCACGGCGGCGGTGGCGTAGCCGCCCAGCGCTTCGATCGAAAAGCCGCAGCGCACCGCGCAGCCGGCGGCGGCGGAAGAGGTGGAGGCGACCACGCCCTCGACCGCCACGGTGAGCCAGCGCCAGCGGATCGTCAGGTCGGCGCCGAACGCCGTGGCGCTGTCGACGTTGTCGGTGAGCGGGTCGCGGCGCGCCGCGTCCATCATCCACGACAACCCGTAGCGCAAGGTGAAGGAGGCGCGGCCGGGGCGGCCCACGCGGCCCCAGACGCGCGCCGCACCGAGCAGCTCGCCGGCATCTTGTAGCCGGTTGGGGCCGCTGCCGTTGAAGACCCCGACCGACGCGGCCAGCGGGAGGCCGTAGCCGTGGAAGTCGGCGCCGTACTCGATGCCGATGTCGCGGCCGGGCGAGAGCGCGCGCATCGGCCAGGAGCGCTCGGGGACCAGCAGCGACACGCGGTCCGCGAGCGGCTCGGCGCCGAACGGCGCCTTGAACTGACCGATGCGCAGGTGGCCGAGGTTGCCGATGGCGGCGGAGGCGACGTTGAAAGCGATGTAGGCGTCGGCCAGCGGAAAGATGGGCTGCGGGTCGGGCAGGAAGGGCGCGCGGTCGACGACGGCGTTGGCCAGCGGGTTGAGCTCGAGCTGCAGGAAGAGCCGCAGGTCGAGCAGGTCCTCGGCGCGCACGTCGAGCAGGACGCGCGCCGCCGACAGGCTGATGCCGGGCGCTTCCAAGGAGCTGGCGAGGCGTGCCTGCAGCGCCGCGCCGATGCGCGCGCGGAACGCTTCGCCGAGGATCTCCACGTAGTGCTTCTCCGGCTCGGCGCCGGTGTCGGCCTCCGGATCGATCACGACGGCGTGCGCGACGGGGATGGGCGCGGGCGCGGACTCGGGGGCCGGAGCGGACGCGGGCGCAAGCGCGGCGGCGGAGGCCGACGCCGCCGGCAAGGGCGGCACGGGAACGGGCGCGGACTCGGGCGCGGCCGCGCGCGCCGGCGCCGGCAGCGCGGCGCCGAGAGCGGCCAGGAGGGCCGCGGCGCGCCGTCTCATGGCGTGGCCGCCGCCGGGGCGGGTGTCGGCGCCGACGCGGGGGCGCTGGCCGGGGAGGGCGCGGAGGCGGGGGCAGTCCACAACGCCTCCGCCACGTTCACCGCCGGGACCGGCAGGCGCCCCAGCACCACCACGACCTCGTCGCCGCGCAGGAAGACGCCGCCAGGTAGCGCGCCCGCGAGCGCGCGCCGCTTTCCCAGAGCCCGGTTCTCGGCGTCGGCGAAGGCGCGCGCGTCGTCCGCCCCGTCCCACAGCGAGCGCCAGACCAGCACCAGCCCGCCCTTGCCGTCGTCGTACACGCGCGCGCGGTCGCCGTCCCAGCCTGCCGCCGCCGCCTCGGCCTCGTCGTAGGGGATCCAGGGCGCGAGTGCCTCGCGCGTGACGAGCTCGCCGAGCGTGTCGTCGAACATCGCCGTCCAGCCGGCGCCGAGCGTCGCGCCGGCGGCGTCTAGCGCAGCGGCGCGCGGCAGGTCGCGCACTGGTCCCAGGTACTTCTCGGGATGCAGCACCATCTCCGTCGACACCGGCGGGTCGCTGTAGGCGCGGTCCACCAGCGACCAGCCCTTGGCGGCGCGGTGGAGCTCGTCGACGAAGGTGAGTCCGTCGAGGTACGGGAAGGTGAACGTCTCGCGGTAGTAGCGCGGCACGCCCTTGGTCTCGTACATCGCCGGCAGTCGGCGCTTGATGTACTTGACCAGCTTGCGCACGTCGCTGAACACCAGCCCGCCGTAGCGGTGGCCGACGAGGCTGGCGTCGCCCTCGGCGAGGGCGCGTAGCGCGAAGATGGCGTCGCTGGTGCGCGCCTTCCCCTCGCCGAGGAAAGCGTCGAGGTCGTGGTGCTGGTCCACCAGCGCGTGCGTCAGCTCGTGAGCGAGCGCCTCCCCGTAGATGTGGTCGCGCCCGCGGACGGCCGAGATGATCTCGACGACCTCGGTGCGCATCACGTCGCGCGGCACCAGGCGCATCACTTCGCGCTCCGAGTCGTAGTATCCGAGCGTCTCGCCGCTGTAGAGGCGCTCGAACACGGAGCGCACGTCGACGTCGGGATGGATGAGCCCGATGAGCGGGAACGCCTTCTGCGCGCGGTCGAACGTGCCGCGCCGCTCTTCGTCGGCGAGCTCGGTGCGCACCTCGGCTTTCAGGGCGTCGGGGCTGACGAGCGCGAAGTGGATGGGGCGCAGCGGCGCGAGCCCGCGTAGCGCCACGGTGGCGGACAGGACCTTGCCGGCGGCGTGCTCGTTGATTTCGCCGTACATGATGATCTTGTGCTGGCAGGCGCCGAGCGCCGCCGCCGCGCCGAGGGCGAGGGCGAGGGCGACGGAGAAGGCGCGCGCGCGGGCGAGCGCGGGCGTCGCGGACACCGGCCTGGCCATGGAGCGAGAACGTAGCACCGACGAAGCAAACTTGCCGGCGGTGCGCCGCGGGGGCAAGATCCGCGTGTGAAGCTCGTGAAGCTCGTGCTGGCGGCGGGCGCGCTCGGAGCGGTGGCCTACGGGGTCCTCGCCGTGCCGCTCGGCGGGCACACGACCTGGGAGTGGGGCCGCTCGGTGTTCGGGACGCCCGAGGCGAAAGCGGCCGGCGAGGGTCTCAAGCGCGGCGCCGGCGAGGCCGTCGACAAGGCGGTCGGCGACGCACGCGACGTGGCGCGCACGGCGCTGGGAGGGACCGCCGGCGAGGACGCGGCCGGCGCGACCGGTACGCCCAGCAGCCCCGCCGCTGCGCCGTCGGACGAGGCGCGGCCGTACGTGGCGCCGCCCATGGACGAGCATCCGCCCGCGGACGAAGCGAAGCTGCGCCGGCTTCTGGGTGCGCGCTCCGCGGCTCCGGCGCCGCGCTGAGGCCGCATGGACTGGCGCAAGGGCCTGGTGCTGGTGCTCATGGGCGCCGTGCTCGTGGTCAGCTACACGTGGCTCCAGGGGCTCTTCGACGACAGCGATCTGAAAAAGGGAATGCGGCTGGTGCGCGACTACCGCGCCGGCGCCATCGAGCACGAGATCGAGCGCCGCCACGCCGGCGCCTTGAGCGGGCCGCTGCAATGGGAGCCGGAGCTGCTGTCGGGCTTCTGGGGCCACGTTCGTGTGCACTGCCGTGCACCGTTCGCCAGCGGTGCGCTGACCGACTACCAGTTCGACGCCAACGTCTCGGACTTCTCGATCCACCCCGGAAACGAGGACGGCAAGTCGGTGCTCGAGGCGCTGGCGGCCGTCACCGCCGCCCCCGCCGCGGCCGCCACTGCCGCCCCCGCGGCGTCCACCGCCACGGCCGCGCCCGCCGCTGCGTCCGCCGCCACGGCCGCGCCCGCCGCTGCGTCCACCGCCACGGCCGCGCCCGCTGCGTCCGCCGCCACGACCGCCCCCGCCGCCGCGGCCGCCCCCGCCGCCACCGCTGCTCCCTAGCAGGCTAGCCCGGCCGGCGGAATGGCGGCACCAGGCCCCGTGTTGCCGGGCAAGACGGGCAGCCCTTCAACTGAACCATCAGGCAGCAGTTGCAGCCCGCCGCGCGTGATCTACAGTAGAGTGGGCGACGTGGTCTTCAGAGAAGGTAGGGAACGTGAAATGAAGCGTGCTTTCTTGGCAGCGGGGTTCGTTGGAGCGGCGATCGCCGCGTTCGCCGCGGGGATGTTCTACGCGGGCGCGGCGAGCGGCGGCGACGCCGCGCGCGCGGATCGCAAGGACGGCCCGCCGGCGGCCGCGGCGGCGCCGACGCCGGCGCTCTGGACCGAACGCAAGGACGGCGGGCTGAGCTCCGACGACCCGGTGAAAATGTCGTCGTTCGCCAAGCTGGCCAAGGACGTCTCGCCGGCCGTCGTCTTCATCGAGACCAACGTCGCCTCCTCGGGATTCGACCCCTTTCACGGCGGTGAGCGTCACGGCGTCGGCTCCGGGTTCATCATCCATCCCGACGGCTACATCCTCACGAACAACCACGTCGTGGACGACGCCACCGCCATCAAGGTGCGCACGTTCGACGACCGCGAATACGACGCCGAGAAGGTCGGCACCGACGCCGGCGTGGACATCGCGCTGTTGAAGATCAAGGGCGCCAAGCCGTTCCCGGTCGTTCCGCTGGGCGACAGCGACAAGCTGGAGGTCGGCGAGTGGGTCGTCGCCATCGGCAACCCGTTCGCCTACTCGCACACCGTCACCGCCGGCATCGTCAGCGCGAAAGGGCGCACCGACGTGATGCCGGGCGCGCCCGGCCATCCGCCCATCTCGGGGTACTACTCCTTCATCCAGACCGACGCAGCCATCTCGCCCGGGAACAGCGGCGGGCCGCTCATCAACATCCGCGGCGAGGTCATCGGCATCAACACCGCCATCAACGCCGCCGCCGAGGGCATCGCCTTCGCCGTGCCCATCAACGTCGTGAAGCGCATGCTCCCCGACCTCAAGGAGAAGGGCTCGTTCGCGCGTAGCTGGCTGGGCGTGAGCATCGAGACGCTGTCGAGCGCCGACGCCGAGAAGCTGGGGCTTCCGGGGCCGCACGGCGTGCGCCTCACCGACGTGTACCCCGACGGTCCGGCCGCCAAGGCGGGGTTGCGCGCCGACGACGTGATCCTCACGTTCGAGGGCGAGACGATCCGCACCGTGCTCGACCTGCGCTTCCTGGCGGCGCATCACGGCGTGGGCAAGGAGGCGACGCTCACCGTGTGGCGCTCGGGCAAGGTGTCGCCCATCAAGGTGGCGCTCGCCGCGCTACCGTCGCATGACGGCGACGAGCCGCGCTACGGCTCGAAGGGCGGCAAGGGCGGCGGCGGCGGCGGCGGCGGCCGTGGAGAGAGCGAGGGGGACGACGAAGACGACGAGGGCGCGCTCGGCATCGCCGTGATGAGCGTGCCGCCCGACGTGGCGGGCGTGCTGGGCCTGACGCCGGGCGAGGGCGTGCTGGTGCGCGATGTCGACCCGCGCAGCCCGGCCGCCGGGGTCATCAAGCCGCGCGACGTCATCCTGCGCGTCAGCGACAAGCCCTCCGGCGGCGCGCCGCTGCGCAGCGCCGCGGAGTTCTACAAGCGCGTGGACGCCATCCCCGACGGTGCGGAGGTCGTCTTCGTCATCCAGCGCGGCGCCAAGAAGGTCTTCGCGACGCTGAAGAAGAAGTAGCGCGCGCGAGAAACGGGGCGCGCGAGAGAGCCGTGCGCTCGCGATGAAGTTGCGCGCCTCCGGCGGCCCGGCGAACGCTCCGGCGCGTGCGGCGCAGCGCCGCCGCGAGCGCCGCCGCCGCGAGGAGGACCGCCGGCGCGGCGGGTCGGCCCGCCCGGGACAGGCGCGCCATCGAGCAGACGCCGCCGACGGCGACCTCGCCGTGGTCCTCGCCTTCGTAGGTCCATCGTCCCATCGGCGGGTCGTCGCAGTCGGTGGCGCCGTCGTTCGTCAGGCTGCCGACGTGGCCGCGATCGGACTCCAGCGTCGTCAGTGTCGTGGTCCCGCTCAGCGGCTCCTGGTCGCAGGCGACGCGGTCGACGAGCTGCGCGAGGGTGTCGGCGTTCACCGCGAAGGTGTCGCCGTCGGCTGTGCGCTCCACCACGCCGGCGCCGTCGAAGATCTCGCCGTTCGGCAGGCCGTTCCCGTCGGGGTCCGGGCCGTCGCCGATGGTCCCGACGTAGACCCAGTGCGAGCCTGACGTCGAAAGCGCGCAGTCGGCCGCGCCCGGCAGGGAGCGCGTGACGCGCACGTCCACCTCGAAGCTCCGCATCGACGTCCCGGTCCCATAGAGCGACGCCGAGCCCTCGGCGAGGTCGGACGTCTCTGCGCTGCCGCCGCCGCACGCGACCGGCGTCGCGAGCGAGTACGAGCTCCACGACACGGTGAAGTCGCCGCCGGGGAGACCGTCGACCACGGCGACGCCGGACCACGTCGCGCCCGCGGCGTCGGTGCATCCGCCGGTGTATGTCGTCATCGTGCCGTCGGTGGTGACCACCGGGCAGCTCGGGTCGGTGCTGCCGATCGACATCTCCAGGAGCCCGGCCACGTTGTTCCAGACGTCGCGCGCGGTGGCGATCGGCACGAGACTGATCATCCGCTGCTCCGTCTTCTCGCCGCCGCCGCACCCCGCCACCGAGGCGGCTCCCAGCGCCGCCAGAGCCGCCAGCGCTGCCGCCATCGCCCTGGCCGCCCCCGGCGCCGCGCGCCGCGCCGCCCGCGCTCCCGCTCTCGGCCGCCCCGCCGCGCTCGCCATGGCAGTTCCCCTCCGGGCGCGCCTGTCCCCGTCAGGAATCCAACGCCGCAGGAATAGGGAAAGCAAGCAGCGCGCCAGCGCCGCGCTCGTCAGGGCGTGCTGTCGACGCCCTCCTCTTTGACGATGATGAACTCCACGCGCCGGTTCGTCGCCTTCCCTTCGTCGGTGCTGTTGTCGGCGATGGGCTTCGTCTCGCCGTAGCCCTTCGCCTCCAGGCGGTCGCCCGCCACGCCGCCCTTCTTCACCAGGAAGTCGCGCACCGAGTGCGCGCGCGCGTCGCTCAGCTTCAGGTTGTAGTCGTCGCCGCCGTCCGAGTCGGTGTGGCCCTCGACCCGCACCAGCAGGATCTGCGGGTTCTCGTTCATCGTCTTGGCCACCTCGTACAAGATCCCGTAGCTCTCCTTCTTGATCACCGCCTTGTCGTACTCGAAATAAATTTTTTCCAGAATCAGGATCTTGCCCTTGACGATCTTCACGCGCTTCTTCTCGTCCGGGCAGCCGTCCTCGTCCTCGTAGCCGTTCTTCGTCTCCGGCTCGTTGGGGCAGGCGTCGTCCTTGTCGAGGATGCCGTCGCCGTCGTTGTCGGGCTCGGGGCAGCCGTCGGTGTCCTCGAACTTGTCGTAGTCTTCGGGGTCGTCGGGGCACTTGTCGACGTCGTCGTAGATGCCGTCGCCGTCGCGGTCGCCGCGCTTGGCCGCCATCGGGCAGCCCTTGTTCTCCACCGGGCCCGGCACGAGCGGGCAGTCGTCGTCCACGTCCAGCACGCCGTCGCCGTCGTTGTCGGGCTCGGGGCAGCCGTCCTTGTCTTCGAACCCGTCGAAGTCCTCCGGGTCGAGCGGGCAGGCGTCGACGTTGTCCTTGTAGCCGTCGCCGTCCTTGTCGCCGATGGACGGCTCGTAGGTGATGCCCACGAACGCGCGCGGCTCGGGCGAGCCGTACGATTCGCCCGCGAACCGCGTCACCCCGTAGCTCGCTCCCAGCACCAAGAACGAGTTGCGGGCGATGAATACCTTCAGCCCCAGGATGGCCTCGACCGGCGCGCGCGTGATGAACGGCCCGCGCCCGCTCAGCCCCAGATGGCCCGTCCCCTCCAGCACCAGGTCGAGCCGCTCCTCCACTAGCACCAGCGCCGCGCCCAGCCCGAACGTCAGCTCGTGCCCGACGGCGAAGGTGCTCGTCGCCGCCGCCCCCGCGCAGCAGTCCATCGCCTGGTTGGAGAAGCGGAGGTTCGCCCCCACGTTCAGCGACAGCTTGAAGCGGCTCCCGGCGTTCGTGTCGGCGATGACGCGCGGCGCCAGCTCGAACCCGCCGCTCGTCAGGAAGTCACGGTTGTTGGTCCCCACCGGGAATCGCACGCCCAGCAGCGCGGCCACGCCGAAGCCGGTCTTGCGGCGGCTGACGATCTCCGCCTTCAGCTTCAGCATCGGGTCGCCGATGCCCTGCACGGAGATGCGCTCCACCCCGAACACGTCCATCGTGTCCTTGGGACCGTTCAGGATCGACACGGGCAGCAGCACGCCTGCCTCCATGAAGCCAAGGAACCCCAGCACGAAGTGGACGTCGCCCGTGACCATGTTGCTCACGAGCGCGTGTGGTGCCGAGGTCATGCCGTCGGGCGTCAGCACCAGCGGATTGCGCGCGTAGTTCACCCAGAGCCCGAACGCGATGTCCAGGTTGCCGAGCGTCTCCGAGCGGTCGACCGTGATGAGGCCGCGCGAATCGGCCGCCGGGGCGAACAGCTGCAGGTTCAGCAGCCGGTCCTGCGCGCTTGCGCGCGCCGGCGCGAACGCCAGGGCCGCGCCGATGGCGGCGGCGAGCAAGATGGCGGCCAGCGGGGCGCTTCGTCGATGCTGCCGGTTGTTGCCCATGCCTTCCTCCGATCGGACGTGCGTGCGGCGGAACGGCGGCGAGCCGAATTCGCTGGAAATACCATTGCCTGTGAGGCATGTCAAAAGAAGCCGCGCGCGGCGGCCATCGCCCTGTGCGGCCGCGGCGCCGGCTGCGCGTCGTCAGAGGACGTGAATTGATCCCAAGTCGACGCGACGCTTTCGGCGTGTCCCGACTCAGCCGGCCTGGCCGAGGCGTTGCAGCTGGTAACGCAGCTGGCCGACCACCAGGATCGACGGGCGGCCCCGGCGAATGTACGCCGTGGCTCCCAGACGGCGGGCCTGGGCCGCGCCCTCGTGGTCGGGCAACGAGCCCGCCAGGATGATGGGTCCGCGCGGGGAGGGCGAGCACCACAACCGCATGATCATGTCGCGCCGGTCGCCGAGGTCGAGGTCCAGCAACAGCAGGCCGCGGGCGATGTGCGCGATGCCCGTCGTCGCCAGGCTGGGCTCCACCGCCTCCAGGCGCAGATCCTGGTGAATCACGGCGGCGCGCCGGATCTGGTCTGCCCACGTCCGGTCGTTCAGCACCATCACCACCGTTCGCGCCGACGCGGCGGCGGCAACGGCGCGCTGCACGTCGTCGAGAAACAGCGACTGGCTGTGCGGGCGCGGCGCGGGCGAGTCCGGGCTGATCGTCACCTCGCCGCTGTCCTGCACCGTGCGCAGCGGGACCTTGAGCGGTGTGGCGTCGTGGCGCCCGCCGGCGCGGGCCCCCGCGCGCTCCAGCATGAACGTGGTCCCGCCCAGGCGGACGCGATCGCCCGGTTGCAGCGATACGCGCGCGTGGATGCGCCGGCCGTTGACGTACGTGCCGTTGGCGCTGCGGCGGTCCTCGACCTCTACGCCCAACGCGCTGACGCGCAGCAGCGCGTGCTCGCGGCTCATCTCCGAATCCGCGACCGGCACCGACGCCCAGGCGGCCCGACCCACGATCCATTCGCCCTCGACGAGCCGCGCCGAGCGGTCGCCCCAGACCAGGCAGAAGCCGGCGGCGGCCGCTGGCTCGTCGGCCGGGGCCGGGGCGAGCTCGCGCACGAAGCGCAGCAGCGCGTCCAGGTCGTCGCCCTTCGTGAAGTGGCGCTCCGCGAGCCCGTCGTCCAGCGCGCCGCGGATCCGCTCGTCGGGCACCGTGGCGCTGTAGAAGACGCGTCGCGTCTCCGGCCACGCCTCGCGCACCCAGCGCAGGAACGAGACGCCGTCGTCGCCCGGCATGGCGTAGTCCGTGACCACGAGGTCGACGGCCCCCCCGCGCAACGCCGCCATGCCCTCGCGGGTCGTGCCCGCCTCCTGCACCTGCCAGCCGAGCCGCTCCAGCAGGCGCGCCAGGCTGCGGCCGCCGAAGTAGTCGTCGTCCAGCACCAAGGCGCGGGGCGCGACGGCGCTGAAGGGACCGGAGCCGGGCGGTTCGGGCGCGTCGTTCATCGCGTGTTGCCCCCCGAGCTTACCCCCCGGCCAATGGTCGCAGATGGCGCGCGGGGCGTCCAGGCGTCTGGTCGAGCGTTAGTCACCTGACGCGACGCTCAGCCCGCGCCCCGCAGCCGGAACTTGGGGCGGGCGCAAGGCGCTGGATCAGGGGCGGCCGCAGACCCGGTCGCGCCCGGCCTGCTTCGCCTCGTAGAGCGCTTCGTCGGCCCGCTTGAGCACCGTCTCGGCGTCGTCGGGCGGGGCTTCGCCGGGCGTCACGCGGTAGCAGGCGCAGCCGACGCTCACGGTGAGCCCGATCTCCCCGCCGCCGCCGGGCAGCGGCACGCGCAGCGCCCGCACGAACGCGCGCACGCGCTCGCCGAACGCGATCGCCTGGGTCACGTCGATGCCGCGCGCGATGATGAGGAACTCCTCGCCCCCGTAGCGCGCCACCACGTCCTCGCGGCGCACCTTCTCCAACAGGCAGCGTCCCAGCGCCCGCAGCGCCTCGTCCCCCGCTTGGTGCCCGTGCGTGTCGTTGATGCGCTTGAAGAAATCGACGTCCACCAGCAGCAGCGACAGCGGCCGCCCGTGGCGCTCGGCGAAGCCGAACTCCTCGTTCAGCCGCAGCTCCATGTAGCGCCGGTTGAAGGCGCCGGTGAGCCCGTCGCGGTAGACGGCGTCGCTGAGGCGGCGCTGCGCCTCCGCCTCGAGCGAGTCCATCAGCCGGAACTTGACCACGCTGCGCGCACCGAGCTGGATGCGCGCGCCGTCCTGCAGCCGCGTCGGCGCGGCGATGATTTTTCCGTCGACCGCCGTCCCGTTCAGCGAGCCCAGGTCGGCGGCCACCCAGCCTTCGCCGTCGCGGCGCACCTCCGCGTGGCGGCGCGAGACGCCCGCGTCGAACAGCGCCACCTCGGCCTCCTCGGTGCGTCCCATCACCACCGGCTGGTCGCCGAGCGGAAAGCTCCGCCCGATCGCCGGCCCCGACAGCACCACGAGCATGGCCGCCGCCGTCTCGGTCCCGGGCGGCACCGCCGCTACCCGGCTCACCGCCGTGTTGACGGTCTGATCGTCCCAGTCGTCTCCGCCCGCCGGCATCGTCGCGCCAGGATACGCCGGGCGTCCCGGGGAAAGCGAGCCTTGGTCCGGTTCCCGCGGTGCTAGTCGCCGGACCTGCACTCGGCGACGGTGGTGTCGTACTTGGCCATCTCGGCCTTGATCTTGGCGGTATCGCCGGCGTGCGGGCTGAGTCGCACGTAGGTCTTGAACTCCTTGCACATCCCCTTCAGATTCCCCTGACGCGCGAAGATGGTCCCCAGCGCGCGGTGCGGGTCGGGGAACTTCGGATCGATCTTGATCGCCTTCTTGAACGCCGCCATGGCTTCGGGCTCGTGGCTCGCGGCGAAGAGGCGCAGCCCCTTCGTGTACTCTTCCTTCGCGCTGGCGGCCTTGCCGGCGTCGTCGCCCTCGGCCGGCGCCGCGGTGGCGACGGCCGCGGCGGTGGCGGGCTTCGCCGTCTTCGGCACGTCGGGCCTTGCGGTCTTGGGGGCGGCCGTCTTGGGCGGCGCCTTGTCGCCGTCGCCGTCGCCCGTCGGCGCCACGGCCACGCGCTTGTCGAGCTTGGCGAGCACGTCCTCCACCTTCGGGATCTCTTCGGAGTCCTTGTCGTAGACCTTGGCCTCGTCGATGTGCTTCTTGGCGGTGGCGGCGTCGCCCGCCTCGATCGCCTTGCGCGCTTCTGCCAGCGCCGCGCTCGCCAGCTTCGTGCGCACCGACGTCCATTTTGCCTCGGCGTCTGGCCAGTACACGCTCGTGCGGTCGATCGCGGCGCCCTCGTTGAACGCGTCCACCTCGCTGCCATCGTCGAGGAAGGCCAGGAAGCGCTCGTAGCGTTCTTTCTGATCGCGCTCCTTGCCGGCCTTCTTGCGCAGGTCGTCCGCCTCCGGGCCCGTCGCGCCCGACTTGTCCAGCTTGTCCAGCGCGGCTGCCCAGTCGCGCGAGTCGATCGCCTTCTTCACCTCGGCGAGCTCGCCCGCGCCCTCGTCCCCGCCGCCTCCGCCTGCGCCGCCCCCGCCTCCGCCCTTGGCGCTGGTCTTCGTCACGCGGTCCTTGTCGGTGCCGGAGCCGTCGCCGCTCTTGCCGCCGAAGATGAGATACCCGCCGACGCCGAGGCCGATCACCGCGACCGCCGCCACGGCGATGATGGCGATGGGAGGTCCGCCGGCCGGTGCGTCGGCGAGCTTGTCCACGCGCGGGTCGAAGACGAACGGCTCGCCGGGTGGGACGAAACGGATCTTCACGTGGCCGAGCTCGATGATGTCGCCCTTGCGCAGCTCGACCTTGCCGTAGTCCTCGCCGTTGACGCGCACGCCGTTGGCGCTGCCCAGATCGACGATCTTGTAGGTCTCGCCTTCGAGCACGATCTTGGCGTGGTTGCGCGAGATGGATCGGTGGTTGATGACGATGTCGTTGTCCTCGGTGCGTCCGATGACGCACTCGGCTTTCTCGACCGGGTAGTCGAGACCGGCGAGGTTGGAATTCAGGATCACCAAGCGCGCGTGCTTGGCCGCGCCCGCACCGGGCACGGCGGGGGTCTTGGTCGCGGCCGGCATCGCGGCGGTCGGGGCCGGGGCCTGGCGCGGCATCGCCGTGGTGGGGGCGACGTCGAGGACGTCCTTGGGCGTTCCGGGGCCGGCGCTGGCGGCGCGGTCCAGCTGGATCCAAAGCTGGTAGTCGCCGATGAGGATGCGGTCGCCTTCGCGGATGGGCGTGCGCGCCTGGATCTTCCCGCCGTTGATCTTGACGCCGTTGTAGCTGCCCAGGTCCTCGATGAAGATGCCGCCGTTGGACTTCACGAGGCGCGCGTGCCGCCGCGACACGTTCCGCTCCGTGAGGCGGATCGTGTTGCCTTCCTTGCGCCCGATGGTGATCTCGTCGCGGATGAGCGGGACGACCGTCGTTTTTCCTTCGTCGTCCTCGATCACGAGCTTGTACATGTCTATCCCGGTAACGGCCGTGCCGTCGGCAACTTATCCGAGTATCATATACTCGGATGAGCCTCAAGAGTCACGGACTCGCGCGGCGTGGCCGCGCGAGCGCGGTCATTTCGCCGGCAGCGAGGCGGGCGGGGTGGGCATGGCCTTGAACACCGACCAGGACTTGAGGAGGTCGACCGCGACGCGCAGCTGGTAATCGGCGGCGTCGGAGGGCTTGGCGCCGCCGGCGGGCGCCGCGCCGGGAGCCGCAGCGGGTGGGGGCGCGGGTGCGGGTGCGGGCGCGGCCGTGGCGGGGCCGGCGGTGCCTGGACCGGCGGTGCCAGGTGCGGCGCCCTTGAGGTGCTTCTCCAGATCCTTCTCGCGCTTGGCGTCGGGCTCGGGGCCCACCGTCGCCGGCACGTAGACGTCCGGCGCGATGCCCTCGCCCTGGATCGACCGGTGCAGCGGCGTGTAGTAACGCGCGATCGTGAGCTTCAGCGCGCTGCCGTCGGGCAGCTCGTAGAGCGTCTGCACCGAGCCCTTGCCGAAGGTACGTGTCCCGACGATGAGCGCGCGCTTGTGGTCCTGCAGCGCGCCGGCGACGATCTCGGAGGCGCTGGCGCTGCCGCTGTTGACGAGCACGACCATGGGGAAGCCGAGGCGCGTGCCTTTCAGCGTCGCGTACGCCGCCTCCGACGCCTTCTTGTGCTTGCCCTCGGTCGAGACGATGAGCCCGGCGCTGAGGAACTCGTCCGACACCCCCACCGCTTCGTCGAGCAGCCCGCCGGGGTTGTCGCGCAGATCGAGCACCAGCCCGGCCAGCGGGCCGCCCGACGCCTTTTCCATCGCCTCCATCGCCTCGCGCACGTATCGCGTCGTCTTGTCGGCGAAGGTCTTGATGCGCACGTAGCCGAGCTTCGGCTCGAGCATGCGCCACTCCACCGGGACGACCTTGATGGTATCGCGCACGATGCTGAACTCCAGCGGGTCGGGGGCGCCCTCGCGCGTGACCTTCAGCTTCACCGACGTGCCTTTCTTCCCCTTGATGCGCTTGACCGCGTCGGTCACGGTCATGCCGGTCGCCGAGGCTCCGTCGATCTCGACGATTCGATCGCCCGCCTTGATGCCGGCCTTGGCGGCTGGAAAGCCTTCGATGGGCGCGATGACGACGATGGCGCCGTCCTTGAGCGCGATCTCCATCCCGACCCCGTGGAACTCGCCGGTCAGCTCCGCCTTCATGTCCTTGTGCTCTTCGGGGTCGAAGAACGAGGAGTGCGGATCGAGCGTGGCGAGCATGCCGCGGATGGCTCCATAGATGAGGGCGGCCTGGTCGACGTCCTCGACATAGTCGTTCTCCACGTGCGTAAGCACCGACGTGAAGACGCTGAGCTTGGGGTAGGGGGCGACGACCTTGCCGGCGGGGGCCGGCGCGGCGGCGCCGCCCGCCACGCCCGAGAAGAGCGCGCCGCCGGCGAAGGCGGCGGCGACGAGCGCGACGGTGCGCACGAGGTGGCGAGGCGCTGCCGGCGCAGGGGCGGGCGCCGGCGCAGGGGAGGCGGTGGGCGCGGGCGCGGGCGCGGGCGCGGGCGCGGGCGCGGGCGGCAGGGGGGGGCGAGGCGTGTCGGTCGGCATGGGTGGTCTCCGGGCAGCAGCAGCGGCGGCGGCCGGTCGGGTCACGGCGAAACGGGGGCGGCAGCGAGCCAGGCGGCGGGGTCCTGAGCGGCGCCGCGTACGCGGACTTCGAAGTAGAGGTACGGGCCCTTCAGCGAGCCGGTGTCGCCGAGCCCGCCGAGCGCGTCGCCCGGGCTCAGCACCTCGCCGGTGGCCTTGGCGATGGAGGCGAGGTGCGCGTAGAGCGTGTGGTGCTCGGCGCCGTGGTCGACGATGACGAGGTTGCCGTAGCCGCGGTACCAGCCGGCGAAGAGCACGCGTCCCGCGGCGACGGTGCGCACCGGCGTACCGGCGGGGGCGCGGAGGTCCCAGCCGCGGTTGACGACCGCGGTCCCGCCGAGCGGATCGGTGGCGCGCCCGAAGCCGCGCTCGAGGACGGCGCCGGCCACGGGCCAGGGCACGGCGCCGCGCCGCAAGCCGGTGGCGCCGCGCGGGGGGGCGGGCATGGCGCCGGGCGGAGCCACGCCGCCGCGCGACGCGGACGCAGGCGCGGGCGCAGGTGGGGCAGGCGCGGGCGCGACCGCCGCCAGCAACGGCGCCGACGCGGGCGCGGGCGCCGGCGCACTGACGCCGGGCAGCTTGCCGGCGCGCAGCTTCCCCTCCAGCTCCAGCGTGGCGCGCGTCAGCTCGGCGTCGAGCGCCAGGCGCAGGGTCGGGTCGCCGGCGACCCGCACGGCGAAGTCGACCTTGCGGTCGCGCTCGGCGCGGCTCGCCTCGTCGAACCGTTCCAGCTCCGCGTCGAGCGCGCGCAGCGCGGCGGCCCGCGCGGCGAGCCGTGCCGAGGCGTCGGCGGCGGCGCGGCGCAGCGTCAGCGACGCCCGCACGGCGGTGAGGTCGCGGCGCGCCGCTAGCGTGGCGATCTGCTCGCGGTGCATCAGCTCCCCGAACGAGTCCGCGCCGGCGAGGTAGGCGAGTCCGCCGCCGCGCGCGGCCACGTAGAGCGCGCGAACGCGCCGGCGCGCCGCAGCCCCCGCGCGCGTCGCTTTCGTCTCCAGCTTGGCTGCCTCGGTGCGCAACGCTTCCACCTCCGACTCCGTGACGCGGGCGCGGGCCTCCGCCTCGGCGCGCGCGGTCGTCGCTGCGGCGATGGCCCTGTCCAGCGCCGCGACCTCGTCCAGCAACCCCACCGGCCGCCCCGACCCGGCGTCGCCCCCGCCGGCGTGGCGGCCGCCGCCTCCTCCGCTCCGGCCGGCACTCCCCGCGGTGCCGGCCGCGTCCGCCTCGGCGGCTCCCCCGTCGCCGCCGCCCCCGCCGCGGGCACCCCCGCCGCGCGCGCCGCCTGCCGGCGCCGCGCCTCCCGCGACCAGCGTCGCCGCCGCCGCCGCGATCAGCGCGGCGAGCCGCCCCTGTTGTAGCATCGGCGCTCGGGGCGAGCCACGCGGCGCCACGGCGGTCACGATTCGCGCAGGTGGCGGGCCAGACCGAGCGCGCTGCCCGCCAGTCCGAGCAGCGCCCCGGCGGGGACAGCCGCCGCCGCCGCGCTGAGCGGCAAGAAAGCCACGCGCAGGGCGCCGAAGGGAAAGGCCACCGTGCCCCCTGCCGGGCCGAGCGCCGCCCACGCGCCCCAGGTCACGGCCAGGGACAGCGCCGCGCCGGCGGCGCCGAGCGCCAGCCCTTCGATCAAGAACGGCACGCGCACGAAGGTGCGCGTGGCGCCGACCAGGCGCTGCACTTCGATCTCGTCGCGGCGCGCGTGGATCGACAGGCGCACCGCGGTGCCGATGCCCAGCAGCGCCACCACGCCCAGCAGCACGCCCGCCCCCGTGCCAGCGCGCCGCGCCGTCGTTGCCACCGCTTCCAGGCGCGCCAACGTGTGCGTGCCCGCGTCCAGGGCCTCGACCGACGGCTGGGCGGCGAGCCAACCCGCCAGCGCGTCGCGAGCCGCGGCGGGGGCGTCGCGGCGCAGCGCGACCTCGACCACCGCCGGAAAGAGCGCATCCTCGTCGCCCGCAGCGGCGCCCGCCAGCTCCGGGTACTGCGCCGCCATCCACCGCGCCACCTCTTCGGGCGCCACCGCGCGCGCCTCGGCCACTTCATCGCGCGCCCCCAGCGCCGCCGCCAGCGCGCGCACGTCGGCCTCGGGCGTGTCGGCCCGGGCGAACGCGATGACGCGTGCGTCTCCTAGCGCCGCCTCGCGCATTCGTTCGTAGTTCGTCCACAGCACTCCCAGCAGCTCCGGCAGCAGCAGCGCCGCCGCCACCGCTACGGCGCACAGCGCCGCCGGCCCAGGCGCACGGCGGATCCCACGGACGGCGTTGCGGACACAAAGCGCCAGCATCGCCTCGTTTATCGGCGCGCACCCGCCGGCGAGCAACTTTTTGACCCGTTGCGCGCCCCGTCCCGCCCCTCGATTCGCTAGAAACGCGTGGTGACTTACGGCATCAACGCCGGCGCGACCGTTTGTCTGCACGTGATCGACGACGGCGACGGCGGCACGGGCGGCTACATCGTCGAGGTCGACTTCCCGTAGGCGGCGGTCGCGGCCGTACCCCGACCGCCGTGCTAGCGGCGGGGCTTCGCGGGCCGCGCGGCGATCGCCCGCACCGCCCCCGCGAGCCGGCGGGCGCGTGTCTCCGGCTTCTTGGCGCCTTCGACGGCCTCGACGTACTCGCGCTGGTGGCTGTAGCTCAGCGCACGCCAGCGTTCCCAGGCCGGCGGGGCGGCCTTGAGCGCCTTGACGAGGTCGGGCGGCGGCTTCACCTCGCGCTTCGCGGTGTCGAGCTCGAGCGTCACGGCGAGCGTCTCGCCGCCCTCCAGTCCGGCCGCTTCGCGGTTGCTCCGGCGCAGCGGCAGGCAAGGCCCGTTGCCCATGGAGGCAATGGTGCTCCGGTACGTGTAGCCGTTGAGCGTCACCTTGACCGGCGCGCGAATCTTGCCGAAGACGGGCGCGGGATCGAAGAGCACCGGGATGAAGCATATCGAACCGTCGCGAACGATGGTCGTCTTGAAGGTCTTCTTCATTCGTTTCGCTCCAGCAGCGCTTCTTGCGGCGCCAGGTCCTTTCGATTCGCGTAGCGCATCGCCGCCACTTCAGAGGACGGCGGGGAAGGCGCGGGCGCGGACGGCGTCGCCGTCGACGTCGCCGGGGTTGAGGCCGTGGTCGGTCCACACGACGAGGAACGTGCCGTCGGGAAGGACGGCGACGGCCGGTTCGGCCTGGTCGCCGGCAGTGGTCGTGGCGACGGCGAAGGGCGCGGCGGCGCCGTCCACGGGGTTCGCGCGGGGGATGACGCCACCGAACGCGTCGAGGTCGAACAGGAGCCCGGCGATGCCGGCGCCGCCGGAAGCGCCGTCGATGGCGCCGTCCTCCCAGGCCGCGACGGCGGCGGTGCAGGAGGCCGAGAACGCCACGGCCACGATGGGGGGCGAGAGCGACGGGGCGGTCGCCGGGGCGACCGCGGCGGCGGGCGCGAGCGGGGCGCCGCCGCTCCAGGCGCCCACCGTCAAGGCGCCGGCGTCGACCCAGGCGACCACGACGAGGTCGGACGTGGCGCACACAGACATGCCGGCGGTGGGCGCATCCGGGGCCAGCACGGTGGGCCCCCAGAGGCCGGGCCGCGCGCCGCGGAAGTTGCTGCCGGCGAAGTAGCCTGCGACCGGCGCGGCCACGCCCACCACCAGCGCAGACGGCACGCCGGCGAACAGGTCGTAGGGGCCGATGCCCGTGGCCAGCGGCAGCGGGTTGCAGCTCGCCCCGTCGTCGCCGTCGTATTGCAGGGCGCGCAGGTGGACCTCGTCGTCGATGAGGCCGACCTCGCGGCTCAACGCCGCGTAGTAGCCCACGTCGCCGCCCCCCGGCGCGGGCATGGTCGCGTCCCACGGGATCGCGTCGAGCGCGGGGCCGGCGTCCATGGCGGCGCCGCACAGGACGTTCCGCTCGCCGTTGGCCGAGGAGCCGTCGCCGTTCCAGGCGCGCACGCGCGCGCCGCCGGCGCCGCCGTCGCGCAGCCCGCCCAGCAGGATGCGGCCCTGGTAGGCGTGCACCGCCACGGAGGGCTCGCTCACCACGGTGGTGCAGCCGGGACAGCCCAGCCCGAGCGGCTCGGGCGTGGGGAAGCCGGGGACGGGCGCCCCGGCGGTGTCGAGCGCGGTGAACCGAACGTTGCGCCCGCCGACGGCGTTGGGGCCGGTCCAGGCGACGACGAAGCGTCCGTCGAAGGTGTCGCCGTCGACGGCGGGCTCGCGCTGGTCTCCGGCAGTGTCGCTGTTGACGAGCACGTCGGCGGGCAGCAACGGGAGCCCGGCGTCGGCGTCGCTTCCGGCCGCGGCGTCGCCGCCGGCGTCGCTGAAGGAGGCGGCGTCGCCGCCCCCCGCATCGGCGCGTGCGTCGCCGCCGCCTGTCCCGCCGTCGCTCGCGCCGCGCGGCACCAGCGCGGACGGGATGCCGCACCCCGCCGCGCTCGCCCAGAGTGCGCTCGCCGCCACCGCTCGGCGCCACATGGGGCCATGCTATCGCAGTCTCGCACGCCGCGCCTGGGCCGGGCCGGGCCGCACTCAGCCGGCCGCGCTCGTAGGATGTGAGTCTTTCGCTGAGTCGGAGGCGCCGCCTTCGGCGTGCCGGACCGGATGTTGCGTCGATCCCAAACCGAGGTGCCGCTGCGCGTTCTCGGCTCGACTCAGCGCGCGTCGTTGCCGGAGGCGTGCGGGGCGCCGTTGCCGGGCGGGCGGTCGGCGACCACCTTGCCGCGCTCGAGCGTCACGACGCGCGGTTGTGCCCGCTCCAGCAACGCCAGGTCGTGCGTGGCGACCAACACCGTCGTCCCGCGCGCGTGCGCCGCCAGGAGCAGGCGCAGCACCTCGGCCGCGGCGGCGGCATCGAGGTTGCCGGTGGGCTCGTCGGCGAGCAGGACGGCCGGCTCGCCGACGATGGCGCGCGCCACCGCCAGACGCTGCTGCTCGCCCCCGCTCAGCCGCTCGGGCAGCGCGTCGGCGCGGTGCGCCAGGCCCACCTCGGCCAGGGCCGCGCCCACGCGGCGGGCGATTTCCTGGCGCCGCGCGCCCAGCACCTCCAGCGCCAGCGCCACGTTCTCCGCGGCGGTGCGCTGGCGCAGGAGCTTGAAGTCCTGGAACACGACGCCGACGTTGCGGCGCAGGTAGGGGATGCCGGAGGTGCGGATGCGCGAGACGTCGCGCCCCGCTACGCGCACCACGCCGCTGCTCGGTCGCTCTGCCGCGAACAGCAGGCGCAGCAGCGTCGACTTCCCTGCCCCGGACGCGCCCGTGACGAACACCAGCTCCCCGGCGCGCACGTGCAGCGTCACGTCGTCGAGGACGACGGCTTCGCCGTACCGCTTGCTGACGTGCTCGAGGTCGATCACTCGTCGGCCAGGTCGCCGGCGAGGTACTCCAGGATGACCTCGTCGAGGCTTCGCTCGCTGATGAGGTCCTCGCCGAAGATGGTGTCCTGCTTGCTGGCCGGAGGCGCGCCGCCGAACACCGACGGCGCCTGCGTAGCGGGGGCGCGGCCCGAGAAGCCGGGGCGGCCGGCGCCGGGTGTGCCCGGGCGCGCCGCGCCGCTGCCGCCAGGCCCCCCACCGGCGCCCAGGCTGGTTCCCACCGAAGCGCGTCCCGCGGGCGCGGCCGGACGTCCAGCGCCCGCGCCGGGCGCGGCGGCGGGGACGCCACCCGGGCCGGCGGCGGCACGCGGCGTGGCGCCGGGCGGCGGCCCCAGCGCGGCGGCTCCCGCCGCGCGGCGCGGCGGCGCCGCTACGGGCGCCATCGGCGCGGTCGTGGCGTTATGGACGGCCGCACCCGCGGAAGCGGGCACGGCGGGCGGGCGGCCGATCGCCGCGCCTGCGGGCGTGCGCGCGACGCGGGCGCCCCCGGCCGCGCCTCCGTCGGGCGCTTGGCCGCGCAGCATCAGCTCCTCCGCCACGGCCGAAACCGGGACGGGCGGCGGGGTGGGCGGCGGCAGCGCCGGCTGCGCGCCGTCGAGGTCGTACTCGTCGGACTGCGTGGCGGCCTCGGCCTCCAGCGGTGGGATGACCTGCGCCGCCAGCAGCTCCGGCATGCTCACCGGACGTGTCGGCGAGTCGAAGGGCCCGTTGCCCAGGTGCACCGGCACGGTGGGCACGTCGGAAGGCGCCAGCCCCGCGATCGCCGCGGCGTCGGCGGCGGCGCGCGCCACGGCCTCCAGCCGCGCCGCTTCCGACCCTGGCGGCGGCGGCGGCAGGAGCTGGTCGTACGCCCCGTTCTTCAGCGCCAGCAGCACCGCGCGGTGCTGCTGCATCATCAGCTCCTTGACGATCTTCTCCAGGTTGTCGAAGGAGAGGATGTCGTCGTAGTCGGCCTTCTTGGTCTCGAGGATCACGCCCTCGGTGTAGAGGTGCGTGATGATGTGCGCCTTGTCCTTGCCGCTGTCCTCGGTCTGGATGTGGTAGACGCGGCCGCGGTAGGTGAAGTTCTGGTTGAGACCGAAGACGACCATTCGTAGCCGCCTCTTAGGGGGGCCGCCCCAATATACTCTACTCGCCGCGCGCCGGTAAGCGCCCGCCGCGCCGTGCGCCCGCCGGTTGCTTTCCGGGCCGGACCCCGTTACTGCACGGGCGGGAGGACCCATGCAATACCGCACCCTCGGCGCCTCGGGCGCACGCGTCTCGGAGCTGTGCCTCGGCACCATGACCTTCGGCGAGGCCGACGAGAAGTCGATGATGCACAAGGTCAGCGCCTCCGAAGAGGAGTCGTTCGCCATCATGTCGCGCGCGCTCGAGTCGGGCGTGAACTTCTGGGACACGGCCAACGTGTACGGCCAGGACGGCCTGTCGGAGCGCGTGATCGGCAAGTGGCTGGCGAAGAACGGCCACCGCCACGACGTGGTGCTGGCGACGAAATGCCGCTTCGGCGTCGGCCCCGGCCCCAATCAGCGCGGCGCCAGCCGGCTGCACGTGAAGCATGCGCTGGAGGACTCCCTGCGGCGGCTCGGCACGGAGTACGTCGACCTCTATCAGATCCATCAGCAGGACCGGCAGACTCCGGAGGAAGAGGTCGTCGCCGCGCTCGACGAGCTGGTGCGCGAGGGCAAGGTCCACTACGCGGGGGCGTCGAACTACGCTGCCTACCGCCTGGTGGAGGCGCTGTGGATCGCCGACAAGCGCCATCGCAACGGGTTCGTCGCGCTGCAGGCGCAGTACAGCCTGCTGGAGCGGAACCTGGAGCTGGAGCACGTGCCGGCGCTGAAGCGGCACGGGCTGGGGCTATTGCCCTGGTCCCCGCTGGCGGGCGGCTTTCTGAGCGGCAAGTACGGGCGCGAAGGCGGCCCCGAGGGCGCGCGGCTCGCGCAATGGAAGAGCCGGTTCGGCGCCATGGCCACCGAGCGCAACTTCCGCATCCTCGACGCGGTGGTGGACGCGGCCAAGAAGGTCGACGCCACCCCCAGCCAGGTTTCGCTGGCGTGGCTGTTGCGGCAGCCCACGGTTTCCAGCGTCATCATCGGTGCGCGCAGCGTGGCGCAGCTCGACGACAACCTGCGCGCCGTAGAGGTGAAGCTGCCCGACGAGCTGCTCGCGCAGCTGAGCGAGGTGTCGGCGCCAGAGCTGCGCTACCCGTACGACTTCATCAAGCGCACCGATGGGAGCTGGTAGGCGTTCGGGCGGACGCCCTCAGGCGCCCACCGTCGGCCTCAGGTGCCCACCGTCGCCCTCATGTGCCACCGTCGCCCACAGGGCGCCCACCGTCGCCCACGGGGCGCCCACCGTCGCCCTCAGGCGCCCACGTCCACCTGCGCGACCTCGGCGACCGTCTCGCCGAGGAACGTGCTAGCGAGCTCGCGGAAGCGTGCGCTGGTGTCGGTGAGGTAGAACTCGTGCGCCGGGGCCGCGGCGCGCCCGCCACCGGCGGGGGCGAGCAGCCCGCTGCCGAAGAGCGTCTGGCGTACCGCTTCGCCCACCGCGTCGGCCGAGTCGACGAGCGCGAGCGGCCGCCCGGCGATGCGCGTGGCCACCTCCTGCAGCAGCGCGCGCAGCAGAGGGTAGTGCGTGCATCCGAGCACCAGCACGTCGGCGCCGTCGCCGGGTGCGCCTGGCGCGAACGTGCGCAGGTATTCGTTCGCCACCAGCTCGGGCACCGGGCCGCGCAGCCAGCCCTCCTCGGCGAGCGGAACGAGCAGTGGGCAGGCCTGCCCCACGACCTGGATGGCGGGGTCGATGTCGTGGAGGGCGCGCGTGTAGGCGCCGGAGGCGATGGTGCCGTGCGTGCCCAGCACGCCGATGTGCCGCGCACGGCTGAGGCGCGCCGCCGCGTGCGCCCCCGGCCGCACCACGCCCACGACAGGCACCGCGACCTCGCGCTCCAGGGTCTCCAGCGCGTAGGCGGACGCGGTGTTGCAAGCGATGACGAGCGCCTTGGCTCCCCGCGCCAGCAGGAATTCGGCGCAGCGCCGCGCGTAGCGCACGACGGTGTCGGCGGACTTGGTGCCGTACGGCAGGCGCGCGGTGTCGCCGAGGTAGACGAGCCGCTCCGCCGGCAGCGCGGCGCGTAGCGCGCGCACGACGGTGAGGCCGCCGACGCCTGAATCGAAGACGCCGATGGGGGCGCGCGCGTCGGGAGGGCTCACGCGCCCCGTATGCCGCGGGGGCGGGCGAGCGTCAAGCCGCGCGCGGGGCGGCTTTGAAGCGCGCGTCGGCGAGTGCTATTTATGGAGAGATGTCCAGACCGGCGCGACGGGTGCCGGTCGCGGCGTTGCTCGGGCTCGCCGCGGCCGTGGCGGGGCCGGGGTGCGTGCGCGCCAGCAAGGACGTGCGCGAGGCGGTGCTGGCGACGTATCCGGCGCGCCTGGCGCCGCGCGGCGGCGTGACCATGCGCACCGACTACGCGGCGCTGGTGGAGGGCGCGGTCGGGTTGCGCTTCGACGGCACGGTCCCGTGCACGCGGCGCCTGATCGAAGAATACAGCGTGACGACGCACACCCATCGCGCCTCCACGCGCACCGGATGGATCGTGTACGGCGTCACCGCCGGGCTCGCGCTGGGGGCGGTGGGAACGGGGCTCGGGCTTGGGTTCGACGGCACGAAGCGCGACAACCTCGCCGCCGACGCGACGCTTAGCTACGGGCTTTATCTGCTGGTGGCGACCGGCGCGGTGCTCGGAGCGCAGGCGCTCCTGGTGGGTGACCGCACCAAGACCGCGGGGCCGTTCTCGCGGGTGCGCAGCGAGGCGGTCACGGAGTGTGGCCCGGGGCCGGTGCGCGGCGCGGTCGCGCGCGTGGCGCTGGAGGGCGCGTGGGTCGAGGCGCGCACCGGCGACGACGGCGCGGCGCGCTTCACGCCCTTCGATCTCGTCGACGCCTACGTGCCGGCGCGCGGCGACGCCGTCTTTGCGGTGAAGCTGCGCCATCCGGGGCTGGGCGAGCAGGCATTCGACTTCGGGCTGAGCGCCGGTGTGCTGCGGGCGGCGGCCGACCGCTTCCTGGTCGTGCGCGGCCTGCGCCCGCCCGCGGCCGGAGAGGCCGCGCCCGATGCGGGTGTGGCGGCGGCGGCGCTGGCGGCGCTGGAGACGACCGTGGCGCTCGAGGCCGAGGCAGGTGGACCGGCGCGCGCCGGCGAGCGCGTGCGGCTGCGCGTCACGGTGCACAACGGCGGGACGTCCACGCCGGACGACCTGCGCTTCGTCACCGCCGCCACGGTGCCGGGCTGGAAGGGACGCTGGCTCTACGTGGCGCCGCCGGCGCCGGGGGCGAGCGTCGAGACGAGCGCGCTGTTGCCCGCGAGTGAGCTGCGGACGGGCGCCGCGGTGGCGGTGCGCGTGGCTCCGGTCATCGGCGGCGGCGGTCGCGGCCGCGAAGTGGAAACGTCGGCGACGCTCGAGGCGCCGCGCGCGGAGGTCCCGGCGGCGGC
>DASYRF010000276.1:0-49957 GCA_036004705.1 Myxococcota bacterium
AGTCGGTCTTCGAGCAGAATGACGAAGGGAACGCCGTCTTCCTGATTCACGAGGGCGCGGTGGACATCACGCTCGGCCAGGGCAAGACGCAGGTGATCGTGGCCTCGTACTACCCGGGGCAATACTTCGGCGAGCTGTCCCTGCTCGACGGCGCGCCGCGCTCGGCGGGCGCGGTGGCGACCAAGCCCACGGTGCTGCTGACGCTGGAGCGCGAGGACTTCGTCGATTTCGTAAAGCGCGACCCGGCGGCGGCGCTTCTCATCATGCACGAGATCGGCGAGCGCATCCGCTCCACCAACGAGCTGATGACGCGCACCGTCTCCAAGAACGTCCTCGAGGAGCAGGAGGACAAGCTCACGTTCGGCGAGCGCATCGCCGACAAGGTGGCCTCGTTCGGCGGGTCGTGGAGCTTCATCTTTCTGTTCGGCGGCATGATGCTCCTCTGGATGTTCTTCAACTCGGTCTTCAAGGGCATCGCCTTCGACCCGCTCCCTTTCATGTTCCTGAACCTGTGCCTGTCGACGATCGCCGCGTTGCAGGCGCCGGTCATCATGATGAGCCAGAACCGACAGTCCGCGAAGGACAAGGCGATGGCGGTGAACGACTTCCAGGTGAATCTCAAGAACGAGATCGGCATCGACAAGCTGCTGAAGGGGCAGGCGGAGGTCATGCAACGGCTGACGCTGCTGGAGAAGGCCGGTACCGGCGGCGCGCTTGGGCTCGGGGGCGCCGCCAGCGCGGCCGCGGCAGCAGCGGCGGCAACAGCGGCGGTGGCGGCGGCCGCGGCGGCGGCAGCCAAGGCCGGCACCACGACGTGAGCCCGTTACGCTAGACGACGATGGCGCTGGTCCGCATCGACGTCGATCATCCCACCGAGCGCACCGTGAAGGTCGTCGCGGACGCCCTGGCGAGCGGCGCGGTGGTCGCCTACCCGACCGACACCGTGTACGGACTGGGCTGCTCTCTCGGTGACAAACGCGCCATCGAGCGGCTGTACGCGCTGAAGGACAAGAGCCGGCGGCGTCCGCTGGCGTTCCTCCTGCGCGACGTGTCGCAGGCGTCGCGCTACGCGCAGGTCGACAACGCCGCTTTCCGCGTGCTGCGCGACTACGCGCCCGGCCCTTACTGCTGGGTGCTGGAATCGACGAAGGAGGTGCCGCGCGTGCTGCTGACGCGGCGAACGACGGTGGGCGTGCGCATCCCCGATCAAGCCTTCTGCCAACGCTTGCTGTACCTGCTGGAAGCGCCGATCGTCACGACCAGCGCCGCGCCCGGCGACGTGGACCAAGCGCTGACCGACCCCGACGAGATCGACGAGCGCTTCCGCGGCCAGCTCGATCTAGTAGTCGACGGTGGGACGGGAGGAATCGTCCCCTCGACGGTCGTCGACCTGACGGGCAGCCAGGCGCACGTGCTCCGTCCCGGCAAGGGCCCGTTCCCGCGCTCGTGACCGCCCGCCGCGAGGAGCCGCACACATAGAGGAGAAAGGGGCACCCATGCCCATCGTCGAATCGTCCATCACCATCCAGGCCGCGCCGGACGTGCTATTCGCGCTGAGCCAGGACTACTACCTACGCAAGGACTGGGATCCCTTCGTCGCGGGCATTCGCTTCCTCGACGGCGCGACCCAACCCGCCCCCGGCGTGCGCGTCTGGGTCAAATCGTGGCAGGGACTGGAAATGACCACCGAGTACGTCACCGTCGTCCCGCCGGAGCGGGTGGCGGTCAAGATGATCGAGGGCCCGCGCTTTTTCGAGACCTTCGGCGGCGCGTGGCACTTCGAGCCGACCACGCCTGGCGAAACGCGCGTCCACTTCCGCTACAGCTTTCGCAGCCGTTGGCCCCTGCTGCGCCCCGTGCTCGACCCGGTCGTCCGCTTGATCTTCGGACGGGACATCCGCGCGCGGTTGCGCGGCTTGAAACACGCCGTCGAGCAGACGGACATCACCGCCCGGCTTGGGGCTCGCGCACGCTAGAACAACGATGGATTCGGGCCCGGGCTAGACGATCCAGTCCTCGTCGGCGGGGTTGCGGGCGGGAACGGCGAGAGTCCATTCGCCGGCGGCGGGAAGGCGATCGGTGCCGCCGGCACTGACGGTCAGGTGGACGCGCGCGGCGCCCGCGGGAAGCGGGATCGACAGCTCGGCGATTTGGTCCACGGCCGCCGCGACGCCCGCGGGGGGCGCGCGCCACTCGATGGTCCAGGGCGCGGGCGCGCCGCCGCTTCCGCGGGCGGGCGCGACGTCCGCGTCGGACGGCGAGTTGGGCGGGGCGAGCGGCGTGCCGTCGGGGCGCTCGAAACGCAGCGTCGCCTGTAGCGACGGCGACAGCGCGGCGGCGCCGCCGGGCGCGGTGAAGTCCACTCTCAGGTGAAGGCGCTCCGCGTCGAAGCCCGCGTGGACCGCCGCCAAAGCGCCCGCCGGCGCGTACATCGCCCCCGCGTCCGTGCCCGCGCGCAGCACCGCCGCGCCGGTCCATTCGAAGTAGGGCGCGCGCCCGTCGACGCGCGGCGTGAAGAACGTGCGCACCCCGCGCGCCGCCGACTCGGCCGCCGCCGCGCGCCCGCGCCGCGCCGCCGCCGAGATGGGCTGAGCCAGCGCCGCCGGCGGCTCCGACCCGCGCGCCTCGTAGCTGGCGCGCAGGTGCGCGCGGAAGAGCAGGTCAAAAAGATCCGCCTGCTCGGTGGAGAAGTCCGTTCCGAACCACCAGAACCAGTCCGAGCCTTCGGCGGCGAGCAGGTGCTCCAGCGATCGGGCGCGCCCTTCGCCGCCCGCCGCTTCCGCCGCCTCGCGCGCCTCGCCGAGCAGCTCCCAGGCGCGGTTCTCTTCGGGCTGGCCGATCCAGATGCGAAAGCTCGATTCGATCCAGGAGCCAGCGTGAATCGTCGGCAGCGCCGGCGCCGCCCCTAGCGCGCCCTCCGCCAGCAACGACGACGGCGTGGTGCAGCGCACGCGCCCGCTGCGCGCCAGCGCCCCATGCAGCGCCGCCAGGAACCGCTCGCCGCGGTCCGGGTACGTCTCCCAGGGATTCTCGCCGTCGAGCGCCACGGTCACGACCGCGCCGTCCGGCGCGCCTGCCACGCCCGCCACGAAGTCCGCGGCCGCTTCCTCCGGCGGCGCTTTCGCGTAGCGGAAGCCGATCCGGTCGGAGAGATCGCGGTCGCGGAACAACAGCAGCACGTCCCCCAACCGATACGGGCGGCGGTGGTCGGCGCGCTCGGCCCCCGGCGTGCGCCGCAGGTTCCCCTCGTCGGTCGCCAGCCAGGCGAACCCGGCCGCGCCCGCCAGCGCCACCACCTCGGGCGAGACCGAACCTTCGCTCGGCCACAACCCCGCCGGGGCAGCGCCCAGCGCGCGCGCGTGCAGCGCCCGCGCCCGCTCCAGCTGCAGGCGCGCGTCCTCCGGGTGGGCGAACCGCCGCGGCAACGCGTCCCCGGGCCGCGCGCGACGCGCTACGTCCGTGTCACACAAGAGCGGCAGGATCGGATGGAAGAACGGCGTCGTGCTCAGCTCCACGCGCCCCGCCCGCGCCAGCGCCGCCCACCCCGGTAGCACCTCGGCCGCGCACTGTTGCGTCCACTGCCGCAGCTGCGCCACGTCGTCCGCGCTCCAGGCGCGCTGACGTCCCAGCGCGTCGAGCCCTCGCGGCCCCAGGCGCCGCCGCGCGCTCCAGCCGAACCAGCACAGATGGAACACGGCTTCGGCGTCGCGTGCGTCCGCTTCGCTCCACACCGCCGCCCCGCGCGCCGCCAGCGCCGCGCGCCGCTCCGCCGCGCCCCCCAGCGCCGCCGCCGCCGCTGTCCCGGCCACCACCGGCGGTGCGCTCAAGTAATGATGCGGCGCCATGGCGTCGCCAAGCCCCGCCGCCGCGTCGCCGAGCTGGTCCACCAGCACCGGCGTCAGGTTCACGACCGCGCGCACGCCCTCCCCCGCCGCCTCCAGCGCGGCCGCCAGGTCGAGGTAGCCCGCCGCCGCATGCATGCGCACCCACGGCATCGCCGCGCGCGCCGGCGCTGCCCCGCCCGGCCCCGGCAACCGGTAATCCGGCTGGTGCAGGTGCCACAGCAAGACGAGCCGGACGCCGCGCTCCATCGTCAGCCGGCCGCCACCCGCACGCCCTTGGGAACGGCGACGACCCCGCCCTCGCTCACGGTGAAGCGCGCGCGGTCGTGCTCCGCGTCGTAACCCACCGTCGCGCCCTCCTCGAAGACGACGCCCTTGTCGACGATGGCGCGCCGCACCCGCGCGTACCGCCCGACCTCGACGCCGTCGAAGAGCACCGAGTCGTCCACCTGGCTCCAGGCGTGAATGCGCACCCCCGGCGACAGGATCGAACGGCTGATCTGCCCGCCGGCCACGATGCACCCCTCGCACACCAGCGAGTCCACCGCGAAGCCGCGCCGGTCGTCGGTGTTGAACACGAACTTCGTGGGGCCGTGGTGCTGCCGCACCGTGCGTATCGGCCACATCGGGTTGTACAGGTTGAAGACCGGCACGACCGATACCAGCTCCATCGAGGCCGCGAAGTAGGCGTCCAGCGTCCCCACGTCCACCCAGTAGCCCTTCTCGCGCCCCGTCACGCCTGGCACTTCGTTCGACATGAAGTCGTACACGAAGCAGGGCCCGCCCGACTTCACCATGCCGGTGATGATGTTCTTGCCGAAGTCGTGCGCCGACTCGGCGGCGGCGTCGCGCGTCAGCTCGCGGATGAGCGCGCTGGCCTTGAAGATGTAGTTGCCCATCGAAGCCAGCGCCCGCTCGGGGTCGCCCGGCATCGGCGGGGGCTCGGCCGGCTTCTCCACGAAATCGAGCATCCGCCCGTCCGCGTCGGTGTGGATGACGCCGAAGGCGCGTGCGTCCAGCCGCGGCACCGGACGCGCCGCCACCGTCACGTCGGCGTCGCGCTCCATGTGGAACTCCAGCATCTGCCGGACGTCCATCTTGTAGATGTGGTCGGCGCTGAAGACGCAGACGTACTCAGGGTCCTCGTCCGTGATGACGTTGAGGTTCTGATAGATGGCGTCGGCAGACCCTTCGAACCAGCGCGGCCCGAGGTTCTGCATGGCCGGCACCGACTCGATGAAGTTCGACGCGATGCCGCTGATGTGCCACCCGCGCGAGAGGTGCGTGTTGAGCGAGTTGGACTTGTACTGCGTGAGCACCTTGATGCGCAGCAGCCCCGAGTTCACGAAGTTCGAAAGCACGAAGTCGATGAGGCGGTAGCGCCCGGCGAACGGGACGGCCGGCTTGGCGCGATCGCGCGTCAGCGGCAGCAAGCGCCGGCCCTCGCCGCCGGCGAGAATCATGTTCAGCACCCGCGGGGCTCGACGCACCATTCTTGGTCGTTCGTCCTGATCGCTCGTGCGGAGCGGCGTGGCCCCTACAGCTTGGGCAGCGAGAACGGCAGCGGCAGGTTGATGGCCCCGAGCATCTGCGCCAGCAACGCCCCGCCGCCCAGCAGCAGGATCACCAGCAGCGTCAGCAGAATGATACGCCCGCCCGCGCCGCCCCCCTTATCCGTGCGGCCGCGGATCCCCGCCGCCGCGCCGGCGGTGCGCGAAGCGGCCCCCGGCGTGTCGGGGCGCGTGGCGCCCTCGAGGCGCGTCGCCAGCCCCGGGTCCGGCGCCGCGGCGCTGGCCGGCGCCGCGGCCGGCGCCGGGCGCGAGTGCCGGCCTGTGCTCGACACGCCGCCCGCAGCGGGGGACGCCGGCGGGGGAGGCGGCGCGGAAGCCCCGGCCCCGGCCCCCGCCCCCGCCGCCGCCGCGGGCGCGGCCGCGCTGACTTCGCCGGGCGCGGGGGGCGCCATGGTGCGCGGGCGCCCCGTGGCGGTCAGTCCGCCCGCCGGCCGCGGCGTGCCTCCTCCGCCCGACTCGCTGTTGGGGTCCAGGTTCCACGAGCGCGGGTCTTCGAAGAGCGCCGCGTCGAGCGGGCGCGCGCCGTCGTCGCCGCCGGGCGAGAGCTGCTGGCCGCCCTGCGGCGAAACGGACGGGTCGAGGGACGTGAACCGGAGGATCTCCTCCTGGATCAACGCGTCGATGAGGCTCGGCTCGGCGCGCTTCGGCGCAGTCGTCGCCGTGATCTCGGTCACGAGCTTGGCGATGTCGAACGCCGTCACGCGCTGCCCGTGCGCGAAGAGGTACTGGGCGAGGTCGCTCCCCAGCTCCTGGCCACTCTGGTAGCGGGCGGCCGGGTCGCGCGCCAGCGCCCGCAGAACGATCGCCTCGAGGTCCGCCGCGACGCGCGGGTTGATGGCCGACAGCCGCGGCACACGCGCCGCGCGCACCAGCTGGATCGTCGCGTAGTCCGTCTCGCCGTAGAAGAGGCGCTTACCGGTCAGTAGCTCGAACAGCAGGATGCCGACCGCGAAGATGTCGCTGCGCGCGTCCGGCTCCTGCCCGTGCGCCAGCTCCGGCGACAGGTAGCTGAACTTGCCCTTCACCACGCCCGGGTCGGTTTTCTCCAGCTGCGTGCCCGCCTTCGCGAGCCCGAAGTCCACGATCTTCACCTCGCCGCGCTTGGAGATGAGGATGTTCGGCGGCGAGATATCGCGGTGGACGATGCCGAGCTGGTTGCCGTCGCGGTCCGTGAGCGCGTGGGCGTAGTCGAGCCCCTTGCACACCTCCACCATCACCCAGATGGCGTACTCCATCGGCATGGACGCGCCGCGCGCGCGCGTGGCTTCGAGGATGGTCTTGAGGTTCGCGCCGTCCACGAACTCCATGACGAGGAAGTACGTGTCGTTGGACATGCCGATGTCGAACATCTGGACGATGTTCGCGTGCGACATGCGCATCGACAGGCGTGCCTCGTCGATGAACATCTTGATGAACTTCTCGTTCTTGGCGAGGTGCGGCAGGACGCGCTTGATGGCGACCGGCTTCTCCACGCCGTGACCTGCGGTCAGGATGCCCTGGTACACCTCCGCCATTCCGCCGGAATCTAGCTTGCGGACGATCTGGTAGCGTTCGCTTGCGGCGGTGGCGGGCACGGCGCCTCCGGGAGGGCCTCGAAGCCCCACGCAGAACGGCTAACGTGAGGGCAGCAGGTTGCTTTGCGACGCTCCCGCCCGGCTTTTTTCGGCGGGCGCCGCATGCTTAACCTACCGGACTTCCCGGGGGGTGTCAAAAGCGGTGCTATACCGGTGGCCATGCGGTCGCGCCGGCAGAATCGCGCCGCCCTCGCCCTGGCAGGCGCCCTGGCCCTGGCGGGGGCGGGCGCCGCGGGCACCGCAGGCGCCGCCGGCTGCACCGGCGCGGCCTGGGGGCTGAAGCTTTCCCCGCGTGCGCCGGCCGGGGTCGACCGCCCGACCTGGGCGCGAGCGCTCGGCATCCTGCGCGCTGCCGCGGCGGGGACGGCGTACGGGCGCGACCAGGCGGACACGGCGCTGGAGGTGCTGCGCATCTTCCGCGACGAGGAGACGTTGGTCGCGGTGGCTCACGGCGCGGACGCTTATCGCGCCGCAGGCGCCGTGACGGAGCTGCTGACCCTGTCGCCCGAAGAGGCCGACGCGGCGGTGGCGCTGCGCGCGGCGCGCGACGGCGACCCGGAGGTGCGCGCTCAGGCGTCGCAGGCGCTGGTGGGGCTGCTCGACCTGGCGGGGCGTCGCGGCGCGCCGCGCGCCGACGAGGAGGCCCGCGTGGCGGCGGCGGTGCACGCGCTGGCCGGCGATCCGACGGCGTCGGTGCGGCGGGCCACGGTGTCGGCGGGCCGGCGTCTGGTGAAGTCCGACGGCGAAGCGCCGCCGTGGGTGCTGGCGGCGCTGCACGACGCCGACGGCGCCGTGCGCGCGGCAGCCGCGTCGGTATTGGCCTCGCTCATGCGCGACGTGCCGCCGCCGGGGGCGAAGGCGGCGCCGCTGGGCCCGCAGGCGGAGTATCTGGCGCTGCTCGGGGACGCCCACGAGGGGGTGCGCGCGACCGTGATGCGCGCGCTGGCGGCCACGGCGGCGGGGCGCGCGCGCCTCGAGCCTTTCCTCGGCTCGGCGGACGTCGCCACGCGCAACCGCGCCGCGGCGTTGCTGGCGGCCGTGGCGCACACGGGCGGCCCGGCGCGCCTGGTGCTGGAGGGGGAGCTTGGCGCGGCCGATCCCGCCGCACGGCGCGCGGTGCTCCACGCCCTTTATGCCGCGGCAAGCGGCTACGAGCCTCCCGCGCAGCTCGCGATCGGCCCCGCCTTGCTGCCGCTGCTTTCCGACCCCGTGCCGCACAACCGCCTCTACGCGGCGCGCGTCCTGATGGGCTGGGAGCTGTCGGACTACCGGGAGGTGACGCGGCTGGCGCTGCGGCCGCTGGCGCGCGAGAGCGACCGTGACGCGCTGGCGGCGGCGGCGGCGCTCGCGGGCGCCGACGACCCCGAGGGCGACGCCGCGCTGATCCGCCTGCTGGGCAGCGCCCCCGACCCCGCAGTGCGCGCCCAGGCGGCCAGCCAGCTCTCGCGCCTGCCCGGCGATCACGTCCTCCCGCCCCTGGCGCGCGCCCTCGACGACCCCGCCCCCGAGGTCCGCGTGGAAGCCGCCGCCGCGCTCCTCCGCGCCCTCTCCCGCGGCTAATCCGTTCCGTTCCGGCTCCGCCGGCAGCCAGTCACAGCGTCGCCACGTCGCCAAGCGCCGGAACGGTACACTTGGCGCTCAAACGATCGCCAAGCACCTTGCTCAGCTCGGCCGCGGCGGCGGGCTCTCCGTGCGTGACGAACACGTGGGCGCCGGCCTTGGCGGCTGGGCCCACCCAATGAACGAGACCGGCCTGGTCGGCGTGCGCGGAGAAGCCGCCGAGGGTGTGCACTTCGGCCGCGATCGTCACGTCCTCGTGGTGGATGCGCACCTTGCGCTGCCCGTCGACGATGCGGCGCCCCAGCGTGCCTTCACCCTGGTAGCCACAGAAGATGATCGCCGCGTTCTTCTTCCAGCCGTGGTGCTTGAGGTGGTGCAGCACGCGGCCGCTGGTGCACATGCCCGAGGCGGCGATGACCACCTTGGCGGCGTTGTCCTCGTTCAGCTTCTTGCTCTCGTCGGGGCTGCGCGTGAAATGCAGCTCAGGATAGCTGAACGGCGATTCGCCGCGCGCCATCACCTGACGCATCTCCTCGTCGAAGCACTCCGGGTGCTTCATGAATACTTCGGTGGCGTCGATGGCCAGCGGCGAATCGACGTACACCGGCACGTGCGGCAGCGTCCCCGCCGCGCGAAGCCGCGACAGGTGGTAGAGCACCTCCTGCGTGCGCCCGAGCGCGAAGGCGGGGATGATGACGATGCCGCCGCGCAGCACCGACTTGTTGATAGCGCTGCCCAGCTCGTCGAGCGTAGAGGCCTGGTCCTTGTGCAGGCGGTTGCCGTAGGTGGACTCCACCAGCAGCACGTCGCACGCCGGCACCGTCTCGGGGTCGCGGATGATGGCCTTGCCAGGATTGCCGAGATCGCCGCTGAACACGAGCCGCTTCGAGGCGCCGTTGGCGGCGACGGCCAGCTCCACGAACGACGCGCCCAGGATGTGGCCCGAATCGTGGAACGTCAGCTTGACGCCACCGCCGAGGTCGACCGTCTCGCCGTAGGGCACGCCGTCCATCATCGGCCCGCAGCGCTTGGCGTCCTCCTCGGTGTAGAGCGGCGCCACGGGCGGCTCGCCGTCCTTGGCACGCAGCCGCGACTCCATCTGCGCGTCGGACTGCTGGATGCGAGCCGAGTCGGCCAGCATCACCTCGGCCATGTCGCGCGTGGCGCGGGTGGCGACGAACCTCCCCTTGAACCCGCGCATCGGCAGCAGCGGCACGCGGCCCAGGTGATCGATGTGCGCGTGCGTGAGCACGACCAAGTCGACGTCGCCCGGGTCGAAGGCGAACGGCTGGGCGTTGAGCTCCTCGAGGCGCTGCGACCCCTGGAAGAACCCGCAGTCGACGAGGATGCGCCGCGTGGGCGTGCGCAGGAGATAGCACGAGCCGGTGACGCCGCCGGCCGCACCGTGGAAGCCGAGCTCGATGGCCATACCCCACCGTACGTCGGGTCGCCCCAGCCGCGCAATCTGTTGGCGTCGCGGGGAGCGGGCCGGTTAGGCTCGGCGCCCATGCCGCGGGTGCTGCTGATCGCCGACGGCGCCGACCGCGCCGAGGCGCAAGACGCGCTCGAGTCGCTGGGCGCGCACGTGGAGGTGCTCCGCGTGGACGGCGACCCGGCGGCGCGCGCCGTGGCGGCCGGTACGCCCGACGTGGTGCTGGTCGACGCGGGCGAGCGCGTCGACCTCGCGATGCGCGCGGTGCGCGCCTGCAAGGGAAGCCTGGCGTTGCACCAGACGCCTGTCCTGTGCGCGCTGCCGCCGACGCGCCTGGACGCCTACGACCACAGCGCCGGGGCGGACGACTTCATCCTCAAGCCCGTGGTCACGACCGAGCTCTACGCGCGCGTCCGCCAGGCGGAGTGGCGGACGACGCAAGGCGAAGGCACGACGCTGCTGAAGTCCGGCGACCTGGTCATCAACCTCGCCGGCTGGGAAGCCACGCTCTACGGGCGTCACATCCATTTCACGCGCCAGGAGTTCGACCTACTGCGCTTCCTGGTGCAGCACCGCGGGCGAACGTTCGGGCGCGACGAGCTGCTGAAGCGGGTGTGGGGCTACAGCTACCACGGCGGCGGGCGCACGGTGGACATCCATGTGCGACGCGTGCGCGCCAAGCTGGGGCCGGGGCAGGCGGAGCGCCTGCAGACGGTGCGGGGAGTCGGCTACAAGTACGTCTGACGCCGCCTCAGAGCTTGGCGGCCGCGCTGGCGCGCTGGATCTGGTAGCGCATCTGCGCGATGACCATGTCGGCGCGGCGGCCGATGCGTACGTAGGCTTGGGCGCCCAGGTTGCGGGCCAGAACGACGCCCTCGTGCTCGGGCGCGGCGGAGACGATGAGCACCGGGCCGCGGCGCCGGTCGGGGCCCCACCAGGCCTGCAGAACCTTGGGCGTGCCCTTGCCCACGACGTCGACGTCCAGCAGCAGGCAGCCGGGCGGCGAAGAGGCGGCGGCGGCCTCGACCTCCTTGGGGCCGACGACGCGCGCGTTGAAGTTGGGCTCCGTGCCGGCGGCGCGGCTGACGCGCTCGCTCCAGTCCCGGTCGCCGACGCAGATGAGGATGGCGGCGCGCGCCGGGGGAGTTGCCGGGGCGGGCGGCGGTAGCGGCGGGCGCCTCATCTCCAGGGTCGGCGTGGCGCCGGGCGGCAGGCCGCCGCCGGGTGGAGCGGCCGGCACGGGCGTCGGGGAGCCCGGGGGCGGCGCCGGCGCCTGCGTGACGCTCGGAGGGCGGGATTCGCCGGGGTAGGTACCCGGCACCTTGTTCAGCGGCGTGAACTCGCGGCCGGTGCGCGCCTGCTCCGCCTCGTCCGACTCCAGGACGAACTCCACCGAGCCGAAACGGAGCCGGTCGCCGGGGCGCAGAGTGAAGCGGCCGACGATCTGCACGCCGTTCACGAACGAGCCGTTGCGCGACTTTAGATCCTCCAGCTCGACGGCGCGCTCGGTGACGCGCACGATGGCGTGCTGGCGGCTGACCTCGCTGTCGTTCACGAACACGCCCGCCGTCGGCAGGCGGCCGACTGCCCATTCGCCGGGATGCAACGTGAGGGTACGGTCACCAGAGCGTAGTCTGTACACGGCCCAAGCTCATTGTATCACGGTTCGCGGCGCGACTTCGCGCGCGCAAGTCGGCCCCGAAAGGCCCGGCAAGCAAGGCCCCACCGCGGCGCACCGGATCGGTCCTAGGGCCCGGGCGGCGCGGCGCCGACGGTAACGAGCGGGCGCAGCTTCTCCAGCGTCTTGGGGCCGACGCCCTTGACGCGGGCCAGGTCTTCGACGCTGCGGAAGGGACCCGCCGCGGTGCGATCGGCAACGATGGCGGCTGCCTTGGCGGGCCCGATGCCGGGAAGCGTCTCGAGCTCGGCAGCGGTGGCGCGGTTGAGATCCAACAGTCGGCCCGCCGCGGGCGCGGCGATGGAGGGGCCGCCGGGACCGGGCGCGGCGGCGACGGCGGTGGCGACCGCGGGTCCCCCGCCAGGCGCCGGCACAGGTCCTGGGCCGAGCGCCGGTCCGGGCCCGGGCGCAGGTCCGGGTCGGGGCCCCGCGCCGGCGTGCGCACCGGGCGGACCGCGCGGGCCGGCGGCGAGACGGATGGCCTCGGCGACGCGTAACGCGCTGACCTCGATCGTTGTCCCGTCGGTGCGCAACAGCACCGTGCCCGCAAGGTCGGTGCGCAGCACGCGCGCGCCGGTCGCGGTGAGGCGGTCGAGCGTCTCGGGCGCCGGATGGCCGTAGGAGTTGCCGGCGCCGACCGACACGACTGCCACCGCCGGCGCCACCTTCGCCAGCAGGCCGGCACCGGTGGCGTAGCGACTGCCGTGATGGGCCACTTTCAGCACGTCGGCGCGCAAGGGCGCGCCGGCGGCGAGGAGCTTGTCCTCGGTCTCCGCCTCCGCGTCGCCGGCGAAGAGCACGGACGCCGCGCCGTACTCCAGGCGCAGCACGACGCTGTTGGCGTTCGGGTCGGAACGCGTGCCGCTCAGCAGCGGCTCCGGCGGGCCCAGGACGTGCAGCACCGCGCCGCCGCCGGCGTCCAGGTCGCGCCCGGCGCGCGCGACCTCGTACGCGATGCCCTTCGCCTTCACGCGCTCGAGCAGCGCCTTGTAGGTGGCGGTCGTGTGCGGATAGCCGGAATCGAGCACGCGGCGCACCTCGAAGGCGTCGAGCACGGCCATGGCCCCGCCGATGTGGTCGGCGTGCGGGTGCGTCCACACGAATAGGTCGATGGCCTTCACGCCGGCGGCGCGAAGCTCCGTGACCACCGCGGGCCCGGCGTCCGTGTCGCCGGCGTCGATGAGCACGACCTGCCCGCCGGGCACGAGCACCAGGGCCGAGTCGCCCTGGCCGACGTCGATGAAGTGGACCTCGAGTGCTCCCGCGCCGAGGGGCGTACCGACAACGACGGCGCCCGCGCCCGCGCCCGCGAGCGTGCCGGGGCCCCCGGCCGCGGCGCCGTGCCCGCCGGAGGCGAGACTCGCTCCGCCGTGGGACGGCGCGCCCGCGCCACGCGCAGCGGCCGCGCCATGCCCGCAGCCGGCGCCGAGCGCCGCCAGCAGGACCACGAACGACAGGAAGGCCGGGACCCGCGGCGAGCGCACGGCGGGAGTGTGCCACATCGGCCCCAGCGGAGCCGCGACGATCTTGCGAAAGGCGCTCATTAGGGTCACGATGAATGGACCCAGGAGACGACATGACGATGAAGCGCTTCGCAGGCGTTCGCGCTTGGTGTGTCGCCGCGCTGCTGCTGGCGGCGCTGACGGTCGGAGATCCTGGTCTCGCGGCGGCGGCCACCGCGGCCCCCGGAGCCGGCGCCGACGCAGTGGCGGCGATGGTCCCCCCGTTGACGCTCACGCCCATCGCCGCGCCGCCCGCGCCCTCCGACGGCGAGGACGGCGGCGCCGCCAGCGGCCCGACGACTGCGCCCGCCGGAAGCACGCTCGTCGTGGTTCCTACGTCGGCGGCCCCGACCGGCCCCACCAAGGAGCGATTCTTCGGCGCCGGCGCCCGGGCCCGCTTCGTGGCGGTCCCCAACTTCGTGCTCGGCATCGCCGGTCTGCAGGACAACCTCGGCACGTTCCAGGAGGGCTTCGGCTTCGACGTCGGTTACCGCAGCATGACGCTGATGGACGGCCGTCCGCAGGGCGGATTCGACCTGGGGCTGTCGTTCTTCTGGGACGACTACCGCTTCACGAAGAAGCGCGGCGTGGCGTGCAGCGAGTTCGCCGCCGGCGGCACGCGCGCCAGCTCCGACCCGTTGACCTGCGACACCTATTTCCCGGACGTGAGGGACCCCGGCAGCGTGCGCGGCGGATTCTTCCGTGAGGACGGCGACCCGCCGCTGGAGACGGAGTTCCGTCTGCAGAACCTGCGCATGATGGGCGTGGAGCTGGTGATCAACGGCTGGTGGGCGTTGAACCCGTTCTTCCATCTCGACCTGGGCGCCAGCGTCGGCGGCGGCGCGGTGCTCGGCAAGATGATCTACTTCGACACGTTCGCCACGCAGCCAGGCCAGGCCATCGACCAGCGCACGCCCTGCGCCACGGAAGGCGTGAAGCCTGCCGGCGGCTTGGAGGGCACCGGTTGCCAGGAGGCCAACGTCGAAGAGAGCTCCGTTCCGCCCGCGCTCCCCATCCTCCGCCTCTGGCTCGGCGCGACCTTCTCCATCACCAAGAACGTGGAGATCACGCTGCGCGGCGGTGTCGGCGCCCCCTCGATCTTCCACGCCGACGCCGGCGTCTACTTCTGGTTCTAGGACGGGCCGGCGGAGGCAACGCTAGCGGCGCGGGCCGCCTCCGCCACCGCGGCGCTCCCGCTCTCGACGGGCGCGTGCGGCGGGGCCGCCGGCCGGACGGTCGTCGCGCTCGCGGCGGCGGAGCGCCGTGCGCCGGCGCTCTTCGCGGCGAAGGCTGCGACGCTGCGCGGCGATGCTCGTCCCCGCGCCTGCGCGCGGCAGGCGCGGCGTAGGGAGGGCCGCCGCGGTCGGGCCGGGCACGCGGGGCTCGAGCCCCACGGCGCCCGTGAGCTGCGCTTCATCGGGAGACGCTTCCTCGGGCGTGGCGGCGGCGTAGGGGGCGGCGTCGAGCGGCGCCTCGTGGCGCGGTCCTTCGGTGCTGCCGCGCGGGCAATGCGCCGCCGGGGCGAAGCGCTCGCCGGCCACGCCGAGACCCACGGCCGCGACGTACACCGCGCCGCCCGCGGGAAGCGTCAAGGTCGTCTCGCCTTCCAGAGCGGGGAGCGGGTGGTCCTCGACGCGACGCTCCGCCTCGGCACCCAGGTCCCACAGCACCAGCCGCAACAGCGGTCCAACCTGCCCGTTGCCACCAGGCTCGCCGAGCTTCGCACGTGCGCGCGCCACGCCCGCGGCCGTGAGCTGCCAGGTGACGTAGAGCTGGCGCTCGTCGCGTGCCGTCGCCGCGACGAAGTCCGCGCCGGCGTCGGGCGTCGCGTCGACCGCCGCCGCCGCGCCGCCGACCTCCCGAGCCGCGTCGCTGTCGTCGGCCGGCGACGCCGGCTCGTCCGGCGCCGCCCATTCGCCGGCAGCCGGCACCGCGGCTGCGCCCGCATCCAGCGTCGCGGCCGGCTCGCCGGTACCCAGCGCAGCCGCGAAGCGCTCGAAGTCCGCCGCGAGCCCCGGCGTCGCTGCGGCAGCCGCGTCCGCTCCCCACGAGGCGTCGGCCGCGACCAAGTCCTGGTCCATGTCTTGCGCGGCCCGCGCAATCCGCGCTTGCTCCGCCGCTTCCTCGGCGCGCGTGCGCGCCCACGGACGATCCCGCTCGGCCCCCTCGATTCGGGAGTCGAACACCAGGTCGCGCAGCCCCAGCGCCTCGCGCGCCACTTGCAAGATCTCGCGCGCCCGCGCCACCAGGCCACGCAACGGCGCCGGCGGCCGCACACCCAGCAGCTTCAGGAGCTCCTCGCGCGTCTCCCAGCCCGACGCGCGCAGCCCGCGCGCCCGCGCCTCGGCGACGAGCTCCGCGCGCGACAGCCTCAGTAGCTCGGCGTCGCCGAGGCTCATGCCCCCTCCCGCTCCACCGCCGCCGCCCGAGCCAGCGCCTCGCGCGCCGCCGCGGCGTCCGCGGCGATCTGCGTCTTGAGCGCAGCCACGCCGGCGAACGCGCGCTCTTCGCGCAGCCGCGCCACCCACTCCACGCGCAGCTCGCGGCCGTACAGATCGCCCGTCCAGTCGAACAAGAACACCTCCACGCGCGGCGCCGGCTCGCCACCGAACGTCGGCGCCACCCCGACGTTGCACACACCGTCCTGCCGCGCGCCGTCGGGCAGCACGGCGCGAACGGCGTAGACGCCCGCCGCCGGCACCACCAGGTCTCCCGCGTCGACGTTCGCCGTGGGAAAGCCGATCGTTCGCCCGCGCTCCCTACCGCGCACCACCGGCCCGACCACCGCATGCGCGCGCCCGAGCAGCCGCGCCGCGCCTTCGACGTCGCCCGCCGCGAGACGCGCACGCACCGCGCTCGACGAGCACGGCGTCCCGTCCACCAAGACGGCCGCGACGACTTCCACGGCGGGTGCCACGCCCCCGCCCCCGCTCGCGCTCCCGCCCCCGCTCGCGCTCCCGCTCCCGCTCGCGCTCCCGCTCCCGGCCACTCCCGCGGCGCCGCCGGCCTCGTCGCCGGCCAAGGCCGCCAGCTCGACCGCGCGCCCCGTGCGCCCCGCGCCGAACGCGAAGTTCCAGCCCACCACCACGTGGCGCGCGCCCAGCGCGTCACGCACGACCGCGCGCGCGAACGCCGCCGCCGTCAGCCGCGCGAACGCCTGGTCGAAGCGCTGCACCACGGCGGCATCGACGCCCAGCCCCTCCAGCAGCGCGAGCTTGTCCGCCGGCCGCGTCAGCCGGCGCGGGGCGCGCTCCGGCGCCAGCACCGCCAGCGGATGCGGCTCGAAGGTCAGCACCACTGCGTCGCCGCCGCGCGCGCGCGCCCCCGCGACCGCGCGCCCCACGACTTCGCGGTGGCCCCGGTGCACCCCGTCGAACTGTCCGATGGCCACCGACGGCGCCCGCAGCGCACCGCGCGCCGCCTCGTATCCGTCGAGAACGCGCACCGCGGCTGTTTAGCCTGTCCGTCCCGGCGTCGCAACCGCGCGCGCGTCCACGGGCAAGAACAAGCTCGTCGTCAGCGCCACGGACCTATCGGTTTCGGCGCGCGGCAGCGTCACGGCTCACGTCAAGAAGCCCGGCACGATGAGCGCGCAGCGGGCGCCGCCCGCCCGCCGGCCACTTGGACCGGCTACTTGGAGAACACGACCTTGCCGCGGATCTTGTCGGCCGCCGCGCCCTTCACCTGCGCTTCGCAGCTGTGCGCGTAAGCGGTCTTCACCTTGAACCTGGCGCCCGGCACGTCGACGAGACTCCCCGTCATGCCCACCTTCACGCCGTCTTCCGTGCCACGGTTGATCGTGATGACGGTCAGGTCGCCCCCCTCGGTCCCGGGAATGACTTTCACGATCTTTCCCAGGTCTTCCGGCGGCGGCGGCGGCGGGGGCGGTGGCTTGGGCTTGCCGGTGCCAGGCTTGTGCGTCGCCGGCTCCGCCGTGGCCGCGCCCGTCGACGGCGGCGGCGGCGGCGGCGGCGCCACCGCCACCGCGCGCTCCCAGGTGAACTTGGCCGAATAGACGCTCTTCTGGCCGGGCGCCTCGGCGTGAAAGCGCACGAAGTACTCGCCACCCACCTTCGTGGGCACGCTCAGCGTCGAGCGCTTGCCCCGGTTCATCGTCCCGTCGAGCTTCTCGCCCAGCTCGCCCGTCACCACCAGCGAGCACTTGCAGCGGCCGTTGTCCCAGTTGTAGTCGACCGTCAGGGTTCCCTCGCCCGGCACCTTCAGCTTCACCCAGTCGGTCGCGTTGTACTCGTCCCAGTCGACCGAGTTGGTCACCAGGTCGTATTCCACGCCCCCCGCGGGGGTCGTCGCGCGAACCGCGACCATGTCCGCGTCTTCGCGCGGCCAGCCGGACGACAGGCACTCCTCACCCGGCTTGTCCTTGCACGGCGGCCCGCAGCTCGGAAGCATCACCGCCGCCAGCGTGGCCAGCGCCGCCAGCCCTTCCCGCCCCGCGCGGGCGCCCATCAGTCGAACTGCACCGTGGTGTGCGCCTTGAGCTTGTCCGGCGAGACGCCCTTGATGTGGGCCTCGCAGCTCGAGCCGAACACCTTCTTCACCTTGAAGCGCGCCCCCGGCACCCCGAGGACGGTGCCGCCCATCCCCTCCTTGATGCCGTCGGAGCTGCCGCGGTTGATCGTCACCACCGACGGGTCGGTATCGGTCCCGGGAACCAGCTTCGTGATCTTCGCCTTCTTGGACTCGTCCTCGACCGGCTCCTTCGGCTCCTTCGGCTCCTTCGGCCCGGTGGCGTGGTGCACGACGTGCGGCTTGTCGTCCTTCACCACGGGCGCCGCCGTCACCGGCGCCCCCGTGTCCACGGGCACGGCGCGCTCCCAGCTGAACTTGGCCGAGTAGACGCTCTTGTTGCCCTCGGCCTCGGCCTTGAAGCGAATGAAGTACTGTCCGCCCGTCTTCGTCGGCACCGAAATCGACGCGCGCTTGCCCTTGTTCGACACCGAGTCGAGCTTGTAGCCGAGCTCGTCCGTGATGACGAGCGAGCACTTGCACTTGATGCTGTCCCAGTTGTACTCGACCGTGAGTGTCCCTTCGCCCGGTACCTTCACCGTCACCCAGTCGGTGGCGTCGTGCTCGTCGAAGTTCACCGACGACGTCAACAGATCGTAGTCCACCGTGTTGCCGGTTGTGCCGCGCACCGCGATCGGATCGGCGTCCTCACGCAGGTGGTTGCCCTCGGAGATGCAGTCCTCGACCGGCGCGTCCTTGCAAGGCGGCCCGCAGCCGAGCTCCATCAGCGCGGCGAACGCGCCGACTGCGCCCAGCACCGCCCATCGCCACACTGTCACCACGTCGCGCGACGCCATCGCGGCTCCTTTCCGAACCCGGCACCTTACCACGTCAAGACTCGCATGCGTCCCGGACTTGCGGCCGCCCGCGCGCGCGCGCTCACTTCGGCGGCGGCGGCGAGCTTGGCGGCACGCCCGGAGGCGGCGACCCGGGCGCCGGAGGCGGCGCACCCGGCGCGGGCGGCGAGCCCGGTGCGGGCGGCGGCGCCGACCCCACCGGCGGCGGCGCGCTGGGCTTGATGGGCACTGCCCCGCCTGCCGTCGGCGGGGGCACGCTGGCCTTGATGAGGCTGGCCTTGCGCGCTTCTTCCTTGGCCAAGAGCTCGTCTTCGGGGGTGCCCATCTTGGCAGTGAAGAAGTAGTCGCTGTAGTCGTCCTCGCCCTTGGCGATGAACTGCACGTAGTACTTCCCGGCCGGCAGATCCTTGAGCACCAGCTCCTCGCCGTACTTCTTGCCGCGATTCGGCAGCCTGCCCACGCGCTCGCCCAGCGCGCCGAAGATCAGCATCTCGCAGTCGCAGCGCCGGTAGTCCCAGCGCACGTTCAACGTGACGGCGCCGGGCGCGGCCAGCTCGAACGACTTCCAGTCGCTGCGGTCCTGCTCCTCGTAGCTGATGCTGTCGGAGACGGGTTTGCTGAACTCCACGGGCGTCGCGTCGGGTCGGGTGGCGTCGCTCCCGCTCTTCTTGTCCGGGTTGAACGCGCAGCCGGCCAGCAGCGCGGCAACCGCGCCGAACGTAGCGCTCGCAAGGCCCAGCATCACTGCGGCAGTCGTGCCTCTTCGGTGCATGGAAATCCTCCGGCGAACTTCTTCCACAGGCTCGGGCGGCCGACTCCTTTCTATCATGCCTCGCTCGCCGGTCAAACCCGCGGGGCGGCTCGCAAAAAACCGGGGCGTGTGCGCCGAGCCGGATCGAAAAAACATGTTGATATCGCCAATTACCACGTGGTAGCAAAGCGTTCCTTCGGCCCCGTCGCGGGGGCCGGTTCGTCGTACAAGGGGAGCCAACCGCAGCGATGAACAACTCGGCCGTCATTCGCGACGTAGGGCTGACGATCGCCAACGTGCTCTCGACGGGGCTCAAGGCCCACGGCGCGAAGGCGAACGTGCTCGTCGGCCCGCCGCAGCGCGGCCAGTTCGACAAGCGCCTCCCGGCGCTCGGGGTCTCTCTGCTCAGCGTCGACGCCTTCCAGCGCCCGCGGCGCCCGGAGGACGTGAGCCAGGAGGCGCAGACCGACGGCTCCATCCGCGAGTACTACGTCGACGCCCCGCTGGACCTGGAGCTCGAGTACCTGCTCACGTCGTGGGCCAAGGAGCTCGACGAAGAGGCCGTTCTGCTGGGCACGGGAATGAAAGTGCTGCTGGAGTGTCCCCTCTTCGAGAAGCAGCACATCGTCGGCGACAGCTTCGCGGAGGAGGATCGCGTTCAGCTCGTCATCCAGCGTGAGGTTCCGCTGGAGCGACGCATGTTGCTGTTTCAGGGTTTTGGAGAGCCGCTGCGCGGCGCGGCGTTCTATTCGGTCCCGGTACTGCTGTACAGCGAGCGGAAGTCGGCGGAGATCAAGCGTGTCATCAGCCGGCACGTGGGCATCACCGACAGGCAGTCTGGACGCAGGATGCGGTGACGACGCGGTGGATCGTGGATCAAGGACGAGTGCTGTTCAACAGGGTCGCTGACGCCCCTTTCGTTTAGAGGAGAAGAGCAATGCCCGAGTATCTGTCCCCAGGCGTATACATCGAAGAAGTTGATCGTGGAACCAAGCCGATCGAGAACGTCGGCACCTCCACGGTCGGATTCATCGGGGAGTCCACCGTCGGTCCCCGCAACCAGGCCGTGCTCGTGACGAACTGGTCGCAGTACGTCAAGACCTTCGGCGATTTCTCGCGCAGCGAGTACCTCGCCCATGCGGTCTACGGCTTCTTCAACAACGGCGGGACGCGGTGCTTCATCGTCAACTGCGCGACGGAAGGGACGACCACCCCGGCACCGGTGGCGGCCCCGGCGAAGGACGACAAGGGTGGGCCGGAGGGCGAGAAGAAGCCCGCCAAGGCCACTCCGAGCGATGACACCAAGCGCATCGGGCGCTTCATCGGCCACGACGGCGGCCCCGGGAAGCGCACCGGGTTGGTGTGCCTGGAAGAGGTGGACGAGGTCGCGCTGGTCTGCGCCCCCGGCCAGATCGATCCGGCGATCCAGGATGCCTTGCTGACCCACTGCGAGAAGCTGAAGGACCGCTTCGCCATCATGGACTCGCCGGAGTCGGTGGAGGGCGGCGTGGATCGCCTCGGCAAGCCGCGCGACACCAAGTACGGCGCCTACTACTTCCCGTGGATCCAGGTCTACGATCCGGAGCGCGGGAACATCTACGTGCCTCCGTCGGGCCACATGGCGGGCATTTACGCCCGCACCGACAACGAGCGCGGCGTGCACAAGGCCCCGGCGAACGAGATCGTCCGCGGCGCCCTGGATCTCAAGTACGAGATCACGAAGGGCGAGCAGGACCTCCTCAACCCGAAGGGCATCAACTGCATCCGCAAGTTCAAGAACCGCGGCATCCGCGTGTGGGGCGCTCGCACGGTGTCGAGCGATCCGTCGTGGCGGTACATCAACGTGCGGCGCCTGTTCATCATGATCGAGAAGTCGATCGAGCAGGGCACGCAGTGGGTGGTCTTCGAGCCGAACGACCACAAGCTGTGGAAGCGCGTACAGCGCAACATCACGGCGTACCTCATGCGGATCTGGCGTTCGGGCGCGCTGTTCGGCGAGACCCCGGAGTCGGCCTTCTACGTGAAGTGCGACGCCGAGACCAACCCGCCGGAGAACGTCGACGTCGGCATGATGGTTTGCGAGATCGGCCTGTGCCCGGTGAAGCCGGCCGAGTTCGTGATCTTCCGCATCGGCCAGATGCCGGCCGGCGGCAACGTCGAAGAGTAAGAGCGTCATCCGGTTCCCCCCGGCCGCGGCCGAGCGCCGCGGCCGGGGAAGCCGCGCATCACCTTCGCAACCGAGGAGAAGGGCGCATGCTCCGTACGGAGTTCGAGTTCACCCTGCCGAAGGGTTACGTGGACAAGGAAGGCAACCTGCACAAGAAGGGCGTGATGCGGCTTGCCACCGCGAAGGACGAGATCGCGCCGCTGCAGGACTACCGGGTCCAGCAGAACCGCGCCTACCTCGTCATCATCTTGCTGAGCCGGGTCATCAGCAAGCTGGGCGAGCTGAAGGCGATCAACCCCGCCGTGATCGAAGAGATGTTCTCCTCCGATCTGGCTTACCTCCAGGACTTCTACCGGCGCATCAACGAAGAAGGCACCGCCAGCATCAAGGTGAAGTGCCCGCAGTGTGCCACCGAGTTCCAGCATGACTTGGGGGCGGGCGTGGGGGAATCGTGAGCTACCCCCTGGAGCAGCTGTACCAGGAGGTAGCGTTCGTCGCTTACCATTTCCACTGGCCGCTCGACTCGATCTTGGAGATGGAGCACGCCGAGCGCCATCGGTGGATCCAGGAAATCTCCGCGATCAACAAGCGCATCAACGAGGCGGAATAGGCCCGGTGGTGGGGTCTGAGGGTCCCAGGTGGGGCTCAACCACCCCAGGCCGACGGACCCCAGCCCCCGTCAGACCCGGGGCACGAATCGGGAGATTACAGCTACTTGATGAGTCACGGCAGCATGGACCGGATGGGCACAGAACTTGAAGTGAGAGCGCCGGTCGGGAGCCCTGGGTCAGTTGGGACCGCAGGAGCACCGGTGAGTGAACACTGAAGCAGGCAGGCCGATAGGCCCCTTTTTGGAGGAGGTTTCGTCATGGCAGGGATCAAGCTGGGCAAGGGCGAGCGCAGTGGCGTTGATGTCATTGGCGTTCATGGTTTCGATCTCGAGATCGACGGCGTGGTCGCCGGCTCGTTCCTCGAGTGCAGCGCGTTCACGACCAAGGTCGAGGTCCGTACGCACAGCCACGGCAGCGATGTCACGCGCGTTCACAAGAGCGCCGGCAAGATCACGTACGACGACATCACCTGCACGAAGGGCCTGACCGACAACACGGCGCTCTGGGAGTGGTACAAGCAGATCATCGCCGGCGACATGACCCGCAAGTCGATTTCGATCATCACCAAGAACAACGACGGCACCGAGGCCGGCCGCGTGAACCTGTTCGAGGCGTGGATCAGCGGCTTCAAGCGCGACGCGTTCAAGGGCAGCGACAACGCGGTGTCCAAGGACGAGGTCACGATCACGTACGAGTACGGCGAGCTCGGCTAGCTCCTTCGGCTGTTCTCACCGGCTTCTAGCTTCTGTTGGACCCGGAAACCCCTGGACGGTCTCAGACCGTACAGGGGTTTTCTGTTTTTCCCCAGGGCGCTCTTCCCCCTCTCGCCGCGTGCTTTCTGTGCTGGGGCCTGCAGACCTCGGAAGGTTCCACCCGCCTCTAGCAGTGTCCCGTCAAATCAGCGGGTTACGACCAACACAAGGCTTCCCCGACGTGGCGCGATCCTTGTATACTTCGAGCACCGGTGATTCGAGCAAGCCAGCCCGGGTGGGTGGTCGATACGACGGGTGGCGACCGGTGACACTACGATCCTTCGTCAGAATCGGAAGATAGCGCATGCCCGAGCTCAGAACACCAGGTGTCTATTTCGACGCGGAACAGCCGCGCGTTGCTCCGCTGACCCTGATCGAGACCGGCGTGGTGGGGTTCATAGGCCTCGCCACGCGCGGACAGCTTGACCAACCGGTGAAGATCACCAGCTTCCGCGAGTACGAAGACCGCTTTGGCCCGCCGGCCCCGCAATCGGTGCTGAGCCACGCGGTCGGTGGCTTCTTCGAGAACGGCGGCACGAAGTGCTACGTGCTGCGCATCGCGCACGCGAAGCCCGACTCCGACGTCCGCCGCCGTACGGACGACGCACAGCAGGAGAGCTACGCGCAGAAGGCGCGCTTGGTCCTGCTGGACGAGGAGATCGAAGCCACGCTGGAGCTGACCGCCATCGACGAGGGCGCCTGGGGCAACGCCGTGCAGGTGCACATCGAGCGCAACAAGGGCGTCACGACGCTGCTGACGTTGGACGCCGAGCCGGGCGCGACGGAGCTCGTGCTCAAGCGGCCCGGGCAGATCGCCCGCGGATCCGTGCTTCGGCTCGACGACGGCGAGAAGCACGAGTACGCCACCGCCGCCGACGTGCGTGGCAAGACCGTCGTGCTCACGCGCCCGCTGCAGAGCGCGTTCAAGTCGTGGTCGCCCACGACGGTGAGCGAGTCGCAGTTCGACCTCACCGTCACGAACGGGACCGTGACCGAGAAGTTCCGCAGCCTCACGATCTCGGAGTCGAGCGTCCAGCACGTCGTTCGCGTCGTCAACGAGAACTCGCGCCTGGTGCGCGTCCGCGACCTGCTCTCCTCCACGCCGCTGCCGGGAAACCTGCCGCGCGCGACGGAGAAGCAGTACATGCAGGGCGGCCGCGACGGCGTCGAGAACGTCGCGCCCTCGGACTTCATCGGCTACGACCACGGTCCCGGCAAGCGCCGAGGGATCTGGGCCTTCGGCACAGTCGACGACGTCGATCTGCTCTGCATCCCGGATCTGATGCCCGCCGCCGAGGTCTCCAGCGGCTTCGCTTCGGAAGCCGACGTGCTGGCCGTGCAAGAGGCACTAGTCTCCTATTGCGCGACCACGCAGGAGCACTTCGCGCTGCTCGACCTGCCGCGCAAGGCGACGGTCGAAGACGCGCTCGAGTGGCGGCGTCGCTTCGACAGCTCCTTCTGCGCCTTCTACTACCCGTGGATCCACATCCACGACAGCCACAACGGCGAGGCGGTGAAGATCATCCCGCCGACGGGCCACGTGGCGGGACAGTACGCACAGGCCGACCACGCGTTCGGTGTGTACAAGGTCGCGGCCAACACTCGCATCGACGGCGTCTTCGACATCACGGTCCACTGCAACGAGGAGCACCAGGCGATCCTGAACGACGCTGGCGTGAACATCATCCGCGCTTTCTCCGGCCCCCGTGGCATTCGGGTTTGGGGCGCGCGCACCGCCTCCAGCGACTTGCAGTGGCGCTTCGTGAACGTTCGACGGATCTTCATCCTGCTGCGCAAGGTCATCCAGGTGGGGACGCAGTGGGTGGTGTTCGAGCCCAACAGCCACAGCCTGTGGAAGACCATGACGCGGATGGTCTCGAACTTCCTGAGCGAGCTGTGGGTGAAGGGGTACCTGCGGGGCGGCTCGCCGGAAGAGGCTTTCTACGTGAAGTGCGACGAGGAGACCAACACGCCCGAGCTGCGGGACAGCGGGCACCTCGTCGTGGAAATTGGCTGCGCGCCGGTACGGCCGGCCGAGTTCATCGTCTTCCGCATCAGTCATCGACTAGAGGTGCAGTCGGGCGAGGTCACCTGATCCGAGGGTAGGGAATCGACATGGGCCGCCAGCGAGTGGCGGCTAGGAGGCAGCTATGGCTGAAGCGTTCGTACAGTCCATCGGAAACTATGCATTCGCCGTCGAGATCAAGGGCGTCGTACAGGCGCACTTCGCCAGCGTGACCGGGCTCTCCAGCGAGAACGAGTGCTTCGACTTCCAGGAGGGCGGTGTCAACGAGTACACGCACAAGCGCATGGGCGTGGCCAAGCAGGCCCCGCTGATGCTCAAGCGCGGCATCGCCAAGGGCGACATCGACTTCTTCAAGTGGCGCCAGACCATCCGCGAGGGAAAGCCGGTGCGCCACGACGGGTCGGTGATCATGTTCGACAACAAAGGCCAGGAAGTCTGCCGCTGGAACTTCGTCCGGGCCTGGCCGAGCAAGTACGAGGGCCCCGAGCTGAACGGCACGGCCAACGACATGGCGATCGAGTCGTTGGAGCTCCAGCACGAAGGGCTGTCGGTCGGCTGATCGAGCACGGTGCAGTCCGGCAGGGCGTACCAGGCGAAGCACGGCACGGAGGCGACGCATGACGACCGCGACGATGGGCAGCGAGCGCAAGGGACTGACGGAGTCGGACGTCCATTCGAGCTTCCTCCTCAGCCGCGACGTCGACGGGTGCCTCTGCTACGGGCGTGAGGAGCTCTGCCGGAACTGGGGCCACGTGGCCGACTCGATCGGGTCGCGCGACCAGATCGGCCCGTTCGGCCAGGTTCGGCGCTCGCTGCTGGCGGGCCAGCGCGACCCCGCGACCGCTGACGGCACCGCGGCGACACTGCTGGAGAGCGAGGACGGGCAGTACGCGCTCTTCGTTCCCAACAACCTGCTGCGCCCGCTCTTCGCGCACCGCTGGTTCATGACGAAGCCGGCCAGCGCGCTGGCGGCGGCGCTGGGCGCGCGCGGCCCCGGTGCGCGCGGCCTGCCGTTCGCTGCGCACGAGCAGACACCGGCGCTAGCGGCCGGCGCCGTCGAGATGGATCTGGCGACGGTGCAGACGAAGAACGCCGGCGCGCGGCCTTCGTTGAGCCAACTGCGCGAGCTGCTCGGAAGCGACTTCCGCCACTTCGCGCCCTTCTTCGTGGGCGCGGACGCGAGCGCGCTGTTCTCGACGGGCGCCGCCGGGCGGCCGGACCTGAACTTCCTGCGCCACGCTTCGGCGGCGCTGCAGTCCGCCGGTGCCCGCGTGGATTGGCCCGGCGCGTCGGGTCCGAGCTCGACGACCTTGTCCACGGGGGAGACGGTCGAGGTCCTGCGGAGCGGTCAAGGCCACCCGGAAGTGGTGCTGGATCGCCTGCCCGCGATGCCGCCCGGCAAGGTGGCAGTGCCGTTCCACTTCAGCGGCGCCGGCTACCTCGAGTACGGAGCGCCCTCCGTGGGGTCCACGCTGGAGGGGCCGGCGGGACGCGTTCCCCCGAAGCTCGGCGTGGCCACCGGCGAGAACATCAACCTCCGCATGAGCGTTCCTGGCGGGGCCGGGCGCGAAGGTCTGTGGTACGTCCGCTCGGTCGTCGACCTGCTCAACACGCCGCTCGGCGTGTCGAACATGGAGATGTACCTCGCGCCGCCGACCCAAGGCGGTGCGGCCCGCGCGATCCGCACGGCGTGGTCGGCCGACGACAACCGCGTCGTCTGGGACGGCGAGCGCTACGCCCCCGTCGTGGAAGTGCAGCGCCGCGCGCGTTCCGTTCACTCGCGGCCCGACCACTGCCTGTTCAACTACTCGCTCGACTACGACGAGCGCCTCGTCCTCGACGGGGTGGACGTCACGTCGGTCCTGGCGGGGCGCGGCCGTTATCGCGACGTGCGCGCGTCGGCCGCCCAGGAGCACGAGTCGCATCATCACCACGGCTACGGTCTGTCCGACGCGTCCCCCGAGGCCGCGGTGGTCCGCGTGGTCAAGGAGATCGCCGCGGAGCGCCGCCGGCGCGCCAGCGTGTATCGCGGCGGTACGGTGTGGGAGCGCGAAGCGGCGATGGACGACGCCACCGAGGCGTTCGACCCGCGGACCGGTCGCAAGCTGGACGAGCGCCACATCTGGCGCGACACGGGCGTGGGCGGGCGCGAGCGCCCGTTGCAGTTCAGCGAGTTTGGGAAGCTGGCCGCCCCGGCGCCGGGCGCGGATCGGGGCGAGGTGAAGGAGACGCGCCGGGCCGCCAGCCCGACGACGCCCGAGATCTTCTACCAGGTCCTGTACATGCTCCCGACTCAGGTCCCGCTGCGTCCCTACGGCGCCGCCGCCCGTGAAGAAGGGCCCGCCGGCGAAGCCGCGCGGTGGTCGGCGTGGGCCGGTGCAGGTCCGGAGGCGATCTATCTGAACCGCGCCGCCGGCGGCGACGCAGGCTTCCAGCGCGGCATCACCGCGGGCGGACGGCGCGGACCCTCGGCTGACGAGTGGACGGCGGGCGAGCGCGCTGCCGACGAGGCGCTGTTCGACCGGCCCGGCGTGCGCGGGGGCGGCGCTCTGAAGGAAGGCTTCAACCGCGACGAGTCGAAGTTCCTCTTCAAGGGGGACATGGGCGCGCGCGGCGCCGGCGTGACGTCGGCCATCCCCGCAGGCGGCGGGCTGGGCGGCGAGCTTTCGTTCGCCGGCAGCTTGGCCGCCGCGGCGCTCGCGTTCGGCGAGCCTCCGTCGACCGCGGAAAAGCTGCGCGCGATGCCGATGTCGACGGCGCGCGGCGAGATGTCGATCGGCGTGGGGACCTCGGGCGAGCCGGTGATCAAGTACCGCGCCCCCGAGCTGTCGGCGCTCAAGAGCACGCTGGACGGCCGCGGGTTCGACCTGGCGGCGCCGCCGCCCCTGACGCGCCCCGAGAAGTTCGAGGCGACGTCCTCGAAGAAGGGGATGTACGCGGGCGGAGCCGCTGCCGGCGCGACTGAGGGCGCTGCGCCCGGAGCGGGCGGCGGCGAGGTGAGCGCGCACGTGACCGGACCTGGCGGGAGCCGCACGGTGCGCACCACGCCTTCGGACCTCGGGTTCGTGCCGGGCGGCGCCGAAAAGATGAGCCGCTTCTCGGGCGTGACCGGCGGCGTGGCGCCCGCCGCGGCCGGCGTGGACGCTCCGGGGATGGAGCTGGCGAAGGGCGCGGCGCGCGGCCCCGGAATGGACGCCTCGCGCGTGGCCATGATGGTCGGCGGCGGCGCGATGGCGGCGGGATTCGGCGGGGCGGCCGTGGCGGCCGGGCTGTCGAGCGACGGCACGCGCAGCGCGGCGGGCGGCGGAGATTCTGCGTCCACGTCCGGCGACTCGCCCCGCAAGTCGGGCCGCGCCGCTGCGGCGGGTGGCGGCTCGCTGTTCCTCGACTACTCGCCCACCGACCGCACACTCTACCTGAGCCGCGTGGGCAAGGGCGAGAGCGTCAGCGGCAGCCCGGACATGGGCGTGGCGATGCCTGAAGGCCTCACCGGGTCGCTGACGATGAGCGAGCGCGTGCGCGGCTACGTGCACACGGCCAAGGCCGACCGCGACGTGCCGGGCAGCTCGGGGATGGCGGCGGGCTGGGTCGGCGGCGCAGTGGGGACCGTGGTGGGCGGCGGCGCCGGCGGGGCGGCTGGCGCGGCGGGCGCGTCCACGAGCGGCGTGGGTGGCGGCGGCACCGGACCGCTCAACCCGGCGGCGCTCGGCCTGGCCAGCGCGGTCGGCGGCGTCCCTGGCGCCGGCGCGGGCGCCAAGGGCGCGGCGGGCGGGCCGCCGCTCGCCGAAGAAACGATGGTGAAGTTCATGGGCCCGCAGTTGTCTTACCAGCTCGGCCACGACGCCGACGGCAAGGACGTGCTCGTATACAGCGGCTCGATGGGCGCGTCGGCCTCGGGTTACCCGGGCGCCGAGACCGGCATGGAGTTCGCGCTTCCGCTGGCGACCGAGCAGTACTCCTCGCTGGCCGTCGGCGACTCGCTGGAAGGCAACCTCCGCGTCGCCTGGGCCGGCAAGGACGGTGCCGCGGCCGGCGTGAAGGATCTGCACGAGGTTCCGTCGGAGCGCCGGCCGGGGCTGCACGCGTTCCCGATGAACACCAGCTTCTCGCTGGGTACGATGACGGGCCTGTTCGGCAGCGGCGTGGCGGGCGGCGGCGCGGAGGGACTGGCGCGCAAGGCGCAGGCCGAGCACGGGCTCAAGGCAGCGGGCGCCAGCGCGTACCGCGGCTCGATCGACTCGGCGCTGGCGGGGCGCGGGCCGGCGATGGGCCCGGCGCAGTTCGACCGCGAGGTCGAGTCGGCGGTCAGCGGCTTGAAGGGCGGCCTGGGAGGCGCCAAGTCGCTCCTGGGCGGAGGTGGCGCCGGTGGGCTCGGCATGCTCGCGGGGGCCGGCGGAGGTGGCGCCGGCATGGGCGGCCTCGCCGCGAGTCTGGGGCTGATGGGCACGGGCGGTTTGGGGGGCGGGGCCTTGGGCGCCGGCCCCGGCGGTGCCGCCGCCGGTGGTCCGGGCGCAGCGGGCAAGGGCGGCGCCGCGGGCGCGGGAGCGCCGGACAAGGTCGTCGCCACACCGCACAGGGGGCTGGACGTCCTCAAGGGGCACGACGCGTCGTTCAACACGAGCGTCAGCCTCGCGGACCTCTCCGCCCAGGGGCCGGCGTACGGCATCCGGCGGGAGGATCTGGTCGGGCTGCAGAAGTCGCTGGCCAGCAGCGGTTCCTACACGCTGAAGGCTCCGGGCTTCGACCTGGTGGTGGCCCGGCCGGCGGCGGCGACCGGAGACGGCGCCGTTCCCGAGTCGGTCATCCTGCACGGCAAGCGCGTCGAGGCGCATACCGGGGCGACGAAGCGTAACCCGGCAGGCGCGTCGTCCGAGAACAAGGTGAATCTGGACTACGAGGTGATCGCCCGGGAGATCTACAAGCGCATCAAGAACCTTGCGGCGCTGCAGCGCGAGCGCCGCGCGGACGATCACATGAGGTACGGTTGATTCAACGTCTTCAGCGGGTGGCGCCGTGCGCGGAAGACCGCGGCGGCGCGCGCTCGGACTGGCCGGATCCGGAATTGATGGAGCTCGCAAACGGCAACTGACCGCCGAGCGGAGGAGCAAGCATGGCATCGTCGCTGGTCAAGGCAATTCTGCGGGATGAGGACAAGGGGAAGGACTACAAGGTCCAGTTCAACCCCAAGGAGTACGCGATCGAGAAGAGCGTCCCCTGGAACCCGCAGGCCACGGCGGGCAACGACGCTCCCGAGATGCAGTTCACGACCGGCCAGGCGAAGCAGCTGTCGTTCGAGCTGTTCTTCGATCGCTGGGAGGAGCAGGGGGACGTGCGGCTGGCAGGAAGCGACGGCAGCGCCGGCACGAAAGAGATCGAGAGCCTGGCGCTGATCAACGCGGAAAAGCACCGGCCGCCGATCGTGATCTTCAGCTGGGGCGGCGAGACGTTCAAGGGCGTCATCGAGTCGCTCAGCCAGAAGTTCACGATGTTCCTGCCGAGCGGCGTGCCCTGCCGGGCCACCATCAGCGTGCGCATCAAGGAGGCGTTGCTCGCCAAGGAGGGCACGGAGAAGCACTCGCCCGACAAGGCGAAGATGCGCGTCGTTCGGCGTGGCGAGACGCTGAACTCCATCGCCGCGGAGGAGTACGACGACGCGGGCGAGTGGCGGCGCATCGCCGATTTCAACGGCATCGACGACCCGCGTGAGCTCGTGCCCGGTACGAAGCTCATGGTGCCGCCGATCATCAGGTAGGTGCGCGCAGCGCCGGTGCAGTGTGGCGGCGCGAAGATGACGGTCGATCGCTCACGAGCGGAGGCGATGGTATGGCGAGCGGCAAGGAACTGAAGAAGCTTGTCCCGGACTTCGACGTCACGATCGAAGGCAAGAAGCTCGAAGGAAAGGACAAGAACCTCGTCCAGGACGTGGTCGTCGACATGGCGATCAACGCGCCGGACATGTTCCACGTCACCTTCAACAACAACACCAAGGCCAACCAGGGTCAGTGGATCGACTCGCAGGCGCGCGAGGGCGTGAAGGTCCGCATCGACATGGGGTACCAGGGCGAGGTCAAGACCTTGCTGAACGGCGAGGTGACCGGGCACGAGGCGCAGTTCTACGAGGACCAGCCGACCCTCTACACCATCCGTGGGTTCGACTTCCTGCACCGGCTGACGCGCGGGCGCTTCACGCGCAGCTGGCAGAACATGAAGGACTCGGGGATCGCCTCGGAGGTGATCAAGCCCTACGGGCTATCGCCGGGGACGATCGAAGACACGCCGCAGCTCGAGTACATCTTCATCAACAACGACTCGTACTTCAATTTCCTGCGCGAGCGCGCGTCCCGCTACAACTTCGAGATCGACGTCGACGAGCAGAAGAAGTTCAACTTCCGCAAGCCGAAGAACGCCGAGTCGGAGGTCGTCACCCTGCGCTGGGAAGAAGACCTCATGGTGTTCGAGCCGCGGCTGTCGACCGTCCACCAGGTGTCGAAGGTGGTGTGCAAGGGCTGGGACCCCAAGACCAAGAAGGAGATCATCGGCAAATCGGAGACGGCGGCGGCGACGATGGGCGGCTCCAAGGACGGCAGCGCCCTGGTGAAGGCGACCTGGGAGGTCGTGGAGACCGTCATCGTCGACAAGCCGATCTACACGCAGGAGGAAGCGGACAAGATCGCCGCGGGCAAGCTCTATGACCGGCAGCTCGACCTCATCACCGGGCAGGCGACGGCGAAGGGCGACCCGGACCTGAAGGCCGGTACCGTGGTGAAGATCGAGAACGTGGGCGAGCGCTACTCGGGCACTTACTACGTGACGAACGCACTGCACATGTTCCACAACGGTGGCTACACCACCACGTTCAACTTCCGCCGCAGCGGCATCGGCGACGGCGCCGGCAAGGTGGCCGAGGTCGTAGGCTAGATATGCCGGGCCATCCCGAGTACCTCGGTGATCCGTTCGATCACCTGAACTTCAGCTCCGAGGCGCGCGTTCCCGACTTCGCGCTGCGCTACTGGGGCGTGGTGCCGGCGCTCGTCACCAACAACAAGGACCCGGACGGGCACGGGCGGATCAAGGTGCGCTTCCCCTGGCTGACGCCGGAGGACGAGACCGACTGGATCCGCATGGCCACGCTCATGGCGGGCATGAAGCGGGGCACCTACTTCCTTCCTGAGGTCGGCGACGAGGTGCTCATCGCCTTCGAGCAGGGCGAGGTGCACCGCCCGTTGTGTATCGGGGCGCTGTGGAACGGCGAGGACCCGAGCCCGCATACCAACGCCGACGGGAAGAACGACATCAGGCTCATCAAGAGCCGCAGCGGCCACAAGCTCATCTTCGACGACAAGGACGGCGAAGAGCGCATCACCTTCGTCGACAAGACGGGCAAGAACCGGATCGTGTGGGAAGTGAAGGAGAAGGCGATCACGGTGCAGTCGCTGGAAGGGCACATCGCCGTCAAGGCTCCGCAAGGCACACTGAAGATCAACGTCGGCACGCTGGACGTGAAGACGTCTTCGGAGACGGTCCTCGCGTCGGACGGCACGGTCGAGATTTCTTCCGCCGCCAAGATGGAGTGGTCGGCCGGCGGCGACACCACGATCACGGGCAGCCTGCTCAACGTCAACGTCTCCGGACCGGCCGGCGGCGGCGGCAACGCGAGCGGCGGCAAGGCGACCGACACGCCGGGCCCGGGGAGTGGCGGCGGTGGCGGCGGGGCGGCGGCGCAGCAGGAGTCGAGCGCGGCGGGGAGCGGCGACGGCGCGGGCAAGGAGGACAAGCCCGCCGAAGCGAAGCCGCCGCCGGTGGTCGTCTCCGCGGCGTGGAAAGAGGGCGAGGCGGTGCTGGGCGTGGGCGGCGCGACGCTGTCGGCGCAAGTGGGCAACATCGACGACGGGACCAGCGCCTCGTTCGAGATCAAGGATCGCGACGGCAAGTCGATCAAGACGGTCACGGGCACGGTGAGCGGCGGCAAGGCGACGGCACAATGGACGCCGGAGCTGCCGGACGGCTCGCCGCCCGAGTTCCAGTTCGAAGTGACGGCGCAGGGTAAGAGCTCCAAGAGCGGCATCCTAAAGCTGGTCACCTGGGTCGACCTCACGATCACCGATCCGGACGGCAAGAAGCTGCCGGGCGCGGAGTACGAGATCACGCTCGACGACGGCTCGCGCCAGAAGGGCAAGGCGGACCGCGACGGACACGTGCGCCACGAGAAGGTGTACCCGGGCAAGGTCAAGGCGGTGCGCGTCTTCTGGAAGGAAGGCATGACCGCCGACGGCGCCGACGGCGCCGGGGGTGCCGGTGCGGGCGGCGACGGGGCGGCGGGCGGCGCGGGCACGGACGCGGCGGCGACCGAAGAAGGCGACGTCCACGTGGTGGCGGTAACGGTCCACACGATCGGCGACACGCCGCTCCTGAGCCACCCCGTGAAGATCCTCGACCCCGACAGCGGGAAGGTCGTCGCCGAGACCGAGACCGACGACAAGGGCGTCGTGCACGCCGAGGTGCCCGAGGCCAAGACCTACCGCATCGAGATCGTCGACGACGCGATGGAGCACGCGTTCCTGCCGCCGCCGATCCCCGAAGAGCCGCTCGGCACGCTGGTGTGCGAGTTCCTCGACGAGGCCGGGAAGCCCCTCGCGAACGAAAAGGTCGACCTCGCCGGGGACGCCGACTTGACGACCGACGAGAAGGGTCGCATCGAAGCCCCGGCGCCGCTCGGCCCGGTCGAGCTGAAGGTCAAGGGCCAGACGTTCGTCGCCCACGCGCTGCCGACTGAGGACGCCAAGAAGGACGAGAACCTGTACGTATTCCTGGTGACGGCCAAATGAGCAAGAAAGAGTACGCGCCGACGAAGCTGCCCGGCGGCATCGCGAAGATCATCCAGGTGTGCGAGGACCTGCGGGTCCGGAACACCGACGGCTACCTGAAGGGGTCGCTCTGGCTCGCTAAGGTGAAGAGCCCGAAGCTGACCAGGACCACCAAGGCGGTGGTTTGCTCGCCGCTGACCGGGAACGTCATCTCGGTGGCCTTCGACCCGACCTACCCCCGCGACGACCTGAACGGCGATCCGTACCGGCCGCTGTGCAACGGCGGCACCGAGCCGCTGCCGCACGATTTCTACGACACGCTGAACGGAGGGCGTAACTCCGCTGCGCTCATCAAGTACGGGCTCGGAAAGAAGATCAAGAACACCGAGATGCGTCGCGGAGACCTGGCCGGCATCGACTGGGACCCCAAGGGCGGCCACTCGACCTTCGTGTGGGACGTGCACCTCAACGCGAAGGGAGAAGTGGACTGCTTTCAGATCCTCGGGTCCCACGGCTCCTTGAGCTCGAACGGCTTCGGCCTGCACATCCACGGCTGCACGAGCGACCGGTGGTTCAAGGGCAAGCCCGCCAAGCCGGGCTCCCCTGGAACCGGGAATCTGTCCAAAGCGAAGGACAAGATCTTCGTCGACGAAGACGAGATCGTGCGGCTCGGCACCTGGTACCTGCTGCCCGGCGTCAAGAAGTCCGACGTCGACGTGTCGACGTTCCGGGTCACCCCGAAGTCGATCGGCGGCCACAAGATTGCGGTTCTCGACGTCGGGCGCATCAACTACGACGGCGACCTGCCCACGCCTTACTGCATGAAGGGCGGGCCCGCGGCGCCGCCGCCCAGCGCACCCACGCCGCCCGGCCACGTCGACGCGCCGGTCACGACGGTCAAGAAGGCCGAGGTCAAGAAGGATCCGGACGCCGTCAAGAAGGTGGAGCCGAAGAAGGCCGTCCAGGACGACAAGAAGACCCTGATGATGCAGCGGGACGTCGAGACGGCGATGCAGGAGTTCTTCCACGCCAAGTGGATCGATGCGGACCCCGGCATCCCCGACGACGTCAACGACGCGAAGTCGCAGGCCGCCGTCAAGGCCTTCCAGAAGCTGTTTGGCCTGAAGGTCGATGCCATCGTCGGCAAGCACACGCGCGCGACGATCAAGAAGCAGCTCCCGGCCGTCCAGACGCAGGTGCAGGCGGAGGATCTGCTGCATCAGCTGTTCGTGGGCGGGAAGCTGACGAGCGACCCGGGGTCTCCCAACGGATTCAACGACGCGCAGACCGCCGCGGCGATCAAGGAGTTCCAGAAGTCGGCAGGACTCAAGGAGACGGGGGTCCCTGACGCGGACACTCAGGAGAAGCTCAAGGCCGCGATCGCCGAGCACGCGCCCTCGGAGGCGAAACACGGCCTGAACCCGCTGCTGCTCGCCGCCTACTGGCTGGGAAACGTCGCACCGCCGGGAGGCTCGCGCACGCTTCGCGTCCACAGCTATGACGTGAAGAAGGGGCAGGAGCTGCAGATCTTCCTGAAGGACGCCGCGTCCGGTAAGGAAGTCGAGGCGACGGTCAAGCTGAAGATCGCCGGCGACGTGAGCGAGGTTTCGGTCCCCGTCCCCGCCGGGTTGGTGGTGGGCGCGATCGTCTTCGCCCGCGTGAAGGCGGCGATCGACGGCGGCAAGACTTTGGAATTGCCGGCGCTGGCACCGCTCTTCGTCCGAGGGGCGGCCGTGGCGGACGACGCCAACTGGCGGCCGTACATCGGCAAAGACGCGGTGCCGGACGCCGTGATCGAGACCATCCGAAAGAACCGCGCGAAGTACGGCGAGCGGAAGATGACGAAGGTGAGCGGCAAGTATGCCGGCGAGCACCACTACGACTACAAGCCGGGGTCGGCGCACATCCACTGGGCGAGGAGCTTCGTCCAGAAGAAGATCGACGCGGCCTCGGGCGGCGACAAGATGATCGCGCGGGCGTTCATGGTCATGCTCGACCGCGAAGGGCTACCGGCCAGCCTCCAGACGTACGACAACCAGATCGTCACGTGGGGCGTGGGGCTCGGCGGCAAGGGAGACGGCATTCACGTCTACGAGCACCTGAACAAAGACGCCGACATGAAGAAGCGGTTCGACGACATCGGGCTGAACTTCGACCACAGCGACTACCACGTCGTCGACCTGCGCACGAAGAAGGTCGTCAGCAGCGGCGAGGGCCAGAAGGGGAACGACAACCGCCACATCGTCGCGCTCGAAGCCTGGCGGCAGCAGATGGATCTGCTCAGCGCCGTCATCGGACTGTCGGAGGACGAGGCGACCCGCGACGGCATCGCCGAATCGCAGTGGCTGGTCTACATCAAGAACTCGACGAAGTGGCCCGGCCAGGACAAGGTCCACACGCTGGCGCTCTACTTCATGATCACGCACCTGCATCACTGGCTTCCGGCCATCGCCAAGCGCGGCTTCAACGTCGAGAAGCTATTCGCGGCGACGGGCGGCGGAGCGCCGTCGATCGAGACCGACAAGCAGGTGGCGGTGGGCGTCGCCCGCGGCTTCGTGCGCTACGCGAAGGAGTTCTTCGCCGACAAGCCGCATTCGTACGAGGACGTCCACGACCGGACGAAGAGCCACGTTTGGCGGGACATGCGCGCCGACGGCAAGAAGGAAAACTTCGACCCGGGCGAGCTGACGTACGACTTCTAGCGGCGGCGGGCGCGCCGCGCCGCGCCCCTACTGCAACACCAACAGGCCGCGGAAAGAATCGGACGCGAAGAGGCGCGGCCCGGCGCCGCCGCTCAGCGCCGGAGCCCAGACGCCGAAGGTCGCGCCGTCCTGGACGCCGCCGATGGGCGGCACGGAGCGAACCGTCTCGTAGAAGGCGCTCAGTACGGGCGCGGCGGGGTCGGCGACGTCGTAGATCCGCACGCCGTCGAGGTAGTAGGAGACGATGGCACGCGTGCCGTCCACGTAGACGTTGTGCGCGACGGCGTTGCGGCGCGGCGGCGGCAGGACGGCGACCTGCACGGGCGCGGCGAGGTCCGACACGTCGAACACGCGCACGTGGCCGCCGGCGTACTCGTCCGTCACGAGGACGTGCAAACCGTCGGCGGTGGGGTACGCGTTGTGCGAGAAGGCGCCGGGATAGGTGATGGCACCGATCACGACGGGCGCGGCCGGAACGGTGACGTCGGCGATGAGCACGCCGCCCTTCAATGTGGCGAGGTAGGCGGTAGTGCCGACGACGGCCATGTCGTGCGCCACGGCGCCGACACCGGGCGGAACGGGGATTTCGGACAGCCAGACGGGCGCGGCCGGGCTCGTCACGTCGTACAGCTGGAAACCGGCGGCGCCGGCGGTGGCCCAGAGCACGGTGCCGTCCACGAACAGATTGTGCACGCCGAGGCCGTCGAGCGGCGGGCCGCTGAGGAAGGCGAGCGGCTGCGGGTCGAGCGGGTCGGTGGCGTCGAAGACGTGCACGCCGCCGGGCGAGTCGGCGTCGGGCTGCACCGCCACGTAGAGCACGTCGCCCTCGGTCTCCACGTCCTTGCCGTAGCCGAGCCCCGACCGCGTGACGATCACCGGCGCGGCGGGATCGGCAAGGTCGACGACGTGGAACGTGGGGAAGCCGGCGGCCGTGGCGTTGGCCGCGAGATAGGCGACGGTGCCGCTGGGGTCGCCCCAGACGTCGGCGTCTGCCCATTCCAGCGGGACCTCGGCGACCAGCGAAAGGCCGCTCTCGAGCGGGCGCGGCGCGGGGATGAAGTCGGCGGGGGCGACGACGCCGACGTCGATGGCGCCGCTGACGGCGCCGGCGCGCACTGTGGCGGGGTCGAGCAGGCCGCCTGACACCTGGTCGAAGACGAAGAGCGCGGCGCCCGGCGGGATGGTGGCGCGCAGCCGGCCCCAGCCGCCGCCGCCGGCGGGCGGGGGCTCCCACGATTGGACGTCGAGCGTGGCAGCGGCCGACATGGAGATGGCGCCCGGCGTGCCGGGCGGAGGCGCCGAGGCCAGGATGGCGACGGCGCCCGTGGGAGGGGTCAGGAACGGGTTTGTCAACGGGAAGGACGCCGGCCCGGACGGCGCCGCGGGATCGAGCGCGCCGGGACCGATCCAGAGGCGCACCAGCTCGACGTCGGGCGACCAGAGCTGCCAGACGGAGAACAGCTCGAGCCGGTCCTCGCCGCCGTAGAGCGTCGCGGCCAGGGCGGGCGGAGCGTCCGTGAAGACCAGGTGCACGGTGCCGCCGGGCCCGACCACGCCGAGGCCGCCGGTCGGCACGACGGCGGGGCCCTCGAAGGTCAATGAGACCTGGCCGCCGGCGAGGGCGGCGTCGATGCGCGCGACGGAGTCGAGCGGCAGGGCGGGCAGCGCCAGCGGCGGGAGGGCGGCATCGGCGGCGGCGTCCGCCGCGTGCGCGTCGGACGCAGCGCGCGGGCCGCAGCCCGGGCCCGCAGCGAGCGCCGACAGGAGCAGGAGCGAAAACGATGCAAGCGACGCGCGCGCGCGGGTGACGGCGGGACGGGCGACCCGGGCGGCGGGCGGCATGAGGCCACCCTAGCGCGGCGTCGCGGCGGCGCGGCCAAAAAACTTGCGCCGCGGCCGGGGGAACCGAAAGTGCAGGCATGAGGCGTGCCGTCGCGCTCGTGGCCTTCGTGGCGTTCGCCGGGTTGCTTCCGCTGGGTGCACGCGGCGCCGAGCCCGGGCCGCGTGCGGCCAAGAAGGCGGCTGCCACCCCGCCCGGCACGGCGGTGGCGATGCTGGCGCGGCCAGGCGCGGCGGCCGACGCAGGCGCGCACGCGTACCCCGTGTCGCTGGGGAGGTTCACCGACCGCGACGGCAAATCGGCGGAAGGGCTTGCGGGGCTATTGCGCGCGCGGCTCGACGACCGCATGCGCAAGGCGCCCGCCCGCTTCCGCCTGATCGGTCCCGCTGTCGGGCCCTCCGCCGCCGCGTCCACCCGCCTCGCGACAGCCGAAGTCTTCGTGCTGCACGGTGCGATCAAGCGCGTGACGACGCGCTATACCGCGCGCGGCACTACCGTAACCCTGGCGGTCTCGATCGTGGCGACGCGCTCTCCCGGTGACGCGCTGGTCGGCGCATGCAGCGCCGAGGCCGAGGTCACCTCCGACGGCGCCACGACGGCTGCCGACGACACGATGCTGCGGCGCGACGCCCTGGCCGCCGCGACCGACGAAGCGTTCGACGGGCTGTTCCGCGCGCTGGCCGCGCCGCGCGCGGTGGCCCTCGCCGAGCGCTAACAGCTACTTCTTCGCCAGCTTCGCGTCGAGCGCGGCGAGACGCTCGCGCGCCCGTGCCAGCGACTCCTCCTTGCGCTGCGCCTCGGGGAGCGCCTCCCAGGCGGCGACCTGCGCGGCGAGCACGGCGCGCGCGTCGGCGAGCCGCCCCAGCCCCTCCAGGATGTCGGCCTTCAGACCCATGATGGCGGCGCGCCGCGGCCCGTATGCCTTCGCCAGGGCCCGGTCCATCGGCGCGAGCGCGTCGGCGTCGCGCTTCATGAAATGCAGCAACCGCGCCAGGAAATGCGGCGGGTTGTATTCGTCGGGAAGCGCCTTCTCGTGCGCTTCGAGCATCGGGATGGCCTCCTCGCCGCGACCCAGGAACAGGCACGACTCTGCGTAGGCCCAGTCGAACGTGGAGGCCGTGTAGGCGTCGGGCGCGGCCGCCTGCGCGGCCTTCAGCACGGCGAGGCGCTTCTCGGCGGCGGCGCGCGCCCCGGCGGCGTCGCTCAGCGCTTCGAGCGCGTCGTGCAGGTTCATGTACGCGTCGCTGCGATCGTCGGCGGACAGCGCGGCGAGAGGATCGCCCGCCAGCTCGGCCAGGCGCGCGGCGGCGGCGCGGCGCAGCGCCCGCGCGCGCGCGTCGCCTTTGGGCAAGTGCCCTGCGCAGGACAGCGCGAAGTTGGCGAAGTCCGTCGCCGAGGCCGTGCTGCCCGTCTCCCCCATCGACGTCAGCCCCAGCGCGACGCAGGCCGCGTCGTCCTTGCCCCGGTAGAGCGCCTCGATCCGCGCGACCAGCGCCTCGGGGCGGTGCGGCCAGTCGGGCGGCGCAGCGGCAATGGCCTCCCCGTAACGCGCCGCGGCCTCGGGCCACCGCTTGGCGACGGCCTCGCGATGCGCGGCCAGGAGCCGCGCCAGCGGGTCGCCGGGCGCGAGCGCACCGGCGTGGGCGAGCTGAACCGCGCGCTCGCCGTCGAGCAGGAACGCGCGGAGCTGCGCGACGGAGGCGGCTCCCAGCCAGCGCCCCTGCACCGACTCGTCGGCCGGATCGACCACGAAGAAGGTCGGCCAAACGCTGACGGGGAAGCGCGCCACGACCGGCGCGTTCGACTCCTTCTCGGTGTCGATGGCGACCCAGACGAAATGGTCGGCCAGCGGCGCCAGGGCCGCGTCGGTGAACACGTAGCTGCGCATCGAAAGGCACGTGTGGCACCAAGGCGCCCACGCGTCGATGAACAGCGGCTTCCCCGCCGCCTTCGCCGCCGCCAGCGCCCCCGCATAGTCGTCCTCCCCCCAGCGAATCCCCGACGCCGAAGGTGGCGCCGAAGCCGACGCCACTGCCGGGCCGACGAGCCTGCCGGCGACCAGGAAGTCCCTGGCCGCGTAAGCCGCAGTCGCAGAGGGCGACGCCGACGCCGACGGCGACGCCGACGCCGACGCCGACCCCGACCCCGACCCCGACGCCGAGCCCGACACCGACGCCGAGGGCGAGGCGCAACCGCACCCCGCGGTCAGGCACGACGGCACAGACAGCACGAGCCCCAGCAGCCACACGCCAAGCGCCGCTGCCGCAGCCGGCGGTGTCCCAAGCCGTCGAAACAGGCGCGCGCTCATGCGTCCAGCAGGCGGCGCAACCGCACCCGCCGCTCCCCCTGGTTTGCGTCGCCCGACGGCGGCAGCGCGGCCAGCGCCGCCTTCAGACGCGCCACATCCAGCCGCAGCCCCTCAGCGCGCGCGCGCGCGACGGCCGCCGCGCAATCGGAGAGATCCTGCTCCGAAAGCCGAGCCGCCTTCAGCAGCACGAACAGCGTCGGCGTGGGGCGAAACACTCGGCCCCGCGCGCCGTCCTTGAACGGCTCGATCTCCGCCTCCCATCCGTCGATGCGCCGCACGAAGTAGTCGGCTGCCGAGTTCAGCGCCTCGACGGGCAACCCCAGCTCCGCGGCGAGCTCTAGAAGCGCGAACCGCTCCCCCTGCGTGCCGCCGAGGCCGACGAGGTCGACGTCCTCGGTGACGCGCCGCGGCTCCAGCCAAAGTGCCACCAGCGCCCCTCCCAGCAGCAGCCAGTGCCCGTCCAGCCGCTCGGCGACGGCGTCGACCACCTCGCGGATCCGCCGCTCGTCGAGCATCGGCGCCACCGCGCTACAATAGAGGGCGTGAACCCCGCGTGGAAGACCCTAGTGGCCGCCGGGCTGCCCGACGGCGCCATCCGCCCGCCGCCGCGCGGCGCCCTCGACGGCGCGCGCCTGCGCGCCGCGCTCGAGGAGCTGGCCGGCGCCGGCCGCTCGCTCGACCATCGGGAGCAGGAGCTGCTGCGCGCCTGGCTGCGCGCCTTCAAGCATCATTGGCCGGAGCGCTTCGCCGCCGTCCTTGGCGACGCCGGCGAGCGTGCTCTAGGCCGCCTCGGCGACGGGGCCGGCGACGCCAACCGCTACCTCAAGCTGCGCCGCATCGCCGTGGAGAACCTCTCCCATCTGCTCTAGCGACCGGTCCGAGAGCTCGTCCTGGAGCCAGTCTACAGAATACGTCCGAACCAGCCGGCGACGCGGCTGGTGAGCTTGCCGATGGCGCCTTGCTCGCGGACCTTCACGTCGGTCATCTCGCGGTGCGCGGCGCCGTAGAGCACCAGCCCCACCCCCGACGTGTACATCGGCGAACGCACTACGTCGACGAGCCCGCCGATGCCCTTGGGCGCACCGCGCCGCACCGGCACTCCCAGCACCTGTTCCGCCAGCTCCGGCATGCCTTCCAGCAGCGACGAGCCCCCCGTGATGACCACCCCGGACGCCAGCCGATCCTCGTGGCCGCTCTGGGCGATCTCGCGGCGCACCAGCTCGAAGATCTCCTCGACGCGCGGCTCGATGATCTCCGCCAGCACCTGCCGGTGCAGCACGCGCGGCCCGCGCCCGCCCACCGACGGCGCCTCCAGCGAGTCGCCCTCCTCCACCAGCCGCGTCAGCGCGCAGCCGTAGCGCTGCTTGAGCCGCTCGGCTTCTTTCACGGGCGTGCGCAGCCCCACCGCCACGTCGTTCGTGATCTGGTTCCCGCCGAGCGAGATCACCGACGTGTGCAGGATGGCCCCTTCCCCGAAGATGGAGATGTCGGTCGTGCCGCCGCCGATGTCGACCAGCGCCACGCCCAGCTCCTTCTCGTCGGGATGCAGGCACGCCTCGGCGCTCGCCAGCGGGCCGAGCACGATGTCGGCCACGTTAAGCCCGCAGCGGTTGCAGCTCTTCACGATGTTCTGCGCCGACGTCACGGCCCCGGTGACGATGTGCACCTTCACTTCCAGGCGCACGCCGCTCATGCCCAGCGGCTCCTTGATGCCGTCCTGGTCGTCGATGACGTACTCGCGCGGCAGTATGTGCAGGACCTCGCGGTCCAGCGGAATGGCGACCGCCTTGGCCGCGTCGAGCACGCGCTGCACGTCCGCCTCGCGCACCTCGCGGTCCTTGTTCACCGCCACGACCCCGTGGCTGTTGAAGCCGCGAATGTGGCCGCCGGCGATGCCCGCATACACGGTGGTGATCTCGCAGCCGGCCATCAGCTCCGCCTCCTCGATGGCCTGCTTGATGCTCGCCACCGTGGAGTCGATGTTGATGACCACGCCCTTGCGCAGACCCTGCGACGGCGCCGAGCCGATGCCGATGATGTCGATGCCTTCTTCGGTCGCCTCGCCGACGATGGCGCACACCTTCGTGGTGCCGATGTCCAGCCCCACGACCAGCTCTTCGCGCTTTCGCATGTCCTAGGAGTCCTCGATGGGCCGGTCGAGCGCGCGCACGGTCACGCGGTCCGGCTGCAGTTCGTCGTCGAGCAGGATGATCGCCGGGCGCGCGCCGCGCGCCGACAGGGCGTCGAGCACTCGTCCCAGCCGCGCCAGCCGTGCCGCATGGGCGCGAGTGCCGATGCGAACGGCGATCGTCGCCGTCCGCGGCGCGCCGGCCCCGCCGCCCTCGCGCGGAACCGTCGTCACGTGAAGCGTCACACCCAGCGCAGGATCGAGCACCACCTCGTCGAGCCGCGCCCGCTCCGCCACCGGCGAGGCGGCGAAAGCGCACACCGCCGCCAGCCCGTCGCGCAGCCGCGCGGCCGCCTCCAGGGGCCTGGCCTCGTACTCCTCGCGCCCCACGCCGCTCAGCACCGGGAAGTCGGCGGGATCGCCCGGGCCGAGGCGCTTGAAGAGCCGGCCCTCGTCGTCACCCAGGTAGAGCGCGCCCATCGACACCAGCACCGCAGGGCGCTCCTCGCGCACGCGCACCACCACGCGCGCAGGCAATTCTCGCTCCACTTCGGCGCGTCGCACCCACGGGTCGGCCTCCACGTCGCGACGCACCGCCTCCAGGTCCAGCGTGAAAACGTTCTTCCCCAGCACCGCGGCACGACGCACGAGCTCGTCGGCATCCGCATGGCGAAGGCTGGACGGCCCGCGCAGCGTGCCGCCCATGGTCTCGACGACCACCTCCTGCACGTCGAAGCGCGGCGACGAGGTCATGAAGCGCCACCCGCCGTAGCCGAGCGCGTAAAGGCCGCCGGCCAGCGAAGCGAGCAGCGTCAGGCGCCCCAGCCAACGCATGAGCCCGAATCCCGCGCCGCGCGACTCCCTGGCGGCGGCGGGCGCCGCGGCGCCCGCCGCCCGCAGGCGCGGCGCCGTGGCCGTTCGGGCCGTGCGGCGCACCGGCGGCAGCGTCGGGTCGCGCGCGTCGCCGGCGCTGCGCGGCAACCCCCGCGCCGACCATGGAGAAGTCGCCATCGGACCGATGGTGGACCCGCCCCTCGATCCGTCAACTTTTTCCGCGAACGATTGGCCGCTAGCTCTTCAGCGTGGCGCCCAGCACGAGGCGTTCGCACAGCTCGGGGAAGTCGATCCCGGCGTGAGCGGCGATCTTCGGCAGCAGCGAGGTGGCCGTCATGCCCGGCAGGGTGTTCACCTCCAGCAGCCACGGGCGCTCAGCCTCGTCCACCAACAGGTCGGTGCGCGAGGCGCCGCTGCATCCCAGCACCGAGTGCGCGCGCAGCCCGAGGTCAAGCACGGCGCGCTCCGTCGCCGGCGCGAGCGGCGCCGGGCACAGGTACTCGGTGTCGCCCGACAGGTACTTCGCCTGGTAGTCGTAGAACTCGCGCTTCGGGCGCACCTCGATGGCGCCCAGCGCCACTCCGTCCAGGACGGCCACGCAGATCTCGCGCCCCTTCACGAATTGCTCGACCAGCACGTCGGCGCCGAACTGGGCCGCGTGGGCCAGCGCGCTGGTCCACGTCTCGGCGGACTTGACGATGGAGACGCCGACGCTCGACCCCTCGCCCTTCGGCTTCACGACGCACGGGAAGCCGAAGGCGGGCGCCACCGGCGTCGCGCCCGGCGCCACGCGCACGACCTCGTGCGCCGGAGTCGGCAAGCCCTCGCCGTTGAAGATGTGCTTGGCAAACACCTTGTCCATCGCCAGCGCGCTGGCGAGCACGCCGCTTCCCGAGTAGGGGATGCGCATCACCTCCAGCAGCCCCTGCAGCGCGCCGTCCTCGCCGTAGCGGCCGTGCACCGCGAGGAAGGCGACCTCCACGCCCTCGCGCAGCAGATCGCGAGCCACGTTCACGCCGACGTCGATGGGGACGGGGTCGTAGCCCTTGTGCTGCAGCGCGTTCATGACCGCCGCGCCCGTGCGCAGGGACACGTCGCGTTCGGACGACAGGCCGCCCATCAACACGCCCAGGCGCAGCCCCTTCATCTCGTCGCGGCTGAAGGGGCCGCTGCGTACCGGACGCTCCGCCAGGTCGACGGCGCCGGACCCCGCTCCGGTCGCTCCCGCTGCCGACACCTCAGTCGACGCCGACAACGCGCACCTCCGGCTCCAGCTCCACGCCGAACATCTGCCTCACTTTTTCCTGGCAGAGCGCGATGAGCGCCAGCACGTCCGCCGCGCGCGCGGTGCGATCGTGGTTGATGATGAAGTTTGCATGCATCGGCGACACCTCGGCGCCGCCCAGGCGATGCCCCTTCATTCCCGCCGCTTCCACCAGCCGCGCCGCGTGCTCGCCCGGCGGGTTCTTGAAGATGGACCCCACGTTGGGGAACTGCAGCGGCTGGCTGGCGCGCCGGCGCGCCAGCTTCGCGCGCACGGCCTCTTGCAGCTCCTCGGTCGTGCCGCGCTCCGGGCCCACGTCCACGAACGCGTCGCCGATCACCGACATCGGCGGGAGCGTCGCGCGCCGGTAGCGGAACTGGCACTCGTCGTGCGACAAGTCCCAGGCGCCGTCGGCGTCGACCACCCCGACGCTCACCACCAGATCGCCCACGTACCCGTCCACCACCGCGCCGCGCTCCGCCGCCTCGCGCCCCGTCCCCGCGTTCATGGCCACCGCGCCGCCCATCGTGCCGGGGATGCCCACCAGCCGCAGCAGCGACCAGTAGCCGCGCTCCACCGCCTTGCGGATCACGCGCTGCAGCGACACCGCCGCGCCGATCATCATCAGGCCGCGCCCCTCGCCTTCCTTGTGCACGCGCACGTCGGCGATGGTGTCGAACGCCCCCGCCAGCTTGATGGCCACGCCAGGAAAGCCCCCGTCGCGCACCAGGAGGTTCGACCCCGCCCCCAGCGTCAGCGTCGGCGTGGCGGTGTCACGCGCCGCCGCCAGCACGCGCTGCAGCTCGCGCGCGTTCACCGGCTCCACCACCGCCCAGGCCGGCCCGCCGATCTGGAACGTCGTGTACGGCCCCAGCGCGTGGTCGAACCGCACCGTGCGGCCGAGGTCCACCGCGCGCAGCGCGTTCTGCAGCTGGCGGCGCTGCGTGTCCGGCGCGCTCGCCCCGCGCGGCCCTGTCCCCGCTTGCGCCCACATCTTCATGCCGCCTTCCCGAGCTTGCTGAGAAGCTCGCGTCCGGCCTGGTTGACGTCGCCCGCTCCGAGCGTGATGACGATGTCGCCCTCACGGCACACCGACTCCAGGAACGGCGTCACGTCCTCGAGCCGCGGCACGAAGTAGACCTCCTTGTGCCCGTGGTCGCGGATGCCCTGAAAGAGCCGCTCCGCCGTCACGCCGGGGATGGGCGGCTCGCCGGCGGCGTAGATGTCGGTCACGACCACCACGTCCGCCGTGTAGAAGGCGCGCGAGAACTCCTCCATCAAGTCGCGCGTGCGCGTGAAGCGGTGCGGCTGGAACACGGCGACGATACGCCGGTCGAACCCGGCGCGCGCCGCGTTCAGCGTCGCCTTGATCTCCTCGGGGTGGTGCCCGTAGTCGTCGACGATCATGATCCCGCGCTCCTCACCCCGGATGGTGAACCTGCGCTGGACGCCGTCAAATTTTGTCAGGGCCTGGGCGGCGATTTCGAACGGGATGGTCAGCTCGGCGGCGATGGCCAGGGCGGCCAGCGCGTTGTAGACGTTGTGCTCGCCGGGCATGTGCAGCGTGACGCGCCCCAGGCGGTTGCGGCCGCGGATGACCTCGAAGCTGGTCTCGGTGCCGCGGTAGGCGATGGCGTTGGCCTGGAAGTCGCATTGTGTGGACAGCCCGTAGGTGACGAAGCGCTTCTCCACGCGCGGAATCAGCGACTGCACCGCTTCGTGGTCCAGGCACAGCACCGCCAGGCCGTAGAACGGCACCTTGTTGACGAAGTCGACGAAAGCGCTCACGAGGTTTTCGAACGTGCCGTGGTGGTCGAGGTGCTCGGGGTCGACGTTGGTGACGACGGCGACGGTGGGCGACAGCTTCAGGAACGAGCCGTCTGACTCGTCGGCTTCGGCGACGAAGAGCTCGCCGGCGCCGAGCTTGGCGTTGGCGCCGACGGCGTTGAGCTTGCCGCCGATGACGACAGTGGGATCGAGCCCGGCGGCGGCGAGCACCGCCGACACCATGGCGGTGGTGGTGGTCTTGCCGTGCGAGCCGGCGACGGCGACGCCGTACTTCAGGCGCATCAGCTCGGCGAGCATCTCGGCGCGCGCGATGACTGGGATACCGCGCGCGCGGGCGCCGACCACCTCGGCGTTGTCGCGCTTGACGGCCGAAGACACCACCACCACGTCCGCCTCGGCGGGCACGTGCGCGGGGGCGTGGCCGCGGTGCACCGCGGCGCCCAGCCCGGCCAGGCGGCGCGTGACCTCCGTGTCGCCCAGGTCGCTCCCCGACACCGGGTAGCCGAGGTTGAGCAGCACCTCGGCGATGCCGCTCATGCCGGCGCCGCCGATGCCGACCATGTGGACGTGGTGCTTGCGGCTACTGAACACGCGTCGAGCATTACCACCGCCGCGCCGCGGCGCAAACTTCTGGCCGCGGCCTACCGGGGCGGCGGCACCGAGGCTACAATCCGACAAACAACGTCCGGAGGGAGTGCCATGGCAGGGTCCACGTCCGCGCGCCGGAGCTTAGGGACGGGTTGGCTCGCGCTGCTTTGCGGGATCGGCCTGGCCGGGTGTCCGCCGCGCGTCGGCCCCGACGGCGCCGCCGGCTCGGACGGGGGCGGCCTGCCCGCCTGCAGCGACGGGACGGACAACGACGGCGACGCGCTGGTCGATTTCCCCGCGGACCTCGGGTGCGTCGACGGCGCCGACCAGGACGAATCCAATCCGCCGGCCTGCAGCGACGGGCTCGACAACGACGTGGACGGCCTGGTCGACTATCCCGGCGACCCGGGGTGCGACAGCGAGACCGACGCCGACGAGACCAACCCGGAGTGCGTCGACGGCATCGACAACGACGGCGACGGGCGCACGGACTACCCGGACGACGCCGACTGCAGCGCGCCGATGGATCCGCGCGAGGCGCCCGATCCGCAATGCTCCAACGGCCGCGACGACAACGGCGACGGCACGGTCGACTACCCGAACGACCCTGGCTGCCTCAGCGCCGACGACGACAGCGAGTCGACCGCCCCGCCGTGCCTGGGCGGCTTGCCGGTGCAGGAGATCACCTACACCGGGATGGGGACTGGGTCGACGACCGGCGCCTCGGCGGCGCAGGGCCTGTGCGGCGGCGGCGCCGCGCCCGAGGCGTTCCTCTTTCTGGACGTGCCGTCGCAGCTCACGACGCTGTCGATCAACAGCTACGGCACGGTATGGCCGGACGTGCTGTACGTGCAGACGACCTGTGGCGACAGCGCCACCGAGCTGGCGTGCGCGACGGCGACGACCACCCCCGCGCTCGTCGAGATGTCGAACGTGACCCCCGGCGGCTACTTCATCGCCGTGGACGGCGTGGGCGCCGCCGACCTGGGGACCTACTACGTGCACGCGTTCGGCATCATCGCCGCCGGGCAGCCGTGCACGCCCGGCGACACCGTCTTCCGCTGCGACAGCTCGCTGAACTTCGACTGCGCCGAGCCCCTCCCCGGCGCCGGCTACGTGTGCGTGGCCGGGCTGTGCTCGGACGGCTTCGACAACGACGGCGACGCCATCACCGACTGGCCGCTCGACCCGGGCTGCGACGACGTGGTCGACAATGACGAGGCTGACCCACCGACGACGCCCGAGTGCTACGACGGCGCCGACAACGACGGCGACGGCTTGACGGACTATCCGGCCGACCCCGGCTGCGAGGACACCGCCGACGATCTGGAGCTGGACCAGTGCGTGCCGGGGCTCCTGGTGCAGAACCTGCCCACGTCGGGGAACGTGATCGACTCGACGAGCGGGACGAGCTTCCTCGGCTCGACCTGCGACGCCAGCTTCATGGGCTCCGGACCGGAAGACGTATGGCTGCTCCAAGTTCCCGCCATCGCCAACGTCACCGTCTCCACCGAGTGGCCGGGGACGTCGTTCAACACGAACCTGTCGCTGCGCGACACCTGCGACGACATGTCGTCCGAGGTGGCGTGCGCCAGCACGTTCGTGAACGGCGAGACGATCACGGCGGCGGGACTGTTGCCGGGGAGCTACTTCATCATCGTCGACGGCCAGGACCTAACGGCGGGCAGCTACGAGCTGTCGGCGGGCGGAGAGCTGCTGGCCGGGCAGCCTTGCGACCCGTCGTGGGTGCGCTTCCCCTGCATCACGACGACGGCGTGCGAGCCGTCCGCGGCGTCGCCCACCGGCAACGCGTGCGTGCTGGCGGACTGCGCGGACGGCACCGACAACGACGGCGACGGCCACGTGGACTATCCGTACGATCCCGGCTGCATCAACTCGAGCGACGGCAGCGAGACCGACGCCTGCCCCGCCGGCCCCACCTGCCCGGCGTGCGGCGACGGCATGGACAACGACGCCGACGCGCTCATCGACTACCCCGCCGACCTCGGCTGCGGCGCCGCCGCCGACGACGACGAGCAAGGGTGCCTGTACAACTTCACGACCGGCACGTCGATGGGGTGGACCTTCACCGGGACCTGCGGCAGCGGCGTCGCCTGGAACGTCTGGACCGGGCAGAGCTACAGCCCGACCTACGCGCTCTGGTACGGCAACCCTGCCACCGGCAACTTCGACTGCGGCGGGCTCACCAACAGCGGCAACGCCACCAGCACCGTCATCACGCTCCCCGCGTCGGGCGCGTCAGTCACGTTCTACGTGTGGGGCGAATCGGAAGGGTGCTCCACCTTCGGCGGCTACGACCGGCTGCGCCTGGACGTCGACCCCATGGGCCCGACCGCCGCGACGACCGCGTGGAGCCGCTGCGACCCGCCCGAGACGTCCGGCGGGACGCTCGGCGCTTGGGTGATGCAGACCGTGGACCTGTCCGCCTACAACGGCATGTCCGTGCAGCTGATCTGGAACTTCGACACGATAGACGGCATCGGCAACTCGGGCGCCGGCTGGTACGTCGACGACATCTTCGTCAACGGCGCCTGCCCCTGAGCACCGATCCGGCGCGGCGGCGTCTCCGGCGTCGCTGGCCCTCCTAGCTTGCCGGGGGCGGCGACGCGGGCGGGGCGTCGCCGGGGAGCCAGTCGCGCGCGAGGGCGGCGAGGCGCACGCTCTCGTGGGCGCGCTCCAGGAAGCTACGGCGCAGGACGGGATCGGGGAGCGCGGCGGCGCGCTCGTGCAGGCGGTCGCGGCCGCGGCGCAGGGCGTCGCGCGCGGCATCGTGGTCGCCGGCGGCGAGCGCCACTTCGGCGAGCGCCAGCCCTAGCCGCGACTCCTCGTAGGGCCAGACCCAAGCGCTCTCGCTGAGGGCGCGCGCCTCGCGCGCGGCGTCCACCGCCTC
>DASYRF010000277.1:0-3949 GCA_036004705.1 Myxococcota bacterium
CACGCCACCCGCGCCACCTCCCGCGCCTCCGAGATCCGGCGCCGCCAGCGGCTTGAGCCCTTCCAGCTCGACGGTCAGCTCAACGGTCTTCTCGGCCACCACCACCACGGACGTCGTGTAAGGGCTCGTGCCGAGCTTCGCCACCGCCACCGTGTGATCGCCCACCTCGACCGCTTCGAGCACGAGCGGCGTCTTGCCGACCTTCACGCCGTCGAGCAGCACCGACGCGCCTTCGACGTTGGCCGTCACCGTGATACGCCCCACGCGCACTTCGGCCGGGCCGGCCGAAGCCTTGGGAGCGAGCAGGTCGCCCACGCGCTTGAGCTTGCCGGCGACGTCGTCGAGGATGATGAGCACCTCGGCATGCACGGGCGCCGTCGGCTCGAGCTTGGCCCACTCCTCCAGGCTCGCGCGCGCCTCCAGGTACACCAGCTTCGCCCTGGCGAGCACCTCCAGCGTCGCGCCGGGCATGAACAGCGACTCCGCCTTCTTGTACTGCAGCCGTCCCAGCGCCAGCAGGTCCGCCGAGCGGCGCGCCAGCTTGTACGCCTCTTTGTAGAGATCGATGGCCTCGTCGAGGCGGCTGTCCTTCAGCGCCAGATCGGCGCGCGCCTCCAGCTTCTTCGCCATGGCCTCGGCCTTGGCGTCGACCTTGGGCAAGACGGCGGGAGCCCCCGGCGGCGCCGCCGGCGGCGCCGCCGCTGCCCCGGACGCGGCGTGCGCGCGCGGCGCGAGCACGGCCAGCGCGAGGCCGAGGGCGAGCCCTGCGGCGGCGAGCCTGACGGCGGTCTGGTGCATGCGGCGCCATTGTACAGCAAAAGCGTTTCAAGATTCACGGGCACCGTTGCGACGAGTCTGATCTATGATGCGGCGCCATGGACGCGAGCGACGCGCGTGCGGGAGGCCCCGAGGGGCGCCCGGCTCGACGCCTGGCGGCGGCGATCGCCACGGCGCCGCTGCTCGCCTGCGCTCTGGCGCTGGCGCTGTGGGAAGGGCCGGCGGCACGCGCGGCCGCGCCTGCCACCGCCGCCAGCGCGACGACCAGGCCGGCGCCCCTCAGCGCGGCCCCGGCGACGGCGGTGGCCGCCTCCGCCGCACCAGCCACCACGACAGGCACGGGCACGGCGGTCGCCCCCGCCACCGCCCCGTCCACCGGCCCCGCGCGCCTCATGCCCGACGCCCTCCCGCCGGCGGCCTCGCTGTCCCCCGCCCCCACGGCCCCGCGCTGGACCCCCGGCGTCGGCACGCCCGAGCCGCCGCGCCTGGCGGGCCACGGGCCGTCCACCATCATCATCCCCTCGCAGACCATCCCGCTGGTCATGAACCACAAGTTCCACCTGCCGTTCGCCGCGTGCACCGACTGCCACACCAAGGCGCCGACCTCGAAGTGGTCCACGGACGTGCTCATCCCCACCGAGGCGGAGTGCGCCGCCTGCCACGACATCGACCGCAGCGAGCTCAAGCGCGACTCGACGCCGCCGGGGCGCTGCGACTTCTGCCACCTCGGGTTCGACGCCGACGCCGAGGCCAAGACCGGCGCCGTGCCCACGGTCATCCGCGTGGCGCTGCCTTCGCCGCACCTGAAATTCCCGCACGAGCGCCACGTCTCGCGCGGCATCCCGTGCGAGCGCTGCCACGCCGGCTTGAAGGAAACGAAGTTCGCCGACCGCGACCGCCTGCCCCGGATGGCGCTCTGCCTAGAGTGCCACAACGGCCGGACCGCCCCCGACGCCTGCCGGACCTGCCACTTCACCGAGAAGGACGGCAAGCTGAAGGTGGAATGGCCGGAGGGGAAGCTCACGCCGGCGGATTCGATCCGCGGCATGGCGCACGTGCCCGGCTGGGAATTCACCCATTCGGAGATCGCCACGACCGACGGCGCGATGTGCATGTCGTGCCACCGGGAGGAGGAGTGCGCCATCTGCCACGACGGCATGGTGCGCCCCGCCAGCATCCACGTGGGCGACTACGTCCTGAAGCACGCCGTGGAGGCGCGGCGCGGCGACCCCGACTGCCAATCGTGCCACCGGCTGCAGACGTTCTGCCTGACGTGCCACACGCGCATGGGCGTGTCGATGGCGTCGGCGGCCTGGTCGGCGCGCACGGCGTGCGACCGCGCCGGCCGCACCGACTGCTTCCACCCGCCCGGATGGAACGACATCAGCGCCGCGGGCTCGCCCGCGCACCACTCCGTCGCGGCGCGCAAGAACCTCACCTCGTGCATCGGCTGTCACCGCGAGAAGGACTGCGCGCGCTGTCACGCCGACGTGGACCTTTTCTGCCTCGACCCGTCGGCGCCGCCCGGAGACCCGCGGCGCATGGCGTTCTGCATGGAGGGCGCGACGCCGGGGTTCAGCATCCCGCCGCACCCAGACGGGTTCAGCAAGGTGTGCAAGCGCTTCATGAAGAAGAACGTGACCGCGTGCCTGCGCTGCCACACGCCCGACTACCTCACGACCAACTGCGGCGACTGACCTACGGTAGGGGCGCCGCGCTACGAAAGGACGGCGACCACCGTGCCGTCCGCCACCGGCGCGCCTTCCTGGGTCTTGATCTCGGTCACCGTCCCGTCCTCCGGCGCCTCGATGGGGATCTCCATCTTCATGGACTCCAGGATCAACAGCACGTCGCCTTCGCGCACCGCGTCGCCGACCTTGCACTCGATCTTCCAGACGGTGCCGGTGATGTGCGCCTTCACTTCGATGGCCATCGGATTTCCCTTTCGTCGGGAGGCCTGCTCGCCCCTCGCGCAATGACCGCGCGACGCTTGCACGGCGGGCGCTGCCCGAGCGTCAAGACTCCGCCCAGCGCCGCGCGAACGGCTCCAGCCAACCGGTGTGCACGGCGCCCGCGTGGAAGTCGGCGTCGGCCATGACCGCGCGACAGAGCGCCGTGTTCGTCGTCAGCCCTTCGATGACCAGGTCGTCCAGGGCGCGCGCCATGCGCGCGATCGCGTCGTCGCGCGTGGCGCCGTGGGTCACGACCTTGGCCACCAGCGAGTCGTAGTACGGCGTCACTGCCGCGCCGGCCTCCAGCGCCGAATCGACGCGGACGCCTTCGCCCGCCGGCTCGCGGTAGTCGCCCACCGTGCCCGGCGCGGGCGCGAACCGCTTGCGGGGATCCTCCGCGCAGATTCGGCATTCGATCGCCGCGCCCCGGGCGGGCGCGGGCGCCGCGGCCGCGCGCGCCGCCTCGCTAGGCGCCTCCCCGGCGGCGATGCGCAGCTGCTCCTCAACAAGGTCCAGCCCGCGGGTCGCCTCGGTCACCGGGTGCTCCACTTGCAGGCGCGCGTTCACCTCCAGGAAGTAGAACGCGCCGTCGCCGGCCAGCAGGAACTCGACCGTGCCGGCGTTCGAGTAGCCGCAGGCGCGCGCCGCGCGCACGGCCGCGTCGCCCAGCGCCGCCCGCACCGCGCCGGGGTCGGCGCACCGCGCCACGCCCGGGCTCGGCGCCTCCTCCACCACCTTCTGGTAGCGGCGCTGCAGCGAGCATTCGCGCTCGCCGAGCGCCAACACGGGCCCGCCGGGCGCGGCGAGCACCTGCACCTCCACGTGGCGCGGCTTCTCCAGGAAACGCTCCAGAAACACGCGCCCGTCGCCGAACGCCGAGCGCCCACGGTCGGCGCAGCGGCGCAGCGCCGCCGCGAGCCGGTCCGGCGCGGCCACCATCTCCACGCCGATGCCGCCGCCGCCGCCCGCCGCCTTGACCAGAACGGGGTACCCCACGCGCTCCGCCAGCGCCGCCAGCGTGCCCGCGGCGGCGCCGGGGTCAACCGGCCCGTCGCTCCCTGGAAGCACCGGCACGCCCGCCTCCGCCATCAAGCCGCGCGCGGCGATCTTGTCGCCCACCGCGCGCAACGCGGACGGCGGCGGACCGACCCACGCCAGCCCGGCGCCCTGCACCGCTTCGGCGAAGGCGGCCTTCTCCGACAAGAAGCCGTAGCCGGGGT
>DASYRF010000278.1:0-3267 GCA_036004705.1 Myxococcota bacterium
CGCCGCCAGCGTGCCCGCGGCGGCGCCGGGGTCAACCGGCCCGTCGCTCCCCGGAAGCACCGGCACGCCCGCCTCCGCCATCAAGCGGCGCGCGGCGATCTTGTCGCCCACGGCGCGCAGCGCGGACGGCGGCGGACCGACCCACGCCAGCCCCGCGCCCTGCACTGCTTCGGCGAAAGCGGCCTTCTCCGACAAGAAGCCGTAGCCGGGGTGCACGGCGTCGGCGCCCGTCGCGCGCGCCGCCGCCAGGATCGCCCCGACGTCGAGGTAGCTCTCGCGCACCGGCGGCGGACCGAGGCGCGCGCGCGCGTCCGCCTCGCGCACGAACGGCGCCCCCTCGTCGGCGTCGCTGTAAACGGCGACCGCCTCCATTCCGAGGCGGTGGCAGGTGCGGATGATGCGCCGGGCGATCTCGCCGCGATTGGCGATGAGCACGCGCCGGAACACGGAGGGTTCGGCCTGGCGTCCCGCGGAGGCGGCCCGACCGGCGGCCGTCAGCTCGCCTTGGTGAGCTCGTGCTTGCGCGAGTTGCGGATGAGCAGCAGCCCGCCGTCGGGGCCCGGCACGCCGCCGCGCAGGAGCAGGAGATTGCGGCGCGTGGACGCCGTGACCACCTGGAGGTTCTGCACCGTGCGGCGCTCGCCGCCCGTGTGGCCCGCCATGCGCTTGTTGGGGAACACGCGCGCCGGCCAGGAGTGCTGGCCGATGCTCCCGCCGTGACGGCGGACCTCGTGCGTGCCGCGCGTGAACTGGCGCGAGCCCTTCATGTGATGGCGCTTCATGATGCCGGTAAAGCCGCGCCCAATCGTCAGGCCGGTCGCGTCCACGCGATCGCCCGCGTGAAACAGGTCCGCCTTGAGCACGGTGCCGACCTCGTAGCGCGCGGCGTCCTCGGCGCTCATGCGGATCTCGCGCAGCACCTTCTTGGGCGTCATCTGCAGCTTCTTGAAAACGCCCGTCTGGGCCTTGTTGAGCCGCTTCTTGGACGGCCGCTTCGCCTGGGCCTGGTCCTCCGGGTACGGGAGGGCCTCCTCGAAGCCCACGACGATGGCGTTGTAGCCGTCGGAGTCCTTCGTCTTCACGCGCACGACGGTGCACGGCCCGCACGCGATCACCGTGACGGGAATACGCGCGCCCGAGGGGCCGAACACCTGCGACATTCCGAGCTTACGCCCGATGATTCCGTAGCCCATGGCAGCCTCCCAGCAAGGCGGCGCATTATAGTGACGGGCCCGACCCTGTCAACGTGGAACTTCGCGGGCGCGCTCGCGCCGCCACGCCAGGGCGCCGACCACGGCGGCGAAGAGCGCGGCCACGCCGAGCGCCACGGGGTTGAGGCCGAGCGGACGCCAGTGGCGGGCGCCGGCGCCCCCCGCGCCGGCCCCTGCGCCCGCCCGGACGCGGAACTCGACGACCACGTCGCGCCGCTCGCCCGTGGCCACGGCCGTGGCGAAGGTGACGCTGCGCGGACTATCGGTCGGCCGGCCCGCCACCGTCGTCCCCAGCAGCTCCACGTCCGGCGCCTCTTCCACGCGCACCTCCACCTGGCCCGGGCCCGGGTAGGCGGTCGTGTCGTCGAGGGTGATCCGGTGCGGCGCGCCTTCAGCCGCCCCCGCGGGGATGGCGACGTGCTCGACGAGGTCGATGGCGAACGTCTGCGGCACGACCCGCCGGTCCGACAGCCCCAGGTTCCGCTCCGCGAACGCCGCCCGCAGCGGCGCCCCGTCCATCGCCAGCGCCAGGCCCGCCGCCACGCGCGACGCCTCGCCGTCCAGGAAAGCCTTGCCCTCCGCCTCGGACACGACCCCGTTGCGGTCGGTGTCCGCCCCGCGCAGCAGCGCGAACGCCGGCCGCTCGCCGGGTCCGACCGAGTACACCAGCCGCACCTCGGCGGCGCTGATCTCCAGCTTCACGTAGCGCGAAGTGTCGAGCGGGCTGAAGGTCAAATGGGCGCGCGCCGGGCCGGGGGCAAGCACCAACGCGAGGGCGCATGCCACGAGGAGCGCTCGCGTCGTAGCCCGGCGTCGGACTGGCGGCCGACGCTTCATGCCGCCTCGATCCGCGAAGCTCGACGCGATCCTCGCCGCCGATCCGGCGTTCGGCTCCGTCAGAAGCCCAGCTCCTTCTTCCAGTCGACCCCCTCGCTGGCGGCGGCGGCGGCGGCTGCCGCGGCCGCCTTCTCCTTGCGCTCCTTGCGTCCCTTCACGAAGTCCACGATCATCTTCGAGCCGAAGAACACGACGGCGACGAGGACCGCGTACACGATGAGCTTCTGGAACAGTACGTAGACAGCCACGAGCCCAACCGCCGCCACGCCGGCCCAGACGTACCAGGGGAGGTGCATCGCCTTCCACAGCAGCTTCGGGCTGAGGAACCGCCGCAGCCCGCCGCCCCCGTCGCCGCCATTGCCTCGATCCGACTCACGTTCCGCCATCGTGCGCCTCCTGCGGTCATCATGCCACGCGCGCGCCGGTTCGGCCACCCAAGGTCCGCGCCGGCCGGGGTTCTGTAAGGGTGACCGAAGCGCACGGGAACGCACGCCGGGCCCAGCCGGGCCCGGGCCGAATAGGTTGAAAAGCCAAGCGGTTCACGCTTAGAATGCAACCCTTCGAGGGCTCGACTCAATGACGCGCCCTCCGCAGCGCAGGCGCCGCGCTGCGAAGCACGCCGGCCGGGAGCCAGGTTAGATGAAGATCATCTGCGACAATTGCCGTACCAAGTACTCGATCTCCGACGACAAGGTCCGTGGCAAGGCCTTCAAGATCCGCTGCAAGAAGTGCCAGAACGTCATCGTCGTGAAGGGCGAGGCGGGGGACGGCGCGGGCCACAAGGAAGAGGACGAGCAGGGAACGGTGGTCGCCGACACCGGCGCCCTTCCCGTATGGCACCTCGTGATCGGCGGCCAGCAGGCCGGGCCCTTCACGGTGGCGGAGGTCGGCGACAAGTACGTGCGCGGCGAGATCGACGCCGGCACCTACGCCTGGCGCGACGGCCTGCCGGACTGGTCGCGCATGACGGACATCGAGGAGTTCGCGCACCTGCGCTCGGCCGAGGTGTCGGCGCCGCAGGCGGCGCCGATGCGGGCGCCGGACGACGACGCGCGCACCTCGGTGCTGAACACAGGCGCGGCGGGCGCGGCGGCGCCGGTGCGGCACGCGCCGTCGGACGACCTCTTCGGCGCGGGCGGCGCGGGCGGCGGCGGCGGCGGCGGGGCGGGGGCGGACGCCGGCTGGGGCGGCGGAGGCGCGGCGGGCGCGGGCGCGGCGG
>DASYRF010000279.1:0-7080 GCA_036004705.1 Myxococcota bacterium
CGCGGCCGGCGTCGCGGTTCCCCGAGCCGACGCGGCCTGGCCCGCGCCGCTCGCGGCGACGCACGGGGCGGTGGCCGCGGACAGCGCGGTCGCCTCGGCCGTCGGCGCGGACGTGCTGCGCGCCGGCGGAAACGCCGTGGACGCCGCCGTCGCCGTGACGCTCGCGCTCGGCGTCGTGCACCCGCAGTCGTCGGGCATCGGCGGCGGCGGCTTCATGGTGGTGTGGCTCGCCGCCGACAAGCGCGCCGTCACGCTCGATTTCCGCGAGACGGCGCCGGCCGCGGCCACGCACGACATGTTCATCGTCGCCGGCGAGCCGCGCCCGGATCTGTCGTCGGCGGGCGGCCTCTCCGTGGCGGTTCCGGGCGAGGTGGCCGGGCTCTGGCAAGCGCACGCCGCCTGGGGAAAGCTCCCCTGGAAGCGCCTGGTGGATCCCGCTGTGCGCCTCGCCACGACCGGCTTCGTCGTCGACGGCGCGCTCGCCGAAGGGCTCGCGCTGAAGGGGGCCGAGCTCGCGAAGGCGCCGGCGCTCGCGAAGCTGTACTTGCGCCCCGACGGCAAGCCCGTCGCCGAAGGCACGGTGGTGAAGAACCCTGCGCTGGGGGCGACGCTGGCGCGTCTCGCCAAGGGCGGGCGCGACGCCTTCTACAAGGGCGCCGTCGCCGCCGAGCTGGCGCGCGCGGCCAAAGAAGCGGGCGGCGTGCTCTCCGCCGCCGACCTCGCGGCGTACGCCCCTAAAGAGCGGCCGGTGCTGCACGGCACCTACCGCGGCGCCGAGGTCCTCACCATGCCGCCGCCCTCGTCCGGGGGGGTGGCGCTGCTGGAGGCGCTGGCCCTGCTGGAGCGCCGCGACGTGGCCGCGCTCGGGCTCGGATCGTCGCGCTACTACCACGCCGTCGCCGAGGCGCTGAAGCACGCGTTCGCCGACCGCGCGAACTACCTCGGCGACACCGACTTCGTGTCCGTGCCGATCGACACCATGCTCGGCGCGCCCTACGCCGACGCGCTCGCCAAGCGCATCGACGCCAAGGCGCATCCGCCCGCCTGGTACGGCGGCGCCGCCGCCGGCCTCTTGCCGGCGCCGCCCAAGCCGCGCGCCCCCACCCCCGACGGCGGCACGACGCACCTGGCGGTCGTCGACGCCGCCGGCAACGTCGTGGCGCTGACCACCACCGTGAACCTCTTCTTCGGGTCGCGCGTCGTGGGCGGCACCACCGGCGTCGTGCTCAACGACGAGATGGACGACTTCGCCATCCGTCCCGGCGTGCCCAACGCCTTCGGGCTCATCCAGTCGGAGAACAACGCCATCGCGCCAGGCAAGCGGCCGCTGTCGTCGATGACGCCGCTGATCGTGCTCCGCGCCGGCGCCCCCGTCTGGACGGCGGGCGGGGCGGGCGGGCCCACGATCATCAGCGGCACGCTGCTCGCGACGCTGGCGGCGCTCGACTTCCACATGGACCCGAGCGCCGCGGTGAGCGCGCCGCGCGTGCACCACCAGTGGATGCCGGACGTGCTGACGGTGGACCCCGAAGTGCCGGCCGACGTCGTCGACGCGCTCAAGGCGATGGGCCACACGGTGAAGGTCGAGCCGGTGCGCAACGTCGTGCAGGCCATCGCCCTCGACCCTGTGACGGGGCTGCGCACCGCCGCGTCCGACCCGCGCAAGCACGGCGGCGGCCCGGCGGGCTACTGACGCGCATGACGGCGCCGCGGCGGGTCTACTTGGTGCCGGGGTTCTTCGGGTTCGCCAACCTCGGCGAGCTGCGCTACTTCGGGCACACGCGCGCGTTCCTGGCGCGGGCGCTGGCGGACCTGGGCGTGGAGGCGCGCGTCGAGGCGGTGCCCACGCCGCCGACGGCCTCGCTGCCGCGCCGCGCGGCGTTCCTGTTGGAGCGGCTGGCCGCCGACGACGCGGCGGCGCCGCCGCCAGGCGCGGGGGCGGGCGGGGACGGCGGCGCGGGCACGCGCATCGACCTGGTGGGCCATTCCAGCGGCGGGCTCGACGCGCGGCTGCTCGTGTCTCCCGACGTCTCGCTCCCCGGCGCCGTCGCGGCCGCACCCTTCGCCGCGCGCGTGGGCGCGATCGTCACGGTCGCCACGCCCCATCGCGGGACGCCGCTGGCGTCCTTCTTCACCAGCCTCCTCGGCCAGCGCCTGCTGCAGCTGCTGTCGCTGACGACCATCACGGCCCTGCGCGTGGGCCACGTGCCGTTGGCCGTGCTGCTGAAGCTCGGGGGGCTCTTCGCGCGGCTCGACGACCTGCTGCTCAACAGCGCGCTGCTCGACCAGCTGTTCGATCAGCTCCTGGAGGACTTCTCGCCGGAGCGGCGCGCCGCGCTCGACCGCTTCTTCGCCGACGTGTCGGCGGACACGTCGCTCTTGCCGCAGCTCACGCCCGAGTCCATGGAGGTCTTCAACGCCTCGACGCGCGATCGCCCGGGGGTTCGTTACGGCTGCGTGGTCACGCGCGGGCGCCGGCCCGGCGTGGGCAGCACGATCAGCGCCGGCCTCGACCCCGGCGCGCAGGCGACGCACGCGCTCTACGTCGCGTTGCACGGGCTGGCGGGGGGCACGCCGCCGGAGCGCGTGGCGGCGGTGCTGCGCGGCCCGACGGGCGACGCGCTCGCGGCCGCCTACGGGGGCGAGCGGGTGGATTGTGTCGACAACGACGGCGTCGTGCCCACGCTGGCGCAGCCATGGGGCGAGCTGCTGCAAGCGGTGCGCGGCGACCACCTCGACGTGATCGGCCACTTCAACGACCCGGGGCACGAGCCGCCGCACGTGGACTGGATCGCCACCGGCTCGGGGTTCGATCGCGCGCAGTTCGAAGCCGTCTGGCGGGCGGTCGCGCGCTTCCTGGCGCAGGACGGCTAGCGGGCGTCGCGCAGGACGGCTAGCGGGCGTCGCCCTAGTTGGTGCTGCGGGGCGGGAGTTGGTAGTGCTGCACCGCGTCCTTGGGTGGACGCTCGATGGCCTGCAACGCACTCGTCACGACGTCGCGGCGGTCACCGAAGAAGACCAGGAAGTGGCCTGTGCGTGGCTCCGGCTCGGGCACCATCATCCCGTCCTGCGTGAGCGAGAAGGCCCCCAGCAGGCGGCACCCCACTGCACGGTGGCGGTCGAACCAGTCCCCCGTGCGGCGGTCGCGCACCGCGACGCACACGTCGTCGTGCAGGTGGTACTCGGAGTGCAGCGTCACGAACATCTTGTTGTGTCGCCGCTCCGCGCCGGCGGCGGGCCCGCCCCCCCGGCGGGGCTCGAAGGAACCTATGTTCGAGGGGGTGCCCATGTCACGCTCTCTCAAGATCCGTCGTCCTCCGCGGCAAGACAATCCGTGCCGTCGCGTCACGCCGCCTGCGTTTCAGAACGGAAAACACGGGGGCGCATTCCGCTAGCTCGCCAGCGCGCTGCGTTTCAGAATGGAAAACACGGGGGCGCATTCCGCTAGCTCGCCATCGCTTCGCGCGTGACGGCCGGCCGCGGCAGCGGCGGCGTGCGCATCGCATCGCCGCACAGATGCGCCAGCACGCACAGGAACGCGAGGTCGTCGTCGCTCACGGTGTGCCCGGGGGAGAGCGTAAACGCCAGCACCCCGCGGCAGTGCCCGTCCTGCAAGACCGGTACGTAGGCGCACGGCGCCTCCAACGGCGGGTCGAACCCACTGAAGACGGGTCCGGCCTGCACCGCGCATTGCACGAGCGGGTAGGGCGCGAACGGCTGCAGCGGCACGCACTGGCCGCGCACGCCCGGGTCGAAGCCGCGCGACTCGACCAGCTCGAGGGCCGCACCGTCCTCGCGCGTGCGCCACAGGCCCGCGGTGCGGGCGCGCAGGGCGGAGGCGCCCGTGGCGACGGCACAGGCGATCGCCTCCGTGGGCGTGCCGGCCTCCGCCAGCTCCCGCACGGCCTCCAGCGCGCGCAGCCGGCGCAGCGCTTCCTCCGTGTCCGCACGCATGCGCTGCTGATCGGCCAGCAGGCACGCGCGCGCCATGGCCTGCGCGCAGTGCGGCGCGAGCGTGCGCAGGAAGCGGCGGTCGTCCGCCGTGAACGAGCGCCGCTCGTGGAACGTGAAGACGAGCGCGCCCATGCAACGGGCGTCGACCATCAGCGGCAGGCACGCGAGCGCGCGCACGGGCCGTGCGTCCGGGCCCACCGCCAGGTCCGGGTACTTCGCCTCCACGGCGGACGGGGACTCGAGCCACGCCGCGTCGCCTCGGCCGAGGACGTCGACCACGGGATGGCGCACTGTCCCGTCCATGGGCAGGCGCGCGACGAGGGCTGCCTGGTCGGCGTCATAGCCGACGCCCAGCACGAAATCGGCGCTTCCGCCGTCCTTCGACATCAGCCAGGCGCCCCCGGCGCTCGCGACGAGCTCAGCGGTGGCATAGCTCACGGCGATCTCGGCGACCTGCCGCAGTGTGACGGCCTTCGACAGGGCGAGGGCCGTCGTCTGCAGCTGTTCGGCGCGTGTGGCCAGGTCCCTGACCTGCGCGCGCAGGTGCCCGATCTCCAAGACGGCGAGGGGTGAGCGATCCACCCGTCCGGCGGCGCCCAGTACGGCGCTGCCGCCTCCCTCCACTCCAACGTAGGCTTGCATGAGCGTTTGTTTCGCAAGCCACGTGCCACACGCCGGTGCTCAGCCCGTAAGCGACGGTGGCCCCCCCCTCATGCGGGCGGGATGATTCGCTTTGGCAGCGTGCCTTGCTAGAACCTGCACGCTGTGTGATGCGTCGCGCGCATCACCACCGTCCGGTCGGTGTTGCGCCCGGGTAACACGGGCCGCGCGAGTGGCGGGCAGGTCGGCCGGGACGGGCCCCGGCCGCAGGGGCCGGAGCCTCGTTCGTAGCACGCGCCATCACGAGACCGCTGAACCTCGGTCGGGTCCTGCTGTGAACCTCGGTCGGGCCCTGCTGTGGTCGGGCCCTGCTGTATCCTTGTAGGCGCCGTGGCCGAACGGGGAGCGCCCAGTGGACCCGCTGCTGAGTTTGGTATATTGACCGGCTGGAGGCGGCCCGACTGGCATCTGCCGGCGGTGAGGTCAAGGTGCCCAGAACAGGCAGAGCGGGTGCACGCGGTGCGGGCGGGGGCGGCCGTGGCTCACGTCGCCGGGGATCGGCCCCCGCGGCCAGCCAGCCGCTCATCGTGGTGGCCATGGGGGCGTCCGCCGGCGGCCTCGAGGCGTTCGAGCGTTTCTTCGACGACTTGCCGCCTGACAGCCGCGCCGCGTTCGTCCTCGCGCAGCACCTCGATCCGCAGCGGGCGAGCCTCATGCCCGAGCTGCTCGCGCGCCACACGCGCATGCCGGTCGTGGTCGCCAAGGACGGCGAGTCGCTGCAGGCGAGCCACGTCTACCTCAACGCGCCCAACGCGAGCCTGACCGTCGCGCAGGGCCACCTGCGCGTGCAGTCGCCGCTGGTCCGGCCCCCGCTGGTCATCGACCGCCTGTTCCAGTCGCTCGCCGAGGACCAGGGCGCGAACGCCGTCTGCATCCTGCTGTCCGGCTCCGGCACCGACGGGACGCTCGGCCTCAAGGCGGTCCGCGAGCAGGGCGGCCTGGCCATGGCGCAGGCCCCCGAACAGGCGAAGCACGACGGCATGCTGCGCAGCGCCATTGCCACCGGCCTGGTGGACCACGTCCTTCCCGTCGAGCAGATGCCCGCGAAGATCGCCGAGCACGCGAGCTACCACCACAAGCTGCGGCGGCACTTGGTAGTCGACCGGATCCAGGAGGAGGCCGGCGCACAGCTCGGCCGCATCTGCGAGATCTTGCGGGCCAGGACCGGTCACGACTTCAGCGGCTACAAGGCGGCGACCCTGGTGCGGCGCATCCAGCGGCGGTTGAACGTGTACCAGCTCGCGTCGGTGGCGCAGTACGTCGACCGCCTGCGCGGCGATCCGGGCGAGGTCGAGCGCCTCCTCCAGGACCTCCTGATCGGCGTCACCCACTTCTTCCGCGACCCCGAGGCGTTCGACGTGCTGGCCGGCCACGCCATCGCGCCGATCGTCGCGCGGGCGGGCGCCGACGAGTCGATCAGGGTCTGGACGCCCGGCTGCGCCACCGGCGAGGAGGCGTTCTCGCTCGCGATCCTCCTGCTGGAGGAGATGGAGCGTTGCGACGTGCGGCGCACCGTCCAGATCTTCGCCGGAGACATCGACCAGGCGGCGCTCGCCGTGGCGCGTGCCGGCGTCTACCCCGACGGCATCGCCGCGCAGGTCGGGCGGGAGCGGCTGGACCGCTTCTTCGTCCGCGAGCGGCAGGGGTTCCAGATCGCCAAACGCGTGCGAGAGATGTGCGTCTTCTCCGCGCACGATCTCATCAGGGACCCGCCCTTCTCGCGCGTCGACCTGGTGGTCTGCCGCAACCTCCTCATCTACCTGGAGGCCGAGCTGCAGCGGCACGTCATGACGCTCTTCCACTACGCGCTTCGCCCCGGCGGCTTCCTCTTCCTCGGTCCGTCGGAGAGCGCCGTGGGGCCGGCGAACCTCTTCCGCGCGGTCGACAAGCGCTGGAAGCTGTTCCAGCGCAACGAGACGATCGCGCGTCCGCGGGCCCGGCTGGCGGGGGGGACAGCCGGTTCGCGGCGGGTGGCACGCGCCGCTCCGGATCGGGCTGCCGCGCGCACGCGCGACGCGCAGCTGATCCAGCGCCTCGAGCGCGTCCTCATCGACCATCACTCGCCCGCCTGGGTCGTGGTCAGCGCCAAGGGCGAGACGCTCTACTTTTCGCCGCGGACGGGCCGGTTCCTGGAGCCGTCCGCGGGCGCGCCGAGCGTCTCGCTCGTGGACCTGGCCCGAAAGGGCTTGCGCCTCGATCTGCGCACCGCGCTCCACCAGGCGGTCAAGACGGGTGCCAGCGTGCGTCGTGAAGGCCTGGAGGTGACGACGGACGGCGGCGTCGTCCGGGTCGATCTGGTGGTGCGCCCGCTCGACGAGCTCCCGGATTCGCCGGGCCTGTTCATGGTCGTGTTCCACGAACGCGGAGCGGTGAAGGCGACGCCCGCGCCCACGGCCGGCGAACGGCGCGATCGTCGCGATCAAAAAGTGGCGCAGCTCGAGCGCGAGCTGCACTCGGCCCAGGAGC
>DASYRF010000280.1:0-1845 GCA_036004705.1 Myxococcota bacterium
CCGCCGCCGCTGCCGCCGCCGCCGCCCCCGGCGACCCGGCGGGGCGCGGCATGACGACGGTGTCGCGGCCGACGGGGTCGGTGCGCGCGCTGGCGGCGACGCCCGGCGCTCCGTTCGCGGCCGGCGCCACACCGGGAACGCTGCACGCGCCGGCTGCCGCGCCGGGCTCGCCGCAGGCGCGGGCCGCGACCCCGGGCCCGCCGCACGCGCCGGCTGCGACGCCGGGCGCCGCCCGCGCGCCGGGCGCCACACCGAGCGCACTGCAGGCGCCGGCCGCCACGCCGGGCGCGCCGCACGCGCCGGCTGCCACGCCGGGCGCCGCGCGCGCGCTGGCTGCTACGCCGGGCGCGCCGCAAGCGCCGCGCGCCGTGCCGGGCGAGCCGTCCGACAGCCTCCTCAAGACACTGCGCGACGACGACACGCGCCGGCCGGCGATCACGCCTGGCCCGATGCGGCGTGCCTCCGGTCAAGCGCCGGCCGCGACGCCGCCGACTGGACCTTCACGCGCACCATCCGCGCCAGCGGGCTCGGCGCCGGCAGCGGCGCCGGCCGTGATCGCCGGCTCCGGCCCAGACCCGGCCTCTGCCGCCGAGCCCGAGCTGCCCATCCAGGCCGCCGCCGCCGCCGCCGCCGCGGCCGCCGCGGCCGCCGCCGCGGCCGCCAACGTCGCCGCCGTCGCCGTGGCCCCCGACGAGCTCGACGACGCGCAAGAGGAGACCATGCCGACGCGCGTCTGGCGGCCGTCGCGCGAGCCCGGCGGGACGGTGCTGCTGCTGGCGCAGCTCGGCGAGGACGCGCCGGCGCTCGGGCGCGCGCTGGCCGGCGAGCTGGCGCGCACGGGCGCCGTTCCCTTCGAGACGGCCCCCGGCGAGCTGGCCGCCTACTTCGGCCCGCCGGTGCACACCGAGCGCATGGCCGAGGCGGCGGTGCGAGCGGCGTTGCGGCTGCTGTCGGCGGCGGCGGAGTCGTCGCCCGAGGCGTCGGACCGCATCTCGGTGGGCGTCTACCAGACGCCGGAAGTCGGGCGCCCCGGCCCCGGCGCGGTGGAAGCGGCGCGCGCGCTCGCCGCCGTCTCGCCCGGCGCCATCGTCTGCTCGGGGCGCGTGCGCGCCATCTGCCGCGGCGCCTTCGCCTTCTACGCGGCCGGAACGGTGGCGCTGGAAGGCGCGCAGGCCACCAGCTACCGCGCCGTGGGCGAGGCGGAGCAGACGCAGATCTACGGCCGGCTGGTGGGACGCGACACCGACATGGCGCGCATCGGCGACGTCCTCGGGCTGGCCGGCCAGGGCAGCGGTTCGGTGGTGGCGCTCGTCGGCGAGGCGGGCTCGGGCAAGAGCCACTTCCTGCACGCCGTGCGCACGCGCGTGCAGGAGCACGGCGTGTCCTGGCACCGCGGCCGCGCCTTCGCCCACGCGACCCACGCGCCCTACTTCACGGCGCAGTCGCTCCTGCGCGACGTGGCGGGCGTCACCGACGACGACCCGCCCGCCGCCGTTTCCGACAAGCTGCAACGGCTCGCGCAGCTCGGCCTCGGGCCGGAAGAGGTGGCCTGCGCCGAGGCGCCCGCTTGCGACGCGCTCACGCTGACGGGCGCGCTGCGCAAGGCCGCCGTCGGGCTGGCGCGCGACGGTGTCGCCGTGCTGGCGATCGACGACCTGCAGTGGGTCGACCCGGAATCGGTCGACGTGCTGGGTGCGGTGGCGCGCGCCACCGCCGCGCTGCCGGTGGTGATCGTGCTGTCGGGCCGGCCGCCGCTGCGGCTCCCCGGCGGGGCGACGCGCGTCTACGAGATGAAGCTCGGGCCGCTGGGCGTGGAGGCAGCCGCGGCCCTGATGAAGATGCACC
>DASYRF010000281.1:0-7488 GCA_036004705.1 Myxococcota bacterium
GGGCGAAGCGGGCGTTCTCCGTGGAGGAGACGCTGGCGTCGAGCGAGCCGTTCAAGAAGGCGGCCGGGCTGCTCTCGGCGGGCACGATGGCGGCGACCTACCACTTCAACCCGCCGGCGTTCTTCGCGGCGCGCAAGAAGAAGCTGGAGAAGGAGCGCGACGAGGCGCTCAAGACGGAGAAGGCGGCGGGCAGCACGCCGACCGACACGCTGATGCCGGGGCTGGCGATGAAGAAGGCGCCGGACATGGCGCCGGTGGATCCGGGGTACACGCCGCCGCCGCCCGATCCGTATGCGCCGCCTCCGTCGTACGACCCGTTCGGCGGCAGCCCGTACGGGGCGCGATCCAGCGAGGACATCAAGAAGGAGATCAAGGCGCTCGCCGACCTTCAGGACGACGTCGACTGGGTGACGGGCGTCACTGCCTCGTACGGCTTCGGTGCCGACGCGGTGACGTGGGACTTGGTGATCGGGCTGACGCCGGAAACGGCGGATTCGGCGCGCGCCGCCGTGCCAGCCGCGGGGCCGGACACGAGCAAGCTGCGCGGGAACGCGCTGGCGTTCTGGCGGGTGTCGATGTCCGGCGACCCGTTGCTCGACGCGGTGGAGCCGCTGCTGGAAGCGGCCAGCTCGTCGCTGGGTGGGATGATGGGGATGATGATGGGGCTGCCGCCTGACCCGAAGTCGTTGCGGTCGATGGCCAAGGAGTTCGAGAAATACGTCACCGGCACGGCCGAGGTGCTGCTGTTGATGCCGCCCAAAGAGTTCAAGGACGAGATCGGCGCGCTGCGCGTGGTGGCGGTGGCGCAGTGGAGCGGCACCGACAAGGTGGGCGACAGCGTGGACGACTGGGCGGCGTCGATGGCCGAGGGGGCCGGCCTGGAGAAGGAAGGCAAGACCGAGATCAACGGCGTGGCGGTCCACCGCTACACGCTCACGGTGCCCGGGCCGAAGGACAAGAAGATGGAGCTGCCGCTCGCCTACGCGGCGGACGGCGAGTACGCGATCGGCGCGGCCGGGGACGGCGTGATGGAGGAGGCGCTCGGGTCGGCGGGGCCGGGGAAGACCATGAAGAACGACGGCGAGTTCCTGCACCTGGCGGTGTTCCCCTCGCGCGTGCCGATGAAGGGCTGGCCGTCGGGCAGCTACCTGGCGGTGACGCCGGCGGTGATGACGTTCGTGCGCTGGATCGACAGGCTGGAGATCGTCGGCAAGGCGCGCGCCGAGGGGCTGCACGTCCACGCGGAGCTCAAGATCGCCAAACCCTGATCCGGGCCTGCGCACGACTGGCTAGCGGCGGGCGGGGTCGAGAGCGGCGGCGGCGAGGGCGGCGAGCGGACCCGCGGTCGGGTCGAGCGCGGCGGCGGCGGCGAGCGCTTCGGCGCGCAGGTCGGCGAGGCGGGCGCGGGCGCCGGAGGCACCGAGCACGGCGGGCGCAGTCGACTTGGCGCGTTGGGCGTCGGCGTGCGCGCGCTTGCGCAGTGCGGCGGAGCCGGCGGCGTCGAGGAGATCGTCGACGATCTGGAAGCCGACCCCGAGCGCGTGCCCGTAACGCACGGATGCCGCGCAGCGCGCGGCATCCGCTCCGGCCGCCAGCGCGCCCAGGTGCGCGGCAGCGCGGAAAAGCGCGCCGGTCTTGGCGGCGTGGATAGACTCGAGCGCGGCGGCGTCGAGCGCGTGCCCCTCGGCACCGAGGTCGAGCCACTGTCCGCCGACGAGCCCGCGCGCGCCGATCTCGGCGGCGAGGCTGCGCACCAGGGCGAGGCGCGCGGCGGGCGGCGGGCCCCGGGGCCGCTCCGCCGCCACCACCCCGAAGGCGGCGCAGGCGAGCGCCAGGCCGGCGCGCGTAGCCGTTCCCGGCCCGTGGGCCGCGTGCGTCGCCGGTGCGCCGCGACGCACCGGGTCGTCGTCCATGCCCGGGAGGTCGTCGTGAACGAGCGAGTAGGCGTGCACCAGCTCCACCGCCGCCGCCGCCGGCAGGGCCAGGCGCCGCCCTTCCACGCCGGCCACCGCCTCGGCCACCGCCAGGCACACCGCGGGCCGCAGCCGCTTTCCGCCGCCGCCGGGCGCCGCGCCCAGCACCGCGTAGCGCATCGCCGCCGCGAGCCGCCCCTCGCCCGCCAGCTCGCGCGCCAGCAACGCTTCCACGTCGGCGCGCACGCCGTCGAGGAAGCGCGGCGCCGCGTCGGGGCTCATCGGTCGGCGGATGGCGAGGCCATCCCGCGCGTCAGCTTGCCGGGACCGTCGCCACGCGGCAGGCGTTGTTGGGCGGCTCGTCCAGCGGCACGGTGCAAGGGTTGATGACGTTGCCGGCGACGTCGCGCGCCACCTCGCCGTCGGTGCGCGCGTCGTAGAACTCCACCCACGGCGTAGCGAGCCACGGCGGGAGGCTGACGTCCATCGCGATCGGGTCGCGCTTGCTCACGCCACCGGCGATGAGCACCATCCCGTCGAACGGGTCGCCCGGCTTGCCTCGCACGACCGTGGCGCTGTGGCCGAGGCGCGGCGTGAACATGCAGCGGATCGGGTCGGGGTCGCGGCAGTCGAACTGGTTCCAGTGCGACGCGCAGCCCCAGTCGTCGGGAAGCATGAAGGCCGGATTGCCGGGCGTGACGCCGTCCTCGTACAGCCCGTTGTCGTCGTACAGCAAGAGCGTGCGCGACGGGTCGATGATCAGGCTGCCGACGCCGCCGCTGAGCAGCACCTCGCCGTCCGGCAGGGACGCCGCTGCGTGGTACACCGTGCCCGGCGGCAGGATCTGCTGCGGCGAAGGTTCGCTGGCGGTGAAGGTCGTGTTGCTGAGGTCGAGGGCGTCGGAAAGGATGGGCATGCCGATGAGGTTGCCGTACTCGACGACCATGGCCACGCCCCGCGGCCGCGTCGTGCCCGGCACCGTCGCCGACTCGGTGCACAGCCCCCAGGGGAGGTTGGCGTTGCACTCGGCGCCCAGGGCCATCTGGAGCATGAAGTCTGCGGGGCCCCAGTTGGGACAGCCGATGCCGCTGCACGTTTGCGGGCAGGCGGCGGGGTTTCCGGCGCAGGCGACGAACGTGCAAATACCCGCGCGGCCGAGCGTGCCGCCGCCGCCGAGGCCGTCGTCGCGGTCGAAGACGTCGCCGCCGTAGAGCAACAGGCGCGAGCCGCCGCTGCCCGTGGCGCTGATGGTGGACAGCGTCGCCCCCACCAGCGTCTGCGTGTTCGTGAAGTCGGGCACGTCGGCGATCGGCCCGAACGACGCGGCCAGCGTGTCCGCGAGCGTCGTGTCGATCGGGTCCGGGGCGTGGATCGAGCCGTTGGAGTCGCGGAACTCCGCCAGTGCGCCGACCGCGGCGACGTTGCCGCCGATGAGGGCCAGGAAGCCGGGGTCGCCGGGGTTGCCGGCATCGACCACGGTAAAGGCGGCAGCGGCGCGGACGTTAGGTACGGCGGCTACGGGGTTTTCCCCGGCGGCGTCGGGGATGCCGGCGCTGGCGCAATAGACGTTCGGCCCGACGACGCCGTCGGCGGGGGGCGCGCCGCAGTCGCCGGTGCGCGCCGACACGCCGCCCAGGGCCAACAGTCCACCGGGGTCGTCGCCGTTGAGGTCGCCGGCGGCATGCATCGTGCGCATGAGGTGATCGGTCGTGTCGAGCGGCGTGAACGTCCCGGTCGTGAGGTCGAGCAGCTCGGCCGGGGGTGTGCCCGCGTCCGCCGGACCTATGACGTTCAGCCGCATGGGGCGGTCGCGCTCGGTGTTGGCGCCGTAGGCGAGTCCCGTGGAGAAGCCTCCATAGACGAGCACGGTCGTGGCGTCGAGCATGACCATCGAGTGCCCGGCGCGCACCGAGCTCATGCGCTCGGGCAGCAGGTGAAAGAGCCCGGTGTGCGCGTCGTAGATCTCGGCGGTGTCGGACAGCTCCGAGGTCTCGACGAGCGTGCCGCCGGTGCCGCCCGACGTATAGCGGCCGATTCGGCGGACGCCGCCGGAGATCAGCACGCGTCCGTCGCCGAGCGCGAGCGCGGCGTGGAACGCACGCGGCTCGTGCAGCGTGGTCGCGTCGTCCAGCACGAACGGACCGTTGGCGCCGTTGCCCGTCGTGGAGCACGGGTTCGCCGTCCCGTTCTCGCAGCGGAAAGGATGGCAGTAGGGATGACCCTCCAGCGACATCGGCATGGTGACGGACACGTCGCCGCCGCCTCCGCTTTCGAACTGCGGCACTGTGAAGGACGTGGTGCGCCCCGCGTAGGTGAGCCTGCCGGCCGAGTTGTAAACCTTGGCGCGCAGGCTCACCGGGATGCCGGCCGTGATCGACAGGCTGCGGTCGTCGCCGCGCAGCAGGCTGCCGTCGTCCCCGCTAGGGGCGTCGTTGTTGACCAGCCGGCACACGCCGATGGGGTCGGGAGAGGCGGATGTCTCGTCCATCACCTCGAGGATGAGGCAGGAACCACCGGCGGCGGCGAGGTTGGGCGGGCGCGGCTCGTTGAGCGCGGCCACCTCGGCGCCGAACGGGTCGACGACGTCGATGGCGGTCGTGCGATCAGCCGCGCCGCTGCCGAGCGTATTGGCGGCGCACTGCTCGTCGTCGCCGTCGCTGGCGGGATCCTCGGAGAGGTCGGGGATGTCGGACAGCGGGAAGACGAGGCGCACTCCCACGTGATGGACCGAATGTTCGTCACACTTGCAGCCGGGAGCAAGGGCGACGGCGGCCGCCGCCGCGGCGAGCGCGGCCACCGGCCACACGGAGCGATGAGGATGCACGCGAAGACATTTTCATGAGGGACGGTGGCAGTCAAGGTTGCGTGGCGCGGCGCGACCGTCTAGCGTGCGTGGCCATGATCGCGAAGGAAGAGGCGCTCTCGCGTGTGCGCGGCCTGGAGCCGGCTGCGGCACTCGCCGAGGTGGAGCGGCTGGCGGAGGCAGGCGAGGCCGATGCGCTGGAGGCGCTCGCCGAAGGAGCCGGCGACAAGGCGGTGCGCAAGGCGGCGGGCAGGGCGCTGCATCGGCTGGCGACGCGCGGAGTGAAGGCCAGCCACGCGCCGCGGCTGGCGCGCCAGACGGCGGCGGAGGGGGCGCCGGCGCCGCTGCCCGGGTACGTCTCGGCGGTGGACGCCATCGGCGACCGCCTCGTGTGGCTGCCGCGCGCGGAGCCGGGGAGCGCCACCGACGTCACGCTCTTCGTGGCGGTGTTGCGCGACGCCGAGGAGATCTTGCGTTGCGAGAGCGGCGGAGACCTGAGCCGCAGCGGGTTGAAGCGGGAGATCGCGGCGATGGCCAAGCGTGAGATCCCGCTCGCGGAGGTGCCGGCGGCGTGGGCGCGCTGGCTCATCGAGGAGGCGGCGGCGGGGCACCGGCGGCGTGGCGGAACCCCGCCGCATCCGTACGGGTCGGCGCGGCCCGGGCTCGGCGACCCGCCGCCCGCACCGGAGCGACACCCTGCGTACGAGGCGGCTGAGGGGCTGGAGGCGCCGCCCGAGCCGGAGCGGCGGGCGCTGGCGCGGCAGGCCGATCGCTTGTGGGAGGACGCGCTGTTCGCCGGGTGGACGCCGCCCCAGGAGCTGCTCTACCAGGTGGCGGCGGCGATCGTGGAAGTGGACGGCAGCCAGCTGCTGGTGGACGAGGGCCAGCGGCAACGGGCGCGGCTGGACGTGCTGGAGCGCTGGGGCGAGAAGCACTTCGGCGCGCCGGGGAGGCGGGCGATCTGGGCGCGGCGCCTGCGCGACAACGCCCACCTGGCGGCGCTGGCGGGAAGGCGCGAGACGGCACGCGTGGCGCTGGCGGCGGCGGACGAGCTGGACGACGCGGCGCGGCCGATCGGCGAGTCGGTCTTCGCGCGCACGTGGCTGGGGCGCTGGTTTCCGGCAGCGCAGGCGGTCGACGGGGCGGGGGCGGGGCCGCACGTCCCCGTCGGGGCCGGGGCCGGCGCCGGGGTCGGGGCCGGGCTGGTGATTCCGGGCGCAGCAGCGCCGGCGGCGGTGGCGGCGGCGGCGGCGGCGGCGGGCGAAGGGGTCGGTGGGGCGGGCGGCAGCGTGGTCGGCGGAGAGCGGCGGAGCCCCGGCGGCATCATCCTGCCGTGATGCGCGCACGCGTGGGCCACGGACGATGAAGCCGACCCAGCCGCAGGCGCCGCTGCTGGAGCTGGGGGAAATCTGGAGCGCGCTGCGCGAGGAGCAGCTGCGCGCGGCGCAGGTCATGATCGTGGGCGACGACGTGCCGTCGGCCGAGGGCCTGGCGATGGCGCTGCGCGGGCGGGGCCTGACCGCGAACGCGGTGGCCGGCGTGCGCTCGGCGTGGTCCGCGGTGGCGGCGCGTGCGCCCGACCTCCGGCTGATCGCCTTCTCCGGCGCCGGCGACCCACGCGGCGCGCTGCTGGCGACGACCGGCCGCGCGTTCGACCACCCGGCGATGGCGATCGTCACGGGCTCGGCGGCGGCGGCGGCGGCGGTGGCAGTGGGCGCGGACGACGTGATTGCGCGGGCCTCCGGGCCCGAACGGCTGGCGCTGCGCGTGCAGGCGCGCTTGCGACAGGCGGTGACGGTTCGGCTGATGGAGCGCATTGCCGGGGAGCTGCGCGCCGAGGCGGGGGCCGCTGTCGGCGCCGCGGTGCTCGGCACGCTGGAATCGTCGCTGGACGAATACCGCACGTGGCTCGCGGCGCGCGGCGCGCGGTTGATGCTGGCCTGGGGCGACACGGCGCTGCAATCGCGAACGCTGGACGCGCTGGGGGCGCTGCGCGTTCCGGTCTTGACGGCGGACAACGTGGACGAGATCGCCGAGATACTGATGGTGGCGGGCGTGGACGTGGCGCTCGTGCACGCCGGGCTGGCGGGCGGCGTCGTGGAGGCGGTGGCGGCCATCCGCGGCGCCGATCCGTTGGTGCAGGTCGCGGTGTTGGAGACCAGCGGCGATTCCGAGCAAACCGACGAGGCGTTGCGCCGCGGGGCGGTGACGGCGTTGCCCATGCCGGAGCTGCCGGCGCCGGCGATCTGCGCCGTGGCGCGCCGGTTGCTGGACGCGCGCGCGCACCTGATCTTGCACGAGAAGGTCGTGCTGGAGCTGTGCCGGCGCGCGCCGGAGGCGCTGGCGCGCTGGCGCGCCTCGCGGGTGGCGCTGGGGCCGGGGCCGGACATGGCGGCGGAAGTGGACCGTCTGACCAACCGGCGCCAGGACGCCCGCGTGCCCATGGAGCTGGAGGTGCTGGTGCTGGCGCGCGAGCCCGGCGCGACCGTGCGGCGCGGCACCACGATCAACTTGAGCCTGGGCGGGTCGTTCATCGCCTGCGCGGAGGTTCTGCGCGCCGGCACGGCGGTGGAATGCAAGGTGCTCATCGGCGCCGAGACCGTGTACTTGGAGGGCGTGGTGGTGCGGCAGGGCGAGGGCTCGAGCGTGGAAGGCCAGCTGGTGTCGGGCTTCGGGGTGCGCTTCGACCGCATCGAGCCGGCCACGCTGCAGCGGCTTTCGCGCATCGTGCGCCAGGGCGCGACGCGGCGGAGCTAGCGCGCCCGCGGGGCG
>DASYRF010000282.1:0-5527 GCA_036004705.1 Myxococcota bacterium
GCGGCACGTAGGCGGCGACGGGCGCGTCTTCGGGGGGCATGCCCGCAGTCTAGAACGGCCGCAGCCCCACCGCGAGGAAGGCTAGTACTCGTCGTCGCGGTCGCCGCGGCCGCCGCGGTCGCGGTCGCGCTCCCGCCCGGCGCCGCGCCGCCGGCGCTCGCCCGCGCCCGGGGCGATCGCGCCGTCGCCGCCGAATCCGCCACCGCCGCCCGGTCCGCCGAATCCGCCGCCGCCGCCGCCCGGGCCGCGCGGCGCGCGCGGTCCGCCGAACGCGCTGGGGCCGCCTGGCCCGCGCGGGGCGCGCTCGCGCGCCTCGTTGACGGTGATCGTGCGCCCGCCCACGTCCGTGCCGTGAAGGCTGCCGATCACGGCCTGCGCCTCGTCGTCGGTCGACATCTCGACGAAGGCGAAGCCTCGCGGCCGCCCGGTCTCGCGGTCGGTGACGATCTTCACCTCGGTGACCTTGCGTCCACCCGTTTCGAACAGGGCGCGCAGCTGTGTGTCCTCGATGCTGTACGGCAGATTTCCTACGTAGAGCCTTTTCCCCATGAACGCTTTCCAGTGAGTGCCTTTGGTGAGTTTGATGCCTTCGGGCGGGTTCGTTCCTGAATGGGCCTTGGGCCTTAACGATAGCATCCTTTGTGGGGCGGGTTCCAGCGGTTGTTATGGTCGGGGACGCCGCCCGGTCAAAGGGGGCAGGTGGCGGGGTCCACGCCGTCGACGACGTGCTCCAGCTCGCACTGGAAGCACCAGCCCGCCGCCCCCGCCGGGGCGACGCCGTCGGCCATTGCGCCGGCCAAGTCCTGGAAGTCCATGCACTCGTAGTCGTCGGGGCGCGCGCACGTCCCGTTGGCCCCGTCGCCGGTGCAGTCCGCCATGCACAGGTCGAGCGGCAGGACGCTCTGCCAGGGCGTGTCGAGCGCTGCGCACGCCGACCCCGCCGGGCAGTCCCACACCGGGTTGCCCGCGTAGGCGGCGCAGCCCAGCTTCGAGCAGTAGCCGCCGGGCCAGTCATCGGTGCCGTCGCCGGTCCAGTCCCCCGACAGGCACGATCCGCCTTCTGTGCAGTCGCTGTCGGCCAGGCACGGGTCGCCGACGGCCGCGCCCGGCGTCCCCAGCGCGTAGCAGCGATTGTTCGCGTCGTTGCAGCCGTACTGCCATTCGCTCGGCGCCACCGTCGGGTCGTTGCACTGCGCCGCCGTGGCGCAGCCGGCCCAGCACACGCCCGCGCCGCCGGTGATGGACGGATAACAGGCGTAAGCTCCGTCCATCGTCTCGTCGGCGCGGCAGTCGCCCGGGCCGGTGCCCACCGGCGTGCAGCTCGGCGCGCACACGTTCACCGCGCCGCCGCTCCCGTCGGGCAGGGTCAGGCACTGCGCGCCCGTCGGGCAGTCGCTGCCGCTGCCGAAGTCGGTGCAGTACAACAGCACGCACATGCCGCCGGGGAAGTCGGCGCTGTTGAGGCACAGCGACGTCAGCGCGGGGTTGTCGGGCGCGCCGCAGTCGCCGTCGAACGCGCACGGCGAGCCCACCGGCTGCATCGGCCCGCCGGCGCGGCAGTCCCAGGTGCAGTCCACCGTGTTGGGCGGGTCGCAAGCCTCGCCGGGCTCCACGATTCCGTCGCCGCAGACGGCCGACCAGAGGCAGTCGGCGCCGCAGCCCTGCGCCCCGGGCGGCTCGCAGTCCTCCCCGGCGTCGACGCGGCCGTTGCCGCACAGCACGCTCACGAGCTCGATGCGGCACGACGGCGAGCAGCCGTCTCCGGCGAAGCGGTTGCCGTCGTCGCACTGCTCGCCCGGGCCCACGCGCCCGTCGCCGCAGTCGCTGGGGAAGGTGCTGAAGCAGCCAGGGGCGGCGGTGCCGGCGACGGCGACGGCCGCGGCGCCCGCCAAGCAGCCGAGCGCCGATGTGCGCGTGAGCTTCATGGAGCGTACGTCCATTCAAGGCCGCGCCGTTGCGGGGGTCAAGGGCAGGCTTCCCGGCGGGGGCCGGGGGCGGTATGGAAGGGCATGGCTCCGTCCCGAGAAAGCAAGCTCCTGCGCCGCTTGGCCGCCCACGTCGGCCGGGCGATCGACGACTTCGCCCTCATCGAGCCGGGAGACCGCATCCTGGTGGCGATGAGCGGGGGCAAGGACTCGTACGCGCTCGCGCATCTGCTGCAGCGCCTGCAGCGCCGCTCGCCCAAGTGGTTCACGCTCGTGGCCGTACACCTCGACCAGGGGCACCCCGGCTACGACGGCACGCCGCTGGAAGCGTGGCTGGGCGAGCACGCCTTCGAGCATCGCATCCTGCACCGCAACACCTACGCCGTGGTGATCGACAAGATCGAGGCGGGGAAGACCTACTGCTCGCTGTGCTCGCGGCTGCGCCGCGGCATCCTGTACTCGGCGGCGCAGGAGATGGGCTGCAACAAGATTGCGCTCGGCCACCACCGCGACGACTCGCTGGAGACGCTCTTCCTGAACCTCATCTTCACCGGGCAGCTCAAGGCGATGCCGCCCAAGCTCGTCAGCGACGACGGCAAGAACGTCGTCATCCGCCCGCTGATGTACTGCGCCGAGGACGAGCTGCGTGCCTTCGCCGAGGAGCAGCGCTTTCCGATCCTCCCGTGCAACCTGTGCGGCAGCCAGGACAACCTGATGCGCCAGGAGGTGAAGCGTTTGCTGGGCGGGCTGGAGGCGCGCTTCCCCGGGTCGCAGAACATCATGCTGTCGGCGCTGCGCAACGTGCGTGCGAGTCACTTGCTCGACACGGCCCTCTGGAAGCAGGCGGGCCTGGCGGTGGCGCGCGACCCGCTGGAGCGCTGGAGCCCGGACGAGCGGCCCCTCGACCCGCCTGCGGACGGCGTGCCATAGTCGGGCCGGGCCACGGGCAAGGAGAGCGTCGGTGCGGCGAAGCGCGTGGATTGCGCCTTCGTGGGGGTCGGTCCGCGGTCACACGGTGGCGGCGGCGCTGGGCGTCGCCCTTCTGGGGTTGGGCGCCGGCCTCGCGGGCGCGGGCGCGGCGGGGTGTCTTTGCGCCGGGCACACCCGAAACGGCGACGGAGCGGCGACGCCCGACGGCGGCGGCGGGGATGCGGCGACGCCCGCGGATCGGGACGGCGACGGGCTGAGCGACGACTGCGAAAAGTCGGCGCCCGGACTCGACCCCGACGATCCGGACAGCGACGGCGACGGCCTGCTCGACGGCGCCGAGGACGCGAACCGCAACTGCAGGCTCGACCCTGGCGAGACCGATCCGCGCGCCGCCGACACCGACGGCGACGGCGTCGCCGACGACGACGAGTCGACGTGCGGGTTCGACCCGACTGTGGCCGACACGGACGGCGACATGGTTCCGGACGGAATGGAGCCGTGCGGCGCGGCGTGCTCGGAATCGAACCTCGTGATGCCGGTGCTGAACGTGAGCCCGGTCACGGAAGGCGACTGGCAGGTCGCCACGCCGGCGACGACGGCCTATGCGCCGCTGGCGTTCATGGTGGGCCCGTACGCGGCGGCGGTGGTGGACGAGGACGACCCGGCGACGGGGATCGAGATGGCGGGCTTCGTGATGAACCTCGACCCGGCCGGCGCCGGCTACACCGGCACAACGGCGGCGGCGCTGGCGGTGGAGATCGGCGCGCGCCTCGGCGGCGCGGCCGTGGCCGACCCGGGGCGCGACTTCACCGACTACGCGGGCAACGACGCGCGCGTCGAGGTCGTCTACACGCTCACGGCGGGGGCGGCGAGCAACGCCGGGGCCGTGCGCAACGACGCCGTGGCGGCCATCGCCGCGCAGCCGCTCGCCTCCATCATGGGGCTGCCGCCCGCGCTGGGCGCGACGGCGACGGACTTCGTCGTACGCTACGCGGTGACGGTGCGCGCGCCCGACCGCGTGGTCGTGGTGGGCGCGGTGCTGCGCGCGGCGCTGGTGTTCGACCTCTCGAACGACACGATGATCCGCGTGCGCGACCTGACGAACGGCACCGCGCTCGCGGACGCCGACGACGAGCTGACGTTCGACTGCGAGTCGTTCGTGACCGACGGGCCCGGCAAAGTGGACTTGGTGTGGGCGCTGGACGACTCGGCGTCGATGACCGGCGACCTCGCGAACGTGCAGGCGAACACGGCCTTCTTCCTGGGGCTCCTGGGAATGAGCGGCGTGGACTATCGGTTGGGGGCCACGTGGCACTCCTGCCGCAACCTGGGCAATCCCGCCAACACGGTGGGGCTGGGCAATACGCCGATGGACGTGGTGACGCTGATTCGCACGAACGAGATCGCCGGCACGCTGAACATCTGCAGCGACGGCGCCGAGCGCGACCCGGTGAACGGGATCCTGTGCGACGAGTCGTTCACGCCTTCGATCCCGGTGTTCTCCACTTGCATCGCGCGGCGCGACGCGGCGCTGTGCCCGCTGATCTCCAACGTGCCGTGCGGCGGCACCAACGATCCTGACGAGTATACGCTGTCGTCGGCGCTGATGGCGGTGGACCGGGCCCTGCCGCGCGCCGCGGCCGACGTCGCCAAGATCCGCACCGACGCGCTCCTGGCGGTGATCGTCATCACCGACGAGCACGAGGACGCGTTCGAGCGCGAGTACAACTACGGCAACGGCGCGCTCGACCCGGTGGCGACGCCCGTGGCGTACGCGAACATGGTGGCGATGACCGACCCCTACATCGCGTGGCTCGCGCAGCCGGAGGTGGCGGCGCGCGTGTACGGGCTCTTCGGCGTGCCCGGCCTGACGGGGTCGGCGGAGAACGACGCGGGGATCCAGCGCGTGATCGACGCGTCGACCGGGATCTACGGGCACATCGCGCAGGCGGACAACACGGTGACGATGAGCGCCATCGTGCTCGACATCCTCTCGCAGCTCAGTGACGTGGAGCTGTCGCAGGACCCGATCTCGATGACGTTGAAGGTGTCGTTCGCCGGCGCCGGCATGCCGGCTATCGACGTGCCGCGGTCGCGGCTGAACGGCTTCGACTACGACGCCGCGTCACGCAAGATCATCTTCGCCGGCATCGTCCCGCAGGAAGGCGACGAGCTGTACGTGTCCTACCGCCTGTGGACCCCGTTCCCGCCGGTGCGCTGAGCCGTAAGAACCGGGGGCCGGAGTCGGAGCCGGAACCGCAGCCGGAACCGGAGCCGGAACCGGAACCGGAACCGCAGCCGGAACCGGATCCGGCATCGGATCTGGACACCGAGCTAAACCGGTGCCAGGGCCGGAACTGACGCCGGAACAAGAACCGGCGCGGGAGCCGGAACCGCAGCCGTGGCTGACTCCGGGCGTCGACGCGCAGCGGTCATGTGTTTTCAGTCACTTAGCTCATTAGCCCCCGACGGGCTTCCAAGCCCGTCCGTAATTTTCGACCCACCCCCTTGTGAGCACACAAGGCGGCGACCGGAGCTCCGGCGGGCGTCTGCTGTGCACACAAGGCGGCGACCGGAGCTCCGGCGGGCGTCTGCTGTGCACACAAGGCGGCGACCGGAGCTCCGGCGAGCGCTGGTGTGCACACAAGGCGGCGACCGGAGCTCCGGCGAGC
>DASYRF010000283.1:0-21297 GCA_036004705.1 Myxococcota bacterium
AGGGTGCGCCCCGCCGGAGGAACCCATGAGCGGGCAAAACGGGAATCTCGAGGACTTCCTGGGCGCCATCCTCCGCGGGGCCGCCAAGATCCTCGGCTGCAACTCGACCAACCTCATCCTCATCAACGAGAACACGCACGAAGTGCGCGTTCACGTCGGCACCACCGCGGAGGCCTATCCGGTGCTTGCCGACATCGAACAGGTGCTCGGCGGCAGCTTCTCCGACCGCTTGGCGCTGCCGGTGCGCAAGGCCGAGGACAGCCTCGCTTACCAGGCCTGGCGCGACCGCAAGATCTACGAGACGAGCTCGCTGGTGGAGCTGGCGGGCAGCGCGTTCGACCCGGCGGTGGCGAGCGAGCTGATGGGGCTGGTGGGCCCGCGACGCTTCATCTGCGTGCCCGCCGCGCACGGGCGGCGCAACTACGGCGTGCTGGTGTTCGACAAGAACGGCCGCCACCCCTTCAGCCGGCAGCAGCGCGAGGTGCTGCTGCGCTACGCGCGCTGTATCGGCGAGATCATCGAGAGCAGCCTGATGGGACGCGGGCAGAAGGTGCTGGCGCAGTGGCGCAGCCCGCAGCCCGACGCCACGCTCGACGGCGAGCTCCTGCGCCTGACGCTGGGCGACCCGGCGCCGACGGTGTTCGTCGACACGTCGGGGCGTGTGACCTCGTGCAACGCCGCGGCCGAGCGCCTCTTCGGCTGGGGGGCGGAGCTGCGCGGCCAGGACCTGCCGGCCCTGTTCCGTGCGCCGCGCGAGGTGCAGGGACTGTTCGCCGAGCAGGTGCAGGACCCGCTCGCCCCGGGGCGCGAGCGCCTGGTGACGGCGCGGCGGCATGGCGGCGCGCTCTTCGCCGCGCACCTCACCGCGCTGGCGCTGGCCGACGCCAAGGACCGCGTGGTCGGGTTCATGGTGCTCGTGCGCGAGGCCAACGAGGAAGACGCGATGGCCGAGCGCCCCGACCTGCGCGACCGGCTCGCCAGCATGGGCGAGATGGCGGCGCAGCTGGCGCACGAGATCCGCAACCCGCTGGTGGCGATCGGCGCGACGCTGGAGAGCTTGGGGCGCGAGGAGGAAATGGGCGACGAGCCGCGCGCGTTGCTGGGGAGCCTGGTGAAGGAGATCGCGCGGCTCGACATGGTTCTGAAGGGCTACATGGCGGGGCGGCTGGCGGACCTGAGCTTCGCCGAGGTGCGCCTGGCCCAGGTGGTGGAAGACGCGCGGCGGCTGCTGGACGCGGGGCACCGGCTCGCCGGCAAGACGGTGCGCGTGGACGTCGACCCGCACCTCACCGTCCGCGCCGACTACGACGCGCTCAAGCAGGTGTTCTTCAACCTGCTGCTGAACGCGCTGGAGGCGTCCCCGGCGGGCGGCGAGGTGGTGTGCCATGCCGCGGCCGGCGCGCACGACGTGGCGGTGTCGGTGGAGGACCGCGGCCCGGGCCTGCACGCGCCGCCGGCGCAGTGCTTCCGGCCGTTCTTCACGACGAAGAAGAACGGCACGGGGCTGGGGCTGGCGGTGTGCCAGAAGCTGAGCCGCGCGCACGGGGGGCTGGTGGAGCTACGCAACCGCGCCGGCGGCGGGTGCGAAGCGGTGGTGGTGCTGCCGCGCGGCGCGGCCTCGACGAGCGCGGGAGCGGGCGCATGACGGCGGCGGCGGCGGCGGCGACCACGGAGATGGCGACCGCAACGGCGGCGGCAACGGCGATGGCGACCGCAACGGCGGCGGCGACGGCGGCGGCGGCGACGGCGATGGCGACCGCAACGGCGGCGGCGACGGTGACGGCGGCCGGGGCCGGCTCGGCGGCGGCGCGGGCCGACGCCGGCGCGCGCAGCGGCGCGGCGCCGATCGCCTTCGCGGTGCTGGTCGTGGAGGACGAGGAGCTCTACGCGCGCGCCATCGGGCGCGAGCTGGGGCGGCGCGGCGTGGCGTGCGACCTGGCCTTCTCCGGCGCCGAAGGGCTCGCCGCCGCGGCGCACGGCCGCTACCAGATGATCTTGCTGGACCATCGGCTGCCCGATGAGGACGGCATCCGGCTCATCCCGCTGCTCCTGGCTCGGCAGCCGAGCGCGGCGGTGGTGATGATGACCGCCTACCACGCCATCCCCAACGCCGTGCAGGCCATCCGCCAGGGCGCGGAGGACTACGTGGTGAAGGAGCCGAGCGTGATGCCCATCGTGGAGCGCGTGCTGGAAGCGCGCGCGCGCCACGCGGTGAAGGCGGCGGACGCCGGCTGGAAGGAGCACAAGCGCGGCGGGCTCCTGGGGCGGAGCGCGCCGATGCTGCAGGCCATCGAGCAGCTGCAGCGCATCGCGCGCTCGCCGGAGACGACGGTGCTGCTCACCGGGGAGACGGGCGTGGGCAAGGAGGTGGCAGCCCGCTACCTCCATGAGATATCGGCGCCGGCGGGTGCGCCGCTGGTGACGGTGGACTGCATGACCGTGCCGGCCAACCTCGCCGAGAGCCTGCTCTTCGGGCACGAGAAGGGCTCGTTCACCGGCGCGGAGCAGGCGCGCGCCGGGGCGTTCGAAGAGGCGCGCGACGGGACCCTCTTCCTGGACGAGATCGGCGACGTGGGCGAGTTGCAGGGAAAGCTCCTGCGCGTACTGGAGAGCCGCGGCTTCCAGCGGCTGGGGTCGCTGCGCGAGGTGGCGCTGCGGGCGCGGGTGGTGGGCGCCACGAATCGCGACCTGGGGGCGATGGTGCGCGCGGGGACGTTTCGCCGCGACCTCTACGAGCGGCTGTCGGTGTTCCCCATACACCTGCCGCCGCTGCGCGACCGCGGCGAGGACGTGGAGCTGCTCGCCGAGCACTTCCGCGTCTTCTACGCGCAGAAGCTGGGCAAGGCGCTGCGGCCGATCGACGACGAGGTGATGGCGCGCCTGCGCGGCTATCCGTACCCCGGCAACGTGCGCGAGCTGAAGAACGTGATCGAGCGCGCGGTGATCCTGACGGAGACGGATCGCGTGGAGCTGCGCCACCTGCCGCAGCGCGTGCTGGCGGCGGAGCGCGGCGCGGGGCTCGGCGGGGCGAGCGACGCGGTAGGCGCCATGGAGTTCGTGCCGGGCGTCGACAGCCTGGAGGCGCTGGAAGTGCGCATGATCAAGCAGGCGATGCGCCGCGCGGGGAACGTGAAGGCCGAGGCGGCGCGCCTGCTGGGCATCAGCCGCTACCAGCTCCTGCGGCGCATGGACAAGTACCAGATCCAATGATGGAGGCCGCCGTGGTGACCGCGCCCCCGCTGGGCGTCGGACGGGCGTGCGGAAAGCTCATCTTGCTGGGCGAGCACTTCGTCGTGCACGGGACGGAGGCGCTGGCGGTGCCCCTGGCGGCGGTGGGCACGACGGTGGAGGTGCGGCGCGGCGCGGCGCGCGGACCGGCGCCGTTGCGGCTGGAGTCGCCTGACGCGGCGGGGCCGGAGCGCGCGGCGGCGGAGCGGCTTGCCGGCGCGGCGCTGGAACGGCTGGGCCTGGACGTACGCGGCGGCTGGCACGTGGCGGTGCGCTCGACGATCCCCGTGGGGCACGGACTGGGGTCGTCGGCGGCGCTGGCGGTGGCGCTGGTGCGGGCGCTGGCGGCGGCGGCGGGGCGCGCGCTCGACGCGGCGGCGGTGAACGCGCACGCCCACGCGCTGGAGACGCTGGTGCACGGGACGCCCTCGGGCGTGGACGACACGGTGGTCACGCTGGAGCGGCCGGTGCGCTTTCGCAAGGGCGACGGGCTGCGGGCGCTGCGGGCCGGCGGAGCGTTCGGGCTGGTGCTGGGCTCGTGCGGCCACGGCGGCAGCACGCGCGACGCGGTAGCGGGCGTGGCGGCGCTGCGGCGCGCCGAGCCGGCGCGCTTCGAGGCCCTGCGCGCCGAGGCCGAAGAAGTGATCGGCGCCGGGGTGGCGGCGTTCGAGGCCGGCGACGCGGCGCGGCTCGGGACGCTGTGCGACCGGAACCACGCGCTGCTGCGCGCCGTCGGCGTTTCGAACGAAGCGCTGGATCGGCTGGCGGCGGCGGCGCGCGGCGGCGGCGCGCTCGGCGCCAAGATGACCGGCGGCGGGCTCGGCGGCTTCGTCCTGGCGGTGGTGCCGGGCGGCGACGCCGCCACCGCGGAGCGCGTCGCCGCAGCGCTGCGCGCCGCCGGTGCCGCGACGCTGCTGCACGCCGAAGTGACCCCATGAGCGCGCCGCTGCGCACGTCGGACGCGGCCACGGTGCGCGCCTGCGCGAACATCGCGCTGGTGAAGTACTGGGGCAAGCGCGACGCCGCGCTCAATCTGCCGGCGGCGGGGAGCCTCTCGCTCACGCTGGCCGGCCTGGAGACGACGACGAGGGTGCGCTTCGGCGGCGCGCCGGCCGACACGCTGGTCATCGACGGCGCCGTCGCCGGCGAGAAGGCCCTACGCAAGGCCCAGCGGGTCCTGGACCTGGTGCGCGCGCGCGCCGGGCTTGCGCAGACGCCCGCGCTCGTCGAATCGGCGAACGGCTTCCCCACGGGAGCGGGGCTCGCGTCGTCGGCGTCGGGGCTCGCGGCGCTCACCGTCGCGGCGGCGCATGCCGCCGGCCTCGCGCTGGCGCCCGAGGAGCTGAGCCGGATCGCGCGCGTCGGCTCCGGCTCGGCCTGCCGCAGCCTCTTCGGCGGCTTCGTCGAATGGCAAGCGGGGAGCGCCGCCCACGGCGCCGACAGCTACGCGCGGCCTGTCGCGCCGCCCGAGCACTGGGACCTGCGCGTGGTCGTCGCCGTCGTTCGCGAAACGGCCAAGGCCGTGGACTCCACGCGCGGCATGACCCACACGGCGGCGACGAGCCCGTTCCACGCGCCTTTCCTGGCGACGGTCGGCGCGGACCTCGCCGCCGCGCGCGCGGCGATCGCGTCGCGCGACTTCGGCGCGCTGGGGCGCGTGGCCGAGCGCTCCTGCCTGCGTATGCACGCCGCCATGATGGGCGCTGATCCGGCGCTCGTGTACCTCTCGGCCGAGACCCTCGCGGTCGTCGCCGCCCTTCGCCGCCTCCAAGCCGAAGGCGTCGAGACGTTCTTCACGATCGACGCCGGCCCCAACGTCAAGGCCTTCTGTACCCCCGCGGCCCTTCCCGCCGTGCGCGAGGCCCTCACCACCGTCCCCGGCGTCCTCCGCCTCATCGCCGCGCGCCCCGGCCCCGCGCCCCAGATCCTCCCCCCCGACGCCGCGCTCGCCTCGACCTCGAGCACGACGCCGGCCGCGACGCCGACCCCGACCACGACACCGACGCCGACCCCGACGCCGACCCCGACGCCGACGCCGGCCGCGACGCCGACCATGACGCCGACCATGACGCCGACGCCGACGCCGACCCCGACGCCGACGCCGACGCCGACCGCGACGCCGACCCCGTCGTGACCGCCGCGCCGTCCCGGCGCTTCGTCGCGCCCGGCAAGCTCATGATCGCCGGCGAGTACGCCGTGCTCGGCCCGTCCGGCGAGGCGCTCGCCGTCGCCGTGCAAGCCGGCGTGACGCTCGACGCCTTTCCCGCATCCGTCTGGGAGCTCGCCCGCGCCGAAGACGGCACGACTTGGCGCGAGCCCGACGGCAGCGCCGCCGTCCCCGAGGCGCTGCGCTTCGCCCACGCCGCCTGGACGACGGCACGCGCCGCCCTGGCTGCCGGCGACGCCACGCCCCCGCCGCCGCACCGGTTGGTCACGCGCCCCGACGGAGACGCCGGCACCGGGGACCGCAAGCCCGGCGTCGGCGGCAGCGCCAGCGCCACCGCCGCGGTGACCGCCGCGCTGTTCGGCCTGGCCGGCCGCGACGTGCCCGCGGAGCGGGCGGCGATCCTCGCGGCGGCGCTGCGCGCGCACCGCGCCGCGCAGGGCGGCGAGGGATCCGGCTACGACGTAGCGACGGTCGTGCACGGCGGGCTGGTGCACTGGCGTCGCGGCGCCGCCGCCGCGCTCCCGTGGCCGGACGGGCTGCACGTCCTCGCCGGCTACAGCGGCCGGAGCGCGCGCACCGTCGGCTTCCTGCAAAGAGTCGAATCGCTGCGCGCGGCCGACGCCGCGCGCCTCGCGGCGGAGCTCGACGCCCTGGCGGCGCCGGTGCGCGCGCTGCTCGCGGCGTTCGGCGCGGCGAGCGTCCCGGCCGTCCTGCAGTCGGTGCGCGACTGCCACGACGCCCTCGCCGCCTGGGATCGCGCGCACGGACTCGGCATCGTCACCGCCGAGATCGCGCAGCTCCGCGCTCTCGCCGCCGCCGAAGGCGCCGCCGCCAAGGTGTCGGGCGCTGGAGGCGGCGACTCGGTGCTGGCGTTCGCCGCCGACCCCAGCGTGCTCGACGCCACCGCCCGCGCCTGGCGCGACGCCGGCTTCCGTCCCTTCGCCGTCGCGCGCACGGACCACGGCGTCCACGAAGCTCATGCCTGAGCCTGAGGCAATGCCAAATGCGATGATCGACCGGCAGCTCCGCGACGAGGCCAACGACCGCCCTGGAGCGCGGCGCGCTGTGGGCCCTGGTGCTCGCGATCACGTCGGCGATCCTTCTTCCCGTGCTGCTCTGGACGCGCGCGCTGCACGACCTCTGAGTGCCGGCCTTCTCGGCGGCCACTGGCGGGCGCACGCGGGCCTGCTAACCTAGGCGCTCGGCCGACTGAACGGCCGCCACGGAGGAACGACCATGGGCATGTTCTGGCGTGCGGTGATCATCGGTTTCGGCTTCAGCCTCGGCGCCGCCATCTTCAAGCGCGTCGCGCCGCACCTCGGCCTCGAAGATCAGAAAGACGACCCCGCCAAGCCCGCCGAGGCGCCGCCGGCGGAGCCCAAGCCGGCCGCCACCGGCCAGCCCCAGCCCGTCGTCATCGACGCCTAGTCCGCTCTGGGCGCGACTACGACAACAGGCTGCGGGCGATCTGCGAGATCTGGATCTCGTCGGTGCCGCCGTAGATCTGCAGCACCTTGGCGTCGCGGCACAGCTGCTCCACCTGGAACTCCGACATGTAGCCGTTGCCGCCGAAGAGCTGCACCGCCTCCAGGCACACCTCCATCGCCGCCTGCGCCGAGTAGAGCTTGCACGCCGACGCCTCGGCCAGCACCATCGCCTTCCCCGCCGCCGCCATCTCGATCTGCCGGTACACGAGGTTCTGGATGTTCATGCGCGCGACCTCCATCTTCGCCAGCTTCAGCTGGATGAGCTGGAACTCGCCGATGGGACGCCCGAACTGCACGCGCGTCTTGGCGTACTCCACGCACAGGTGCAGGCACTGCTCCACGATGCCGAGCGCCATCGCCGCGACCCCGGTGCGTTCCGCGGAGAACGTCTCCTTGGCGGCGTCGCGCGCCGGCGCGTCCTCGCGCTCGCCCAAGAGCCGCTCCTTGTCGGCATGCACGTTGTCCAGGAACAGCTCGCCCGTGGGCGAGGCGTGCAGCCCCATCTTGCGCAGCGGCTTCGACTGCGTCAGCCCCGGCGTGCCGCTGTCGAGGATGAAGCTGACCACCTTGCGGTCCTTGGGGTCGTTGTCCTCGTCCAGCTTGCAGATGAAGACGATCGTGTCGGCGTACGGCCCGTTCGTGATGAAGGTCTTGCTGCCGTTGAGCACGTAGCCGCCGTTGCCGTCGCGCCGCGCCGTCGACTTCATCGCCCCGAACGCGTCCGACCCCGAGCCCGGCTCGGTGATGGCCCAAGCGCCGATCTTCTCCAGCGTCAACAGCGGCAGCGCCCAGCGCTCCTTCTGGCGCACCGTGCCGCGCCCCATGATGGCGTTGGCGGTGAGCCCCATGCTCACGCCCAGCGCCGTCACCATGCCGGGGCTGTAGCGGCACAGCTCGATGATGGGGATGGCGCGCATCGCCAGCTCGTCGCCCGCCTCGGGGCGCGGGCGCTTTTCGCGCTTCGGCTCGGGCGCCTCGCCGCGCGCCGCCGCCGCCTCGCGCGCCTTCTCGCGCTCGATCTGCGCGGCGAACTTGGCGCGCGCCATCTCGTCGATGCCGAACGTGCGCACCAGCTTGCGCAGCACGTCGTAGGGCGGCGTATCGCCGTGCTCCAGCTCCTCCAGGTGCGGTTTGATCTCGGTGTCCACGAAACGGCGCAGCATGTCGCGCAGCGCCAGGTGTTGCTCGCTCCACTCGATCATCGACGGCCTCCGCGCGCCTCCGCGTGTGCTTCCGCGTGCCTCGGCGAGCCTCCGCGGGAGTGGCGCGCGCGGCAGCCTAGCACGCCCGTCTATAGGAGGAAGGGCACGAGCGCCTTGCGGGCCGGCGGGTAGTCGGGGAACGTTCGCCGGTACCAGGCGTGGTGCGCCAGCGCGCGCGGCGCGAGGTTCGCCGCCGTGTACACGGCGAACGCCAGCCCCGGCAGCGACCAGGTCGCCAGCGCCCAGCCTGCCCATTCGACGATCTCGCCGAGGTAGTTGGGGCACGACACCAGCGCGAAGGGCCCACCGTGCGGGACGCGGTAGACGGTCTCGCCCGGCGCGCGCAACGCCCGCAGCCGCGCGTCGGCGTGCAGGTTCAGCGCGAAGCCGCCGGCGAAGAGGAGCGCGCCCGCGACGAAGCGCGCGCCGGCCAGCCAGCCGGCCGGATAAGCACCCAGCGCCGACAGCCAGCGCGCGTTGAGGTAGGCGTTGACGACGTTGAAGGCCAAGCCGAGAAGCGCCACCGCCAGGGGCATCGGCCGCGCCGGCGCGCGCATCAAGAATGGGAAGACGAGCGTGCGCTGCCCGTAGTGGAGCGCCCAGAGCGCCGCCAGCGCCAGCGGCGCGGCCTCGGCGCGGCGCGCGCCCGCCACGTAGACGGCGGCGAAGACGAGCAGCGCGGGGCTCTCCATCAACAGCCAGCCGGTGCGGCTCGCCACCGCCGGCCCCCAGCCGGGGCGCGCGTGCCGCCCGTAGGGCGCCGTCACGAAGCGCAGCGCCGCCAGCGTGACGGCGGACAGCCCCAGCACGCCCCAGCACAGCGCGCGGTGCAGCCACGCCTCGCCCGCACCCGCTAGGGGAGAAAACCCGAGCGCCCCGAGCAGCGCGCTCACGCCGCCCGCACCCGCCAGGGGAGAAAGCCCGAGCGCCCCGAGCAGCGCGCTCACGCCGCCCGCTCGGCGCGCGCCGGGTGGGGGCGGCGGCTCAGGCGCCCGGCCCCTTCGAGCCAGTCGTACACGGCGGCGACCGTCTCGCGCGTCGGGCGCGGCACGTGCCCGAGCTCGCGCGCCGCCTTGGCGCCGTCGACCGGCCCCGCGCGCAGCGCGCGCAGCGCGTCGGCCGTGAAGAGCGGCCGCCCGCCGCCGAGGCGGTTCGCCGCCGTCGCGAGCGGCGCCCCCAGCCGCGCCAGCCACATCGGCGCGTCCCAGCGCGGGGCCGGCACGCCGGTGTGCGCCGCCGCCATCTCCGCCAGCGCCCGCATCGACAGCCAGCGCCCCGGCACGAGGTAGCTCTCGCCGCTGCGCCCGCGCTCCTCGGCGGCCATCCCGGCGGCCACCACGTCGCGCACGTCCACCCAATCGAACCCGCCGCGCACCAGCGCCGGCATCCTCCGGTGGTACAGGTCCAGGAAGAACTGCCCCATGCGCGAAGGCGCGAAGTCCACGGGCCCGAGGATGCCGGTCGGGTGCAGGATCACCGCGTCGAGGCCGCGCGCGACGACCGCGCGCACCGCCGCCTCGCCCTCCGCCTTGGAGCGGTCGTAAACGGGGTGCGCCGGCCCGAAGGCGCGCGCGCGCGACTCGTCCACCGGCCGGTCCACCGGCGCCTGATCGAACGCATGGATGGAGCAGTAGTGCACCAGGCGCCGCGCCCCGCAGGCGAGGGCCGCCTCGGCGACGTTGCGCGCCCCGCCGACGTTCACCGCCGGCACCCGCCCGCCCTGGTCGCCGTCGATGGAGATGACCGCCGCCAGGTGGTGCACGACGTCGGCGCCCGCCAGCGCGCGCGTCACGGCGTCGCGGTCGCGCACGTCGCCGCCGACGACCTCCACGTCCAGACCGTCCAGCGCGCGCGACTCCTCGTGCACCAGCGCGCGCACGCGCCGGCCGCGCGACAAGAGCGCGCGCACCAGATTGGCGCCGACGTGCCCCGTCGCCCCCGTGACGACCGTCGGCGCCGTCATCTAGAAGTCGGCGCGCGCGCCGATGCGCGGGATGATGGGTAGCCCGCGCGTCAGGCGCGACTCGCTGTAGTCGTCCGAGTAGGTGATGTTCTCGGAGTTCTTGCTGTTGTAAACGTTCAAGACCTCCACGTAGAACTTGAACGCCCAGGTGTCGAACACCCAGCTCTTCTCGGCGCGAAGGTCGAGGGAGTTGAAGGGCGGAAAGCGCAGCCGCTCGCCGGGGATCGCCGTCCAGGTGTCGTCGTCGGCGCTCCACGGCCCGCGCGTGTTCAGCGTGTAGAAGTTGCCGCTCGACAGGCGGAAGCGCAGCCCGAAGCTCCAGCCGCGCCCGGCGCGCAGCGCCGCCACCACCGCCAGCACGTGGCGCTGGTCGAAGTCGGCCGGCTCGTGCGGCGAGCCCGGCACCGCGCCGTCCCAGCGGTCCGCCTTGGAGAGCGTGTAGGCGATCCATCCGTAGAGCGGCCCGCCCGGATCGAGCCGCAACAGCGCCTCCAGCCCGATGACCCGGCCGCGCGCCGTGCGCAGCGACGGGTCGAACACGTCGCCCGTGGTCATCTCGCGGCCGGTGCCGCCGGTGTTGGAAAAGCCGCCGTTCGTCAGCCCGTACAGCTCCTTTTCGAAGAGCTCCACGTCGAGCGACAGACGCGGCAACGGGCGCACCTCGACGCCCGCCGTCCACTGGAACGACCACGACGGCGCCACTACGGCGCGGTCGGGGCCGACGCCCGTGTCGAAGGTCGACGGAGGCTCGCCGTAGCGGCCGGCGCTGGCCTTCACCGTAACCATCTCGTGCACTTTCCAGCGAGCGCTCAGGCGCGGGTCGACCGCGCCGTCCTGCGCCAGGAAGTAGTAGTCCATGCGCAGCCCGGGGAGGATGCGCAGCCCCTTGACCGGCTCCCAGCGCCCCTCCACGTAGGCGGCGAAGTCGGGGACGATCTCGTTGGCCTTCAGCGTGAAGATGTCGCCCTCGGCGCTGTCGTCGAAGAGTCCGCCGTTGATGAAGAGGTCCCACGACGGTCGGCTGAGCAGGAAGTCGAGCCCCACCGCGACGGCCAGCGTGGGGGCGAGCGGCGCGACGATCTCCTCGCGCAGCGCCAGGTCTAGGTTGTCGAGCTTCACGTTGATGGCGCCGGAGTAGCCGCCGCTGAGGCGCGAGAAGCCGATCGACAGCGAGACGTCGTTGGTGAGCCCGCCAGCGAGACGCGCGCGGTAGGTGATGAGCCCGCGGTGGTAGAACGTGACGGCGCGGATGAGGTTGGCGTCGGGATCGACGAGCGCGGCGCGATCGTCCGATCCGAACCACATGACGCGCAGGACGTGGCCGGCCGCGGGGCGGGCGATGAAGAGGGCCGCGTAGTCGTAGTAGCGCGGCGCCACCACGAGCCCGAGGTCGACGCCGGCGTCGCGCAGCAGGGGCCACACCGCGCGCAGCTCGGCGTCGATGTAGCTGCGCGCGCCGCTGAGGTAGAGCCCCATCTTCGGGCCCAGCGGCACTTCCACGCCGAAGCTGGTGGCGAGCGTGTCGGTCTGGATGTGCGCGGCCCAGCGGCGCGGCACGTCGTCGCGCAGGCGCAGCTCCACCGCGCCGCCATGGCCGCGCCCGTAGCGCGGCGGCACCGCGCCCGGATAGAACTCCAGCCCCGACAGCACGTCCTGGTTCACCGTCGTGTCGAATCCGATCAGGTGATACAGGATGGGGATCGGGTGCCCCTCCACGAAGACGACTGTGTCGCGCGGCTCGGAGCCGCGCACGATGAGGAAGGGCACGCCGAGCGGGGCGCGCGCCACGCCCGGCATCGTGCTCAGCGCGCGCACCGGGTCGCTGGCGCCCGGGATGGCGGAGATCTCCGCCGTCGAAAGCGTGCGCACGGTCGTCTCGGCGATGGGCGCCTTGTCGCGCACGGTGCTTTTCATCGGCGCCGCAGCGTCGCGCCGCAGGTAATAGACGACGCGGTCGCGCTTGGCGGCGTCGGCGACCGTCTCGGTCAGCTCGAGCGCGACGTAGCCGGGGACGGAGACGGTGACGTGCAGATCGCCGGCCGGCGGCGCGTCGCCGGGCGCGGCGGCGAGACGGAAGCGGCCGCCTTCATCCGTGGAAGCAGCCAGCGCCGTGCCTTTCAGCACGATCTCGGCCGACGAGATCGGCACGCGCGTGCCGGCTTCGAGGACGCGGCCGGCCAGAACCAGCAGCCCTTCGGCGGCGGCGCCGCCGGCCGCCGGTGCGCTCTCGGGCGCGGCGGCGGGAGCAGCGGGGGCTGCGGGAGCGACGGGGGCCGGCGCGCTCTCGGGCGACGCGGCGTGCGCCGTTGCTGCGCCGGCGCACAGCGCCGAGACCGCGAGGACCAGCGCCCGCACCGGCGCGCGCACGGCGGCGGCACGGCGCCTCGACGGCGGCGCCCCCCGACGGCCAGACCCAGGGCCCATGGCCCGCCACTCTAACGCATCAGGCGGGCCGAGGAAGAGGGAGCGCGCGCAACGGCGGCTTGCCCGGCGGGGCGGTGGCCAGCGCCTGCATCAGGTAAGGGATGGCGAGCTGCACCATGTCGAGCGACGCGTCGAGCTGCTTGCCCAGGCCCTCGGCGACGAGCATGGCGATGTTGACGACCGTGAAGACCGGATCGATCTGCACGCGGTGGCGGCGCAGGATGGCCATCGCGCCGGCGATGACGACGCTGACCTCCACTTCGCCGATCGTCTTCCCGTAGAGGTCGTCGAAGAAGCGTACGACCTCGCCCTCGTAGGCGGCGTAGTCGGGCGTGGCGACGCTCGGCGCGTACACGTAGAAGAGGCGCGACACCTCGCGCCCGTCGCGCTGCGCCAGCGCCATGAACGTCTGGCACCAAGGCCGCATCACCTCGGCGGGCACCTCGGCCACGAGCCCGAGGTCCAGCAGCACGACGCGCCCGTCGGGCGTGAGGAGAATGTTGCCCGGGTGCAGGTCGGCGTGCACGAAGCCGTCGGTGAAGACCATCTTGAGGATGCACTCGCCCCCTCGTCGAGCGAGGCGCACGCGGTCGCCGCCGACCTTCTCCGGCTCGGTGGCGCGGACGCCGTGGACGAATTCCATCGCCAGCACGCGCCGCGTGCAGAGGTCGTCGTACAGGCGCGGCACGCCGATGCCCTCGACGGCGGCGAAGTTGGCGGCGAACCGCCGGTTGTTGGCGGCCTCGCGCGTGAAGTCGAGCTGCCCGTGCATGGCCGCGCCGAAGCGTGCCACCGCGCCTGGCAGCGACAGCAAGTGCAAGGTCGGCAGCAGGTCCAAGAGCCGCGCGCCCAGGCTCAGCAGCACCAAGTCGCGCTCGATCTGGTGGGCGGCGTCGAGGCGCTGCACTTTCAGGGCGATGAGCTCGCCGGTGTCGAGGCGCGCGCGGTGCACCTGCGCCACCGACGCCGCGGCGACTGGCTCCGGCTCCACGTCGACGAGGCGCGCGTGGCGCGGCGCGTCGAGCTCGGCGGCGAGCACGGCCTCGACCTCGGCGAACGGCGCCGGCGGGACGCGGTCTTGCAGCCGCGACAACGCCGCGATGTACCCGGGGCCGAGGAGGTCGGGGCGCGTGCTGAGGATCTGCCCGAACTTCACGAAGGTCGCGCCCAGCCGCTCCAGCGTGCCCGCCAGGACGTCGCCGCGCAGCCGCTCGCGCGCGGCCGCGTCCAGCCGCCCCGCGCCGGCGCGCCGCCACGCGTAGCGCCCCACGGCGCGCACGCAGATCCACGCGATGAGGAAGAAGCGCAGGAGCAGGCGCATGGCGCGGCGGCGGAGTCTAGCAGACCCGCCCGCTCGGCCACGCCGCGCCACCGGGCGTGGCTGTTCAGTCAGGTTGAGGTTCCGGTTGTTCCGGTTCCGGTTCTTGTTCCGGTTCCGGTTCCGGTTCCGGTTCCGGTTCACCGCCGGAGCGATTCCCAGACGGCGCGCCGCGTGCTACCTGGGGGCGGTGACCACCGGCGTCTTCGACCTCGTGCCCCCGCCATCGCCGCGCCCGGGAACGCGCGCGTGGCTGGACGCGCTCTTCGCGCGCCGCCCGGCGATCCTCGCGCCCATGGAGGACGTGAGCGACGCGCCCTTCCGGCGCGTTTGCCGCGCGCTGGGCGCCGACCTGTGTGTCACCGAGTTCGTCAACGCCGAGGGGCTGCTGCGCGGGGCGCGCGTGGCGCTGCGCAAGATCCGGCTCGCCCCCGGCGACCAGCCGACCGCCATCCAGATCTACGGCGCCGACCCCGACCGCCTGGTGGACGCGGCGCGCGTCGCCGAGGCCGCCGCGCCGGTCTTCATCGACGTGAACTGCGGCTGCTGGGTGCCGAAGATTGCCGCGCGCGGGGCCGGCGCCGGCTGGCTGCGCGACCCGGCGGCGATGGTGGACATGGCGCGCCGCCTGGTGGCGGCGGTGGCGCTGCCCGTGACCGTGAAGACGCGCGTCGGCTGGGGGCCCGAGTCGCACATGCCCATCGTCGACCTGGCGCAGCGGCTGGAGGACGCCGGCGTCGCGGCGCTGACCATCCACTGCCGCACCGCGCAGATGGGCCACCGCGGCGCCGCCGACTGGAGCTGGGCCGCGCGCGCGCGCGCGCGGGTGCGCATCCCGGTGGCGGTGAACGGCGACGTGCGCAGCGCCGACGACGCCGAGCGCGCCCTACGCGAGACCGGCTGCGCCGCCGTGATGATCGGCCGCCGCGCCATCGACCACCCCTGGGTGTTCCGCGAGGTGCGCGCGCTCTTGGACCGCGGCGTGCGGCTCGCCCCGCCGACGCTCCGCGAGCGCCTCGATCTGTGTCGCGCGCACCTGCGCGCGAACGTGGACGAGCGCGGGCTGCCCCGCGGCGTCTTCGTCTCGCGGCGGCATTTCGCCGGCTACCTGTCCGGCTTCCGTGGCGCCGCCGCCATCCGGCGCGCGCTCATGGCGCACAACACCCTCGACGGCTGCCTTCGCGTGCTCGACGAGGTCGAAGCGCAGCTCGGCACCGCGGCGTCCGACCCCGGCGACGAGCCCGTCGACGCCGCCGCCGGCACCGCCGCCGCCTGATCGAGACGCCCCGGCGCGGACGCTCCCCGCACCGGCGGTCCGGGTCCGCGGCCCGGCGGCACCTGTTCGGACCCGCCGCGGCCGACTGCCCGACGCCGACGTGCGTCGGGTCAGTCCCCCCCCATCGCGCGGGCGAGCGAGACCGCCACTTTCTTGCGCGCCGCAATCGCCGCCGGACAATAGGCCGATGAAACCGTCCTCCGCCCGGTCCGGCGGTGCCGAGCGCCGCCGCAACCAGATGTTCGTGACGCTGAACACGGAGTATCACGTGCACGGCGACCATTGTGTGGCCGTGCGCGACCGCCGCTCCGGCGAGTGGCGCGCGCAGCACGCCGCGCTCGGCGCGCGCCTGCTCGGCGCGTTCGCGCGTGCCGGCGTCGGCGGCTTCGACCCCCGCGACCCGCGCGAGAAGCCCCGGCACGGCGACCACCTCGTCTTCATCCGCGACCGCCGCGACGTCGTCACCAGCAAAGTGCAGCTCGTCGCCCGCCCCCCGCTCGACGCCCTGCGCCACTACGCCGCCACGCGCTAGCCCGCCCCGCGCGGACCAGCATTGGCTTCATCGAGCCCGGCTCGTACCGCTTCCTCCGCTCTGGTCTCGTTCCTCGGCAGGCTTCCCCGCTCCGCTGCCTGCTCCGCCAGCTAACGTCTTCCCCGTAGCCCGCCGCCGTCCTGTTCGGCGCAAGATCGATCTCTCCCGCCGCCGCGGCTGTGGGGCTTGTGAGCTGCCGCGCAGCGCGAACGCCGCGCGCCGCAGGCGTGCGGCGGAGCGGACTGCGCGCAGGTCAAGCGGCGGTGGGCGACCGCGCTCGACCCCCCTCGGCTTCCCCGCGCCCACGGCTTCGCGGTCGTCCATCGCCGCGGCAAACCCACAGCCGTCCGGATCCGGTCTCATTCTGTCGTACATTCGTTTACGATTTGTTCTGCATATTGCACTTGACATATACCAAACCAACAAATACACATACGTGATGCTGGCAACCGCACCCGCAACGGCGTCCGCACCCGCAACGGCGTCCGCACCTGCATCCCCGTCCGCAGCCACTCCCGAGCCCGGATCCGCCGCCGCGGCCGCGCATGCGCTCGACGTCCTCGCCGACGAGATCGCCGCCCTGGCCGGACAGATCGACGCCGCCGTTCATTTGCTTCTCACGCGGATTCGCGCGTTCGACGAGAGCTCCGGGTGGGCGCGGCAGGGCGCGCTGTCGTGCGCGCATTGGCTCGGCTGGCGGATCGGCCTGGCCCCCGGGGCGGCGCGGGAGAAGGTGCGGGTGGCGCGCGCGCTCGGGACGCTGCCGCTCCTCGACGAGGCGCTTCGCAAGGCCCAGATCAGCTACTCGAAGGTGCGAGCGCTCACGCGGATCGCCACCCGCGAGAACGAGGAGCGGCTCCTGCGCACCGCGAAGGGCTGCACCGCCGCGCATCTGGAGACGCTCTGCCGCCAGTACCGCGGCGTGGTCGCCGGCCTCGCAGGCCGGCGTGCGGAAGCGGAGCGTTGGGTACGCCAGCGCTGGACCGACGCCGGGATGGTCCGTCTCGAAGCGCAGCTCTCGCCCGACGAGGCCGCGCTCGTGATGAAGGCCATCGACGCCGCGCGCGAACGTCTGAGCCCCAAGCCCGAGCGTCGCCCGCCGGCCGCCGTCGGCGCCGACGACCGGCCAGGCGCTTCTGCGGCGGCGGACGTTCCCGAGGAGACGCCGCGCGGGCTGCCGCGGGCTCCCGCCAGAACCGACGGCGCGTGGGACGCTTCGACGGCGGCGGACGTTCCCGAGGCACCCCGGGAGACGCCGCGCGCTGCGGCGGCGGACGTTTCCGGGGCACCCCGGGAGACGCCGCGCGCTGCGGCGGCGGACGTTCCCGAGGAAGCCGGGGAGACGCCGCCGGCGCCGCCGCCCGCTGCGCTCTGGCCCGGCCGGGCGGACGCGCTCCTGGCGATCGCCGAGTCCTTCCTGTCGGGCGTTCCCGGGCGATCGCGGTCGGGCGGGGAGCGGTGGACGGTGGTCGTGCACCTCGGGCCCGACGAGAGCGGCGTGCTGGGCGGCGCCGGAGCCACGCTCGAGGACGGCACGCCCATTCCCGCGGAGACGTTCCGGCGGATCGCGTGCGAGGCGGGGCTCGTGCCCGTGGTGCACGGCGCCAAGGGCGAAACGCTCGACGTCGGCCGGCGGCGCCGGACGATCCCGCCCGCCGTGCGGCGCGCGCTCGCCAGCCGCGACCGCGGATGCCGCTTTCCCGGTTGCACGAACCGACAATTCGTCGACGCGCACCACGTCCGCCATTGGGTTCAGGGCGGGCGGACCGCGCTCGACAATCTCGTTCTCCTTTGCGGCGCCCATCACCGCCTCGTGCACGAGGACCGCTTCGAGATCCGCCTGGAAGCGGACGGCACGGCGTGCTTCGCCACACCCGACGGCAGGCCCTTGGCGCCGGTGCCGGCGCCGCCTGCTGCGCTTCCCGCACCGCTGCCAGCGTCCGGTTGGGTGCCCGTTCCCGACTGGTGGGGCGATCGAATCGAGCACGACCTCGTCGTGAGCGCGATGCTCGGGCCAGCGCTCGCTTCAGCGGCGGCCGGCTACGCCTGAAGCCGGCTAACCGCGTCCCAGCCCGTGGGCGGCGCGGCAGCGCGGCGCACGTGCTGCAGGCGCTTCGTGGCGAGTCAGGTTCTGGAGCGCTGCCGGCGCCTCGACGCGCGGCAGTGGCGGCGACTTTGCCGAGGCGCACGTCGCGGCGGAGGACACGTCTCGCGGACCTTCCACGGCGTCTCGGCGCGCGGCGAGCGCCGGTCGCAGGAGCGCGGATCGCGGGCCCCGGCGGGGAGCTGCGTTTCGCCGGCCTTGGAGGCCGTGTCGGCGCGCGGGCCGCGCGGGTCGCACGCCTCGCAAGGGCGCGCGACCGGGGGGGATGCTCGCTCGCCGATGATCCAGGGGGCCCGGCTGCGCGGCGCGCCTCGCCGGCACGACGGTGGATCGCGCGCCGCCTGGGGAAACACGATCCAAAGACCGCCCGGCGCGGCGCCGGTCGGGCCTGCCGCGGGCGGGCAATCTTCCGAGGCCCGCGTGCCAGGGCCGTCGCGGATTGGCGTTTTCCACGAAGCGCGCGTGCCGGGGCCGTCGGGCATTGGCGTTTTCCACGTGGCAGCGCGGGCCAGGGCCGACGCACATCGGCGTTTCTTCGATCCGCGCGTCGCGCGCGCGCGGGGGTACTGGTCGTCCGGCGGGCGGCGCGCTGCCTGCCAAGGCTTCGGATCCACGATCCAAACCTGGGCTCCGGCGCCGCCGGACGGCGCACGAGGGCCACGCGCAAGGGCCGCCCCGAGACTGCAAGCGCTTGCAGTGGCGGACTGCAAGGAATTGCAGTGCGCCGCAAGCGTACGGAGTCCGCGCGATCTGGGCCGCGCGCGCACTGCAAGACTTTGCAGTCGGCCACTGCAAGATCTTGCAGGTCCGGCCGCGGCGCCTCGCGCACGCTCGCCCGTTCCCAGGAGGCCGCGGCGCGTCAGCCCGTGCTGCCCGACTGGCACCGAGCCTGCACCATCAGCGTTGCGGGACGCGCGGTCATGAGGGCCGGGCGCCCGAGGCCGTGCCAACGCAGGAGGGTCCGATGGGGACGATGGTTCGCGAGGACGCGCGCGTCGCGCGCATCGACGAGGTGATCGTGCTGACGAGCGCGCGCGCGGAGGCGCGCGGGGACGAGGCGGCGGCGGTGACCGCGGCGCGGCTCGGCCCGCTGCTGCCCGCCATGGCCGCGACGCGTGACGGCGCCGGCGCGGCGCGACGCGCGCTGGTCACCGCGACGGCCGGGCGCCTGGCCGCGCACCGCGCCGCGTTCGTCGAGGTCGGCACGGTGTTCGACGAGATGCGCAACTCGCTCGGGCGCCCGGCGCGCCATCCGGCGATCGCCGCCGTGTTCCCCGGCGGACTCGGCGCCTACACCGACGCGCCGCGCGCCGCGCGCGCCGCGCTGCTGCCGCTGCTCGCCACGCGCCTCGCCGCGCCGGACGCGCCGCCCTGGTCTGCGCCCGTCCGCGCCGCCTGGGCCGCCCGGCTCGACGCCGCGGGCGCGCACCTCGCCGCCGCCGAAGCCGCCGCCACTGCTGCCACGGACGCCCACGCCGTCGCGCGCGGCCTCTACGCCCAGACGGTCCGTTCCGCCTGGCGCGCGCTCGTCCTGCTCAAGCGCGAGCTCAAGTACGTCGGCCTGACCGAGGTCCAGGTGCACGAGATCATCCCCGACGCCTCGCGCCGCGCCGCCTCCCCCGTCCGCACCGCCGCGACCGCGAACGCGCCGTTCGCGGCCCCCGGCACCGACGGGAGCGCCGAAGCCGGAGCCGCGGCCGAAGCCGAGGCCGGAGCCGAAGCCGCAGCGGCAGCCGAGGCCGGAGCCGAAGCCGGAGCCGCAGCCGAAGCCGGAGCCGCCGCCGAGGCCGCCGCCGCAGCCGGAGCCGCCGCGGAGGCCGGAGCCGCAGCCGAGGCCGCCGCCGCAGCCGGAGCCGCCGCGGAAGCCGGAGCCGCCGCCGAGGCCGCAGCCGCAGCCGAAGCCGGAGCCGCCGCCGGCAGAACCGGGGGCGGCGGCCGGAGGGGCTGGTGACGTTTACTCAGGACACGCGGGGAGGGCCGTCGCGGTCGCCTGTGGAGTCAGGTCCGCCGCCGTGCCCTCCGCCGTGCGGGTCGTCGGTGTCGGCACTGATCGATCGCGACCATTGGTCCGAAGTCCGCACCACCAGCACCGGACACGGCGAGCACAGCAGGAGGCCAGCGATGGCTTGCACGGCGGCGTCGTGGGCGGCGCCGCGCGCCTCTAGCCCCACCACGACCAGATCGTGGCCGCCGCGGCGCGCGACGTCGGCGATCAGGTCCGCCGCGCCGTCGCCGCGCAGGCGACCGGCCACGCGGATGATGTCCCCGCCGTGCAGCCGCGATCCCAGCGCGTCGAGCTGCCTGCGCACAAACTGGCTGGCGCGCCGCGCCAGCACCAGCCGCTGCGTGGCGTCGGCCGGGTTCACGCCCACGTCTCCATCAGGCGGCGCCGTCTCGTCGACGTGCAGTACGTCCACCGAAGCTTTCATACGCGCACCCAGCTCGATGGCATGACGCAGGGCCGCCCGCGACGCTCCCGAGAAGTCTATCGGCACGAGGATGTTCAAGGGTGCACCTTTCCGTGCCGAGCCTATGAAAGCCTCGTGCCAGGTAGCGCTCGACAGGGTGACGACCAGGAATATCAGCAGGATAAGCCCCCGTGGGCGGTTTGGGTGTGTCCAGCCGGTCACGGTGACCCAGCATTCGCGTGATGTGGCCCGCCCCCCCCTGGACGGATGGTTCTAGATTTGTCACACTTGGAGTGACCAGGAGGACACGCCGGTGCTGGAGATCCTGTTGGTGGAAGACGAACCCTCGCTGCGCACGACCGTGCAGGAGGTCCTCGTCGCGGCCGGCCACAAGGTCACCCCCGCCGCGGACGGCGCCCAGGCCCGCGCCCTGCTCACCAACCGGGTGTACGACGCCGTCATCACCGACATCCGCCTGCCCAAGGTGGACGGCATGACGCTCTTCCGGCAAGTGCTCGAGCAGCGGCGCGGCACCGAAGTCATCCTCATGACCGCGTACGCCACGGTGGAAGAGGCCGTCGCCGCCCTGCACGACGGCGCCTACCACTATCTCGTCAAGCCGTTCAGCCGCGACGAGCTGGTGCTGCACGTCGGGCGAATCGCCGAGCGGCGCGCGCTGCACATGGAGCTCGCCTCCGCCCGTGCGGCGCTGGGGGGCGGCGGCGCGACCGTGCCCATCATCGGCCGCTCGCCGGCGATGCTGCGCGTGATCGAGCGCACCCAGACGCTCGCGCAGAGCGACTCGCCGGTCCTGCTCCTGGGCGAGAGCGGCACCGGCAAGGAGCTGGTGGCGCGCACGCTCCACGACCTGAGCCCGCGCGGCAAAGGGCCCTTCGTGGCGGTCAACTGCGCCGCGTTCCCCGACACGCTCCTGGAGGCGGAGCTGTTCGGGCACGAGCGCGGCGCGTTCACCGGCGCGGTGAAGAAACGCGACGGGCGCTTTCGCGCCGCCGACGGCGGAACGCTCCTGCTCGACGAGGTGGCCGAGCTGCCGCCGGCGGCGCAGGCGAAGCTGCTGCGCGTGCTCCAGGAGGGGGCGTTCGAGCCCCTGGGCACGAACACCACCATCCGCGTCGACGTGCGCATCGTGTCGGCCACGCACCGCAACCTGAAGGATCTCATCGCCGC
>DASYRF010000284.1:0-3173 GCA_036004705.1 Myxococcota bacterium
GCCGCCGCCCACCAGGAGCACGCGGCGCGCCGCGTCCTCCTCGTCGCGGAACGGTCTTCCCAGCGGCGCGAGCAGCGTGGCGCGCGTGCCTGGACGCGCGTCCGCCAGCGCCTGCGTGCCCTTGCCGACGACCTTCAGCAAGAAGTCGGCGCGGTCGGCCGCGGCGCCCGGGGCGGCCAGCCGCGCGTCACGCCCGGCCCCGAGCGCAGCTCCGCCCGCGGCGTCGGCCAGGCGCAGGATGGACATCGGCCGCCCGAGCAGCGGGTCGGCGCCCCAGTCGCCGCGCAGCATCGCGAACTGGCCGGCGCGGAAGCGCACCGGCGCGTCGAGCCGGTAGCGCACCAGGCGGTAGCCCGGCGAGCACTCCTCGTTCGACTCGACGACGGCGGCGTAGAGGCGCCGCGGCGAAGCCCCCTGGACGGGCACCGGCGCCGCCGACGGATCGGCCTCCTGGGCGGCGGGCGCGCGCGGGGCGTCCATCGCGGTCCGTCTATCACACCGGGGCGCGAGGCGGTACGATTGTAGCGTCATGTGCAGCGGCGACGTCGGCGTGCGCCCCCTTTGCGAAGCCGGAGGCCGCGCCTCGCCGCCCCCGTGGCACAGCCCGCGATCCCATGGTGAGATGACGGGGATGCGGCACTTCCTGCGGGCAACCATCGTGGCGGCGGCGGCAGCGGCGGCCGTCGCGGCGGCGGCGACCGGGGCGGGTTGCGCGTGCGGCCACGCCGACACCGACGCCGGGGTCGGGCCGCCCGTCTGGAAGACCGTGTGCTCGGACCTGGACGACTTCGTGCTCTCGTCGTGGGGCCCGGCGCCGGACGACATGTTCTTCGTCGGCGGCAACGCCCTCGCCTCGCGCGCGCTGCTGCTGCACTACGACGGCGAGCGCTGGCTGCGCACGAACGGCGTCTCCGACCAGGTCCTCTGGTGGGTCTGGGGCACGTCGGGCACGGACGTGTGGGCCGTGGGCGAGAACGGCGAGGCGCTGCACTACAACGGCAGCCTCTGGACGCGCACCTGCACCACGCCCAGCGGGTGCAACACGGTCGTCGGCCTGTGCAACCCGGCCCTGGAGCCCTGCACCACGGACAGCGACTGCCCGCCCGTGGAGCGCCCCACGCTCTACGGCGTGTGGGGCAGCGCCTCCAACGAGGTCTGGGCCGTCGGCGGGTCGCCCGGGCCCGTGGGCCCCAAGGACGTCTTCCTGTACTGGGACGGCGACCAGTGGGTGCCCGGGCTGACCGACGCGCCCAGCGGCGAGAGCATCTTCAAGGTTTGGGGGACGGCGCGCGACGACGTGTGGGCGGTCGGCACCGGCGGCGTCATCTTCCACTACGGCGGCAGCACCTGGGCGCGCGTGCCCTCGCCCACGAAGGAGACGCTCATCTCGGTGTGGGGCGGCGCGCCCGACGACGTGTGGGCCGTGGGAGGCTCGGCCGCCGGACAGCTCCTGCACTGGGACGGCACGTCGTGGACCATCGCCGCCGACACGTTCACCAGCGCCGGCGTCAACGGCGTGTGGACCGCGCCCGGGCAGAGCCCCATCCTCGTCGGGCTGGAAGGCTACGCGGGCCGCTATCGTAACGGCACCGTCGAGCCGCTCCCCACCGGCATCCGCGAAGGCCTGCACAACGTGTTCGGCGACGGCCTCGGCGAATGGGCGGTGGGCGGCAACCTCGAGGACCCCACCGCCGGCCCCGGCGGCGTGATCCTGCGCTACGGCACCGCCCCCGCCCCCTGCGACATCGGCGACTTCGACCAGCCCCTCGTCCCCGTGGTGGAGTGCGGCACCAACACCTGTCCCGGCGGCGGCGGCACCGTCGGCGCCGGCGAGCCCTGCCTCAGCGGCAACGACTGCGAGTGCATGGACGGCCTCGACTGCTGGTGGGTCACGACCTGCTGGATCAACGGTCCGCCCTGCCCCCCTTCCGGCCAGGCCTACAACCACTTCATCTGCACGCAAGTCTGCGCCAACGCCGCCCAGTGCCAGCTCGACTACGGCTCCGGCGCCTGCTGCATCCGCCCCGGCAAACAGACCACCAAGACCATCTGCCACTCCGCCGGCTTCCTGCCCGTCGACGGCGACCGCTGCATGAACCCGTAACAAGCCGAGCGAAACGTGCCGGCGCCGGCAACGGCATCGGCGGGGCGTACTCCGGCAGGGGCCTCGGCGACCGGCGTGCACGCGCCCGCCACGAGCACGGCGGCCGGGACCATCGAGGACGCTGCCACCCGCCCTTGCCGAGCTGCACGCCGCGACCATACCCGCCTCAGCCGCTAGGTGCGCAGGCGCTCCTCCACGAATGCGCGCAGGGGCCGTGGGTCGAACGGCTTCTCGAGGCGCGCCAGACTCCCCGCGTCCAGATACTTCTGCGCGTCGGGCGCGAAGATGCCGCCGGTGAGGAAGACGAGCTTCGCCGCCTGGTCCGGCGTGCTCTTGGCGAGCGCAGCGTGCACCTCCACACCCATCATCTCGGGCATCATCACGTCGCACAGGATGAGATCGAAGCGCTCGCCGGCGGCTATCCGCGCGAGCCCCGCCGCGCCGCTCGTCACCGACACGACGTCGTGGTCCCTTCCGAGCACGCGACGCACAGCCCGGCCGATCGCCGGCTCGTCGTCGATGACGAGCACGCTCCCGCGCCGGCCGGAACGGCCCGGCAGCGCGTCCGCGCCGGATACGCTCTCCTGTTCTGCGTCCGACGCCGCGAGCAGCTCGATCCGGAACGTGGTCCCCCGTCTCGGCGCGGACGTGACGCCTATCGTCCCACCCAGCTCGGTGACGATGCGGTGGCAGATCGACAGCCCGAGCCCGGTGCCAACCCCCGCCGCCTTTGTGGTGACGAAGGGGTCGAAGAGCCGCCGTTGCACCTGCGCGGGCAACCCCGGCCCGGTGTCCGCGATCTCGACGACGACCCGCTCGCCCTCCTGCCGCGTGGACACGCAGATCTCGTTCGTGTCGGCGTGCCCCTCCTCGAACGCCTGAGCCGCGTTCACCACCAGGTTCAGGAAGACCTGCCCGAGACGGGAGTCGGTTCCGATCACCGGCGGCACGCTACTGTAGTCGCGGCGCAGCCGCGCGCGGTGGCGCACCTCGTTCCAGGCCATCCGCAAGGTGGACTCCAGCACCCGCACGACGTCCACGCGCACGGGCCGATCGTCCTCCTTGCGGG
>DASYRF010000285.1:0-9989 GCA_036004705.1 Myxococcota bacterium
GTTCAAGTCGTATTACGAGATCCCGAGCGTGCCGACGGGGACTTCGCTGGTGGCGAAGGTCGTCCAGGGCATGGCGCAGGACCTGCTCGTGGACACCTACCAGTACGACGTGTTCCTGATGGACGAGGGCGGCGGCGTGGACGACCAGGAGGTGAACATCATCACCTACGCGGCCTACATCACCATCCCCAGCACCACGGTCGTAGGGATGGTGCCCGCGGGGCACGGCTCGGTGGCCGGGACGATTCACGACTGCGACGACCTGCGCATCGGTAACGCGTCGGTCGGATTCTCGACGACGCCGGGCGTCATCGCCTATTTCAACGGCGTCTTCGGCGACCCGACCCCGGATCCCAGCCGGGTGGTGGGAACGAACATCGACGGCATCTACGCGGGGCTCGACCTGCCCGCGGGGGTCGTGCGCCTGCAGGCTCAGGCGCTGGTGGGCGGCACGGTGACCAACGTGGGCGGCTTCGACCTCGAGGTCTTCCCCGACTCCGTCACGCTGCTGACGCTGCGCGGGCGATCCTACACGCCGTAGTGGCGCGCCCGCCGGAGCCTGCAACGACCGCTCTTAGCCTTTGATGGGCGCCCCGGTGCGCAGGAAGCTCTCGACGCGAGGCGTGTACCCTGGGCCGTGGTCGGGGTGGAGAAGCAGCTCGTCGCGCTGCGGCAGAGGCTGGGACGGTAGGACGGACTCGGCGCCGCGCGGCACGGGGACGGCCTCGAGCAAGATGAGGCGCGCCGGAGCGCCGGAGCGCGGGCGAACCAGGCGCTCGCGCGTGAGTGCGAGGCCGGCGGCGGCGAGTGCGACGCGCAGCTCGTCGCCGCGCGCCGCCGCGTAGACGACACAGACGCGCCCTCCTGGGGCGCACAGGTGCGCGGCAGTCACGCACAGCTCCCCGGGGCGGCACAGCCAGTCGTGCCGCGCGGCCGCGCGCTGGGGATCGGGCGGCGCCGCACCCCGCTTGCCCGCGTGGAAGGGTGGATTGGAGACGACGAGGTCCGCCACGCCGCGTGGAGCGCTGCGCACGAGGTCGCGCAGGTCGCCCTCCATCACGGTCAGGCGCTGAGCGAGACCACCGTCGGCGGCGGAGCGACGGCAAAGCGCCGCCAGCATCGGGTCCAGCTCGACGGCGATGGCGCGTTCGGCGGCGCGCGCGCGGCCCGGCAGGTCGGCCAGCAGGGCCAGCGCGACGACGCCCGAGCCGGCGCCGAGATCCCATGCGTTGGCCGCGGGGCCGGCGCTTGCGGCGCGAGCCGCGGCGAACTCGGCCAACAGTAGGGCGTCGTCGGAGAAGCGGTAGCCCCGGCGCGGCTGCCAGACGCGCACGGCGCCGTCGAAGATGGCGTCGGCGCTGGCGCCGGCGGGGACCGTCTCGCGCGGCGTCACGCCTCGACGCGCTCCGCCGGGTCAACCGGGTTGAGCACCCAGCCGGTCGTGACCTTCGGGTAGAAGAACGTCGACTTCTGCGGCATGACGCCGCCTTCGTCGGCGACGGCGAGCACCGCGCTGGCGGGCGTGGGCTTGAGCAAGAACGCCGCCTCGGCCTTACCGTCACGGGCGCGCGCGACGGCCGCCGCGGCACCTTGCACGTAGAACACGTGCTCGGCGACAGGCTTACCTTCGCCGCCGATGCCCAGTGCGCCGAGCAGGAGATCGTCGTTGAAGCGAGTCACGTCGAGCCCTGCGGTCGCGGGCGCAGCGCCGGGCGCCGCGGGAAAATGCACGAGATCCGCGCTGCCGTCCGGGTAGGCGGCGACCACGGCCCCGCCCGGGGCCGCGCCCAGACGGCGCTCCAGATCGCCGGCGGTGGCGCCGTCCGGGAGGGCGTCGCTGCGCAGGCGCGCGCGCACCGCCGCGCGCAGGACCGCGGGGGAGAGCCCGACGCGCCGTAGCGTGCGGTGGGTCGGATGGATGACCAGGCCCCGATCCTCGGCGGCGGTGAGGAAGGCCAGCACGTAATGGTGCGCACCGTCGGCGGGCGCCCCGGCGGCGTCGAGCTCGGCCTCGTACGCGAGGCTGGTCTCGTAGCGATGGTGGCCGTCCGCGATGTACAGCGCGCGCGACGCGAGCGCCCGCACCGCCACTGCGATCGCCGCGGGATCCTGCACCCGCCACAGCGCCTCGTCGATGCGCTCAGGCCCGCCGTGCCCGCCACCACACACCGCGCGCCCGAGTGGAGGGACGGCGCCGCCGCTTGCATCGCCTCGGGCCGCGGCCTCGAGCCGGTCGAGCAAGCCTGACCCGGCGTCGCGGTAGAGGAAGAAGAGCGGCTCCGGCTGCACGCGACAGGCGCGGTAGAGCATGAGGCGCTCCGCCTTCGGCCCGGCGTGCGTGCGCTCGTGCGGTAGCACCTCGCGCTTCTCGTACGGCGCCAGCCGCACCCGACAGAAGAAGCCGCGGCGCTCGTGGCCCTCGCAGAGCTGCGTGTAGTAGTAGAGGGCCGGCCGTTCGTCGCGCGCCAGTGTGCCGTCGGCGCGCCAGCGCGCCAGACAGTCGGCCGCCCCGGCAAAGCGCGCGTCGCCTTCACCGTCAGGCAGCGTGACACGCACGATGCTGGCGGCGTGAGCGGCGCGCCGCGCCGCCGCGTCCTCGGGCGGCAGGACGTCGTACGGGGGAGCCAGTACCTGCGACAGGGCCGTATCGCCGCCCAGCTTCGCCGCGTCGTACCTCAGTGCCCGGAAGGGCGCGATGCCCGCCATGCGATCTCTCCTCTCCTACGCCGCCGCTCCTCCGCCCGTCAGCGGCCCGCAGCACGCAACGCCGCCTCGACCGCTTCCGCCGCCACCCCTCCGGCGCGCAGGATGTCACAAGACCAGCCCGTCGCGCCGCTCCCGCCGGCAAGCGGCGCCGGCAGCCGCACGACCGTGGACGGCGCCCGCCCCTGGACGCCGTCATCTTCTTCGGCGACGTCGTCAAGTCCGCCGCCGAACGCCGCGCGCACGACCGCCGCGGTGGCGGCCGGCGCCTCGCCGGCGCGGTTCGCGCTGGTGGCCACGAGCGGGCCCGCGGCCGCGCAGAGAGCGCGCGCCAGCGGATGGGCGCTCACCCGCAGCCCCACTTCGCCGCGCGGAGCGACCGCCTCCGGTAGCCCGGCGCGCGCCGGCACCACGATCGTCAGCGCACCCGGCCAGAAGCGCTCCGCCAGCACCCGCGCCGCCGCGGGAAGCGCGCCACCCGCACACAGCGCCGCCGCTTGCTCCGTCGTGGCGCACAGGACCGGCAACGCCCGCGCTGCGCCGCGTCCCTTGAGCCCAACCAGCCGAGAGACGGCTCGTGCATCCTCGGCGCACGCCCCCAGCGCGTAGAACGTCTCGGTCGGATAGGCGACGATCCCGCCGCGCCGCAGCGCCGCGGCGGCGCGCGCGACCGTGGCCGCCCGCCGCCCGTGCGCGTCTCCTCCGGCGCCCGCGCCCGCCTCCGCCATCGCTACTTCTTCCTCGGCGCCCCGGCCGCCCCCGGCCCCGCGCCCGTGCGCCCGCGGAACTGCGACTTCACCGAATTATCGGCCTTCTCCACCGACGCGCCGAGGAACACCTTGTACTCCAGGAGCCGGCGCTCCAGCCCCGAGTCCGCCAGCGCCAGAATCTGCGCCGCCAGGATCCCCGCATTGCGCGCGCCCGCCTTGCCGATGGCGACCGTCGCCACCGGCACGCCCCCCGGCATCATCGCCGTCGCCAGCAGCGCGTCCAGCCCGTTGAGCGGCGACGAGTCGATCGGCACGCCGATGACGGGCAGCGAGGTCTGCGCGGCGATGACGCCAGCGAGGTGCGCCGCCCCGCCCGCGCCGGCGACGAAGACCTTGATGCCGCGCTCGCGCGCCGCCACCGCCAGCTCCGCGACGCGCCGCGGCGTACGGTGCGCCGACGCCACGTGCACCTCGTAAGGCACCTTGAGCTCGTCCAGCACTTTCGCGCATTCCTCCATCACCGCCAGATCGCTCTCCGAGCCCATCACGATCGACACCACCGGCAAGGTCGTCATCAAGGTGCTGCTCACACTGGCTCCTTCCGCTCGCGCGCGATCGCGCGCGCGCCGATGTCCCGACGCCAGTGCGCGCCGGGGAAGCGCACCCGCGCGCACGCGTCCTGCGCGCGCGCCGCCGCCGCCGCCACGCCGGCCCCGAGCGCCGTCACTCCGAGCACGCGCCCTCCGGCCGTCACCACGCGCCCCTGCGGATCGCGGCGCGTGCCCGCGTGGAAGACCTCTACGTCGTCCATCTCGGCAACCTCGTCGAGCCCGTCGATTACGTCGCCGGTGTGCGCGTCGCCCGGGTAGCCGGCGGCCGCAACCACTACGCACACCGCCGCCTCGGACCGCCAGCGAAGCGGCCGCAGCTGCCCGAGCCCGCCGGTGGCCGCCGCCAGCAGCGCCTCGCCGAGGTCGAAGTCGGCCCGCATCATCAGCGCCTGCGTCTCGGGGTCGCCGAAGCGCACGTTGAACTCCAGCACGCGCGGTCCGGCGGCGGTGAGCATGAGCCCCGCGTACAGCGCTCCCGCGAAGGGCCTGCCGTCGCGCGCCATGCCGCGCACCGTCGGCTCGAGCACGAGCTCCGAAATCGCACCCAGCGCCTCGTCGGGAAGCGCGGGCGCCGGCGAGTAGGCGCCCATGCCACCCGTGTTGGGACCGGCGTCGCCCTCGTAGAGCCGCTTGTGGTCCTGCGAGACGGCCAGCGGGATCACGCGCTCGCCGTCGCACAGCGCGATCACCGAGACCTCCTCGCCCTGCAGCTGTTCTTCCACGACGATGCGTGCACCGGCGCCACCGAAACGGGCCTCCCGCAGCGCGCGGCGCGCGGCGTCGATCGCTTCGCCCGTCGAAGTGGCTACGACCACCCCCTTGCCGGAGGCGAGCCCGTCCACCTTCACCACCGGCGGCGCGCCTTGCCGCTCGATGTAGCGCTCGGCGGCGGCGAAGTCGTCGAACGCCTCGAACGCCGCGCTGGGGATGTCGTGCCGCGCCATGAACTGTTTGGCGAAGATCTTCGACCCTTCCAGCGCCGCCGCGGCGCGCGAGGGCCCGAAGCAGGGGACGCCGGCGGCGCGCAGCGCGTCGGCCAACCCGAGCGTCAGCGGGAGCTCGGGCCCGACGACGACCAGGTCGGCGCGCTCCTCGCGCGCCGCCGCCACCAGCCCGGGCACGTCGTCGGCGCGCACCGCCAGGCACCCCGCCAGTCCGCCGATGCCGGCGTTGCCCGGCGAGACCACGACCTCCTGCACCGAAGCCGCCCGCGCCAGCGCCCACGCCAGCGCGTGCTCGCGGCCCCCGCCCCCGACGACGAGTACTTTCACGCGTCCCCCTAGTGCCTGAAGTGGCGCCGCCCGGTGAAGACCATCGCCACTCCGTGCTCGTCGGCGGCGGCGACGATCTCGTCGTCGCGCTTGGACCCGCCCGGCTGGGCGACCGCCGTCGCCCCCGCCTCGGCGCACGCGTCCAGCCCGTCACGGAACGGAAAGAACGCGTCGGACCCCACCGCCGTGCCCGCGAGCGGGAGGCGGGCCAGCCGCGCCCCCAGTCGCGCCGACTCGACGCGGCTCATCTGGCCGGCGCCCACGCCCACGGATCCCTCGCGGTCGGCGTAGACAATGGCGTTCGACTTCACGTGGCGGCACACGCGCCACGCCACGTCGAGCGCGTCCCACTCGGCCTCGGTCGGGGCGCGCCGCGTCACCAATTGACCGGCGCGCACGTCGTCGGGCGTCAGGTCCGGCTCCTGCAGCAGAACGCCGCCGGACACGCTGCGCAGCTCCAACGCGGGGTCGACCGGCAGCGAGCCGTCGTCGCCGGTCTCCAGCAGACGGAGCGCCTTCTTTCCCGCCAGCGCCGCGCGCGCCTCTGCCGAGAAGCCGGGCGCGATGACGGCTTCCAGGAACACCTCCGCGCAGGCCGAGGCCAGCGCCGCATCGACCGCCGCGTTGACCGCGACCACCCCGCCGAAGATCGACACCGGGTCCGCCGCGCGCGCGCGAGCGAACGCTGCGGCGCCGCCGGGGGCGCGCCCCACGCCGCACGGGTTCGTGTGCTTCACCGCCGCCACCACGACCGGCCGCCCCGGCCCGCCCGCAAAGGCGCGCGCCGTCCGCAGCGCCGCGTCCAGGTCGAGGTAGTTGTTGTAGGACAACTCCTTCCCCTGCAGCTGGCGCGCGCGCGCGACGCTGACACAGCCCGCCGGCGCGGCCCCGCCGTCGAGGTACAGCGCCGCCTCCTGGTGCGGGTTCTCGCCGTAGCGCAGCACCGCCGCCAGCGGAAGCACGCCGCCGAGCACTCGCGAGAAGCGCGCCCGCGCCGCCGGCGCGGCTGGGTCGAGTGCCCCTTCGGCCGGCAGGCTCCCCAGGAAGGTGGCGATGCCGGCGTCGTAGGCCGCCGTGTGCGCGAACGCCTTCTCCGCCAGACGGCGACGGAAGGCGCGTGCGTCGTCGCCGTCGGACGCGGCGCGCTCCAGGACCTCCAGCGCAGCGGTGTAGTCGGCCGGGTCTACCACCACCGTGACGCGCTCGTGGTTCTTGGCGGCGGCGCGTATCAGTGCAGGCCCACCGATGTCGATCTCCTCGACGGCGCCGGCCAGCGTCACGCCGGGGACGGCCGCCGTGCGTGCGAACGGGTACAGGTTCACCGCCACCAGGTCGATCTCCGGGATGTCGTGCGCCGCCAGCGCGGCGCGGTGGTCCGCCGTCGCGCGCGCCAGGATGCCGCCGTGCACGCGCGGATGGAGCGTCTTCACCCGTCCGTCCAGCATCTCGGGGAAGCCGGTGTGCTCGGCGACGTCGCGCACCGCCACGCCCCCTTCGCGCAGGACGCGGGCGGTTCCGCCGGTCGACAGTAGACAAAAGCCCAGGCGGGCGAGGCCCCGCCCCAGGTCGACGATGCCGGCCTTCTCGGAGACGCTGAGCAGCGCGTATCGCATGCGGGGCCTCCCAGCGGACCGGCGCTCCAAGTCCGGTCCCAGGACTTCGTCCGTTAGTCTGGCAAAGCCAGCCGGCATTCCCCAGCCGGAGCGCCACCCGCGCCCCGCACGCAGCCGGAGTGTTGGGACCGGTTCTTATAGCGCCGGGCCGGTGGCCCTGTCACCTGCGCGACGAACGCGGACCGGCGGCGGTCGGCTAGCGGTTGCCGAGGCTGACGCCGGTGGCGTCGGCGAGGACCTTGAGCCCGTCGGCTTCCAGCTGGCGGATGCGCTCGCGCGTGAGATTCATGATCTCACCCACCTCTTCGAGCGTGATGCCGCCGCGGTCGGCCACGTCCAGGGCGCAGCTCTCCTTCAACTCCCAGACCTCCATGTCGGGGAAGTTGAGCTTGATGGCGCCGGTCGCCGGGTTCACGTCCAAGTAGAGGTGGTACTTGCACGTCACGAAGGGACACGGGCGCTCCCCGTTCTCGCAGTCGGCGCGCGCACGCGGCTTGCGGTAGTCCCCGAGCTCGATGAGCACGGCGGCATGCTTGCGTAGCTCTTCCCGCGTCAGCTTCTTGATCGGGATGGTCTTGGCGCGCCGCCGCCCGCGCCGCCCGCGCCTTTCCTTGAACGGCAAGGGCTCGGCCTGGATGGCCAGCGCGACCGCCGCGCCGGACGCCGCTGCAGCGGCGCCCGGACCGGACTCACCCCTGGAGGCTGCCTCCCGTTCTCCGCCCGGCGCAGCAGCCGCCGCGCCGGGGATGAGAGTGAGGTTCGCCGTTCCCGAGTAAGTCGCGCGATCGTCCATTTGCCCTCCGGGGCGCCCTGAGGCGCCACTTGTCGTACCCCGCGCCCTCTGGCGCGGGCCGGAGGGCGCTATGCAGTGCGGCGGCGCTCGGCCGCCGTCTCCTCCTCAGCCTCTGTCGCGCCCTTCACCTGCTCCCGCACGGCGTGGACCTTGCGCAGGTAGTCCTCGCCATCGGCCTGCAGCTGCTTCATCGTCCGTTCCAGCACCTTCCGCTCGGCGGTGTCCGCGACCCGCGCAGCCGCCCGGCGCAACGCGTCCAGCAAGTCGGCCAGCGCGTCCTCGAACGTGTCGATCGGGCCCACCAGGGCGAAGACCGTCGCCGCCAGCTCCTCCAGCGTTCGCTCGCCGGCGTTGAGCCGCTTGATCTCGTTGATGAGCCGCACCGTGCGTACCGGGTAGATGCCCTGCGAGCCCTTGTGCTTGCCCTTCTGGCCCACGCGCCGGCAGCGCGGCAGCAACCCCACCTGCACGTACTTTCGGAAGGTCGCCTCGGACAGGGGACTGCCCGCCGTCTCGAAAATGCCGATGATCTCGCCGGTGGTCACCCCGTCGGGATGGCCGCGCTCGATCCGCTGGAGCTCCGTCTCGGTCAGCAGCCTCAACACTCTTCCGCCGGGCCGGCCCGCCACGGGCCGCGCTTGGCCTCAATATATTGAATTCACTGGAATCCGTCAAAAATATTCCAGTCATTGGAAGGTAGTCGATGTAATCCATTAGATATGAACTACTTAGTGTCGTCCATGCACTGTAATCTACTGAATAGATCCATGTCAACGGCAAAAAGCACGCGCCGTCAATTTTTTTCGCGTGCCGCCGCCGTCGAGCGCTGCGTCCCGCCGGGTGCGGCCTGGGCTCGTTGACCCATCCGGCGTCGCGTGCTACCCGACCTTCATGGCGAACGGGCGAGCGCACCGGACCGCGGCAGTGGCGGCGACGGCGCTGCTGGCGGTGGGCCTGGCGGCCGGAGCGGCGAACGGCGCGGCCCCCGCCGACCCCACCGCGCCGCGCCTGACCAAGGAGGGCGCCAAGGTCACCTACTTGAACCCGGAGTTCGCGTTCAAGATCATCGCCCCCGACAAGCACTGGTCGCTTTCCTGCGACGCACCCGATCCGCTGTGCGGCGACGGCACCGGCCACCCCTTCATCCGCGTCGTCGTCCGCTCCGACGAGATCCACTCCGACAACCATCCGTCGGTGACCGTCACCGCCGAGTACGTTCAGCCGGAGGTGCGCACCGTCGCCGACTACGTGGACCTCAACGTGCGCGCGCTGGAGAAGATGGGCTTCTCGATCCTGTCGGTGACGCCGCGCAAGTGGCACGCGCTTCCGGCCGTGGAAGTGCGCGCCAACGGCGAAGGCGGCTACCTCAAGGTCGTGCAGATCTACCTGCTGCGCCGCAGCCAGGGATTCGTACTGATGGCGTCCTGTCTGGATCCCATCTACGAGCGCATCTGGCCGGAGCTGGACAAGGTGATGCACACGTTCGAGATCGACGGGCCGGATTTCGCCGCCGCCGCCGACGGCGCCGCGGCTCCGCCCGCCAAGTGACCCGCGCCGCGACCAACCCTCTCCCCCCGGATTCTTCGCCCATGTTCGACAGCGTCGAGAACGTCCGCCAGCAGCTGCAGAGCGCCGGCTACCTGTGCAACGTCGACATCGCCACCGCGGTGTTCCTTGCCGCGCGCTTGCAGAAGCCGCTGCTCGTCGAGGGCCCCGCCGGCGTCGGCAAGACGGAGCTCGGCCGCGCCGTCTCGCGCGCCACCAGCCGCGAGCTGGTCCGCATGCAGTGCTACGAAGGGCTCGACGAGTCCAAGTCCCTCTACGAGTGGGCCTACGCGAAGCAGCTGCTCTATGCCGAGCTACTCAAGGAGAAGCTCAAGGAGCTGCTGCGCGACGCGCCCAGCTTCCGCGAGAGCGTCGAGCGCCTGGGGCGCGAGGACGACGCCTTCTTCTCCGACCGCTTCCTGTTGCCGCGGCCGCTGCTGCGCGCGATCCGCTCGCCGCAGCCGGTCGTCTTGCTGGTGGACGAAGTCGACAAATCCGACGCCGAGTTCGAGAGCTTCCTGCTCGAGGTGCTGTCCGATTTCACCGTCACGATCCCCGAGCTGGGAACGCTGCTGCCGACGACCATTCCCTTCGTGGTGCTCACGTCGAACAACGCCCGCGAGATGAGCGATCCGCTGCGCCGCCGCTGTCTGCACCTCTTCATCGACTACCCCGACGCGGCGCGCGAGCTCGACATCGTGCGCCTGCACGTGCCTGGCGTCGCCGAGAAGCTGGCGTCCGCG
>DASYRF010000286.1:0-2636 GCA_036004705.1 Myxococcota bacterium
GCGCCGCAGTCGGCGGGGCAGGTGGTGCACGTCTCGCCCGACTCGCAGGCGCCGTTTCCGCAGACGACCGGACAGGCGCCGCAGTCGGCGATGCAGCTGGAGCAGGTCTCGCCGGGCGCTTCGCACAGGCCGTTCCCGCAGGCGGCGGGGCAGGTGCCGCAGTCGGCGGCGCAGGCCATGCACGACTCGCCAAGCTCGCAGAGGGCGTTGCCGCAAACGGGCGGACAGGCGCCGCAGTCCATCGGGCAAGTGGTGCACGTCTCGGTCGCGTCGCAGGTACCGTCCGGACACCCGGCCGGGCAGGCACCGCAGTCCGCGGCGCACGTCGCGCAGTCCTCGGCGCCCGCGGCGCAGGCGCCGTCGCCGCACGTCGCCGGGCAGACGTCGCAGTCGGTGGGGCAGCTCGAGCAGCTCTCGGCCGCGTCGCAGGCGCCGTCGCCGCAAGCGGGGCAGGCACCGCAGTCGGCAGCGCAGTCGCTACACGACTCGCCCGACTGACAGTAGCCGTCGCCGCACGACGCGCTGCAGGGGCCGCAGTCCGCGCTGCAGCTGCCGCAGTCCTCGCCGGCGGCGCAGGTGCCGTCGCCGCAAACCCCACTGCAGCCGTCCGTGCAATCGGCGGGGCAGCTCTGGCACGTCTCGGCCCCGCCGCACGCCCCGTCGCCGCACGCGCCGCCCGAAACGACGTGCGAGCACGACAGCCCCGCGGCGCCGCCCAGGCCCAGCGCCGCCATCGCCGCCGCCGACGCTGCCAGCCATGCCCACCGGACCGCGCGCTGACGCCGCATCGAAGCTCCTTCGCCCGTGCCCATAGTCTAGCCGCGCGCGTGCGCCGGCGGCAAACGACGCGCGCGGGCGCCGCGCCGGCGCGCACGGCGCCGGGAGCGCGCTAGACTCGGCTCATGCCGGCGCGGCGCACGCCCACCTCCAGCGGGCCCTACGACGTGATCGTCGTCGGCTCCGGCTTCGGCGGGCTGTGCTGCGCGCTCATCCTGGCGCGCCACGGCAAGAAGGTGCTGGTGCTGGAGCAGCACTACCGCGCCGGCGGCTACCTGCACCGCTTCCGCCACATGGGCACCTGGTACGACACGGGCTTCCATTACACGGGGGCGCTCGCCCCGGAGCAGGTGATGGCGAAGGTGATGCGCTACATCGGCATCGCCGACAAGATCTCGCCGCACGCGTTGGACCGCGACGGCTTCGACCACATCGTCTTCAACGACGGCTGGACGTTCCGCGTGCCGTGGGGCCACGACGCCTTCGCCGAGCGCCTCTGCGACGCCTTTCCCGACGACGCCGCCGCCTGCCGCCGCTACGTGGCCGACATGCGCGAGATGGTGGCGCGCTTCCCCATGTACAACTTGGCCAAGGACCGCCCTGACGTGCCGGTCGGCATCATGGAGGGGCCTTCTCTGGCCGAGTACCTGGCGGCGCTCACGCCCAACCCGCGCCTGCGCAGGGTGCTCTCCGCGCAAGGCGTGCTCTACGGGGTGATGCCGAAGGACACGCCGCTCCCTGTGCACATGCTCGTCATCGACTCGTTCCTGCAGTCGGCCTGGGGGATCGACGGCGGGGGCGACGCCATCGCCCAGGCCTGCGTGGAGCGCCTGGGCGAGCTGGGCGCGGAGGTCCGCACGCACGCGCGCGTCACCGCCATCGAGGTCGACGGCGACCGCAACGTCACGGGCGTGGTGGTCGACGGCGAGGAGCGCCTCGCCGCGCCCACCGTCATCGCCAACGTCCATCCCAAGGCGCTGCTCGATCTGGTGCCGCCGGGCGTCTTCCGCCCGGCGTTCACGAACCGCGTCCGCGATCTGAAGGACGGCATCGGCACGTTCAACGTCTATCTGAAGACCAGCGCCGACCTGTCGTCGTTCGGCGCGCACAACGTCTATCGGCTCACCGGCGAGGACGTCGACCAGGCGTACACCGACCTGACGGCCGGTCCCGGGCGGCGCCCGTGCATCTATTACACGGTGCCGTCGGCGCGCGACCGCCGGCACCAGGGCGAGCACATCGTCGTGGCGCTCGGCTTCATGTGGTACGAGGACGTGGCGCGCTGGGCGGGGACGCGCACGTTCAAGCGCCCCGAGGACTACGACGCCTTCAAGATGGAGTCCGCGGCCGGCGTGGTGGCCGTGCTGGAGGAGGACCTGCCGGCGCTGCGCGACCACATCCTGACGGTGGAGGCGTCGACCCCGCTGACGAACCTGCACTACACGCGCAACTCGGGGGGCGCGGCCTACGGCATCTACCACGACCGCGCGCAGGCGATGCAGGCGCTGCAGCCGCGCACGCGCGTGACGGGCCTCTTGCTCACGGGCCACGCCGTGCTCCTGCCCGGCATCACCGGCGTCGCCTTGACAGCGTTCTACACGTGTGCGTATCTGCTCGGCTTCACCGCCTTGCGCGAGGGTCTCGCCAGCGCCTGACTCGGCTCCCCGCGCGGCGACGAAGCGGCACGCGCGCACTGCGCCGCGCGCGTGCGCCGCCGGCGGAAGCGCGCGCGCGACGGGAGCGTTACACCGGTCATGGCTTCGAAGAGGCGGGTCGCCGTCACGGGCTTCGGGCTGTTGACGCCCATCGGCAACTCGGGGCCGGCGGTGGAGGCGGCGCTGCGCACGGGGCGCTCCGGC
>DASYRF010000287.1:0-29773 GCA_036004705.1 Myxococcota bacterium
GCGCTGCGGCAACAAGAAGACCGTCATCTTGGCCGACAAGCTGCGCACGCTGGGCTTCACGTTCGCCACCCAGGCGGGCATCTCCATCTGCGTCGACGACATGATCGTCCCCGCGGGCAAGGAGGCCATTCTGGAGAAGGCGCGCAGCGAGGTGCAGGAGGTCATGGACCAGTACACCGACGGCCTCATCACCGACGGCGAGCGCTACAACAAGGTGGTCGACAAGTGGGCGACGGCGACGGAAGAGGTCGCCGCCGAGATGATGCGCGAGCTGGAGTGGGAGACGATCGACGGCCCGAAGGGCAAGAAGATGCGGGTGCCGTCGTTCAACCCCATCTACATGATGAAGGACTCGGGAGCGCGCGGCTCGGCGCAGCAGGTCCGCCAGCTGGCGGGCATGCGCGGCTTGATGGCCAAGCCGTCGGGCGAAATCATCGAGACCCCCATCGAGGCCAACTTCCGCGAGGGGTTGAGCGTGCTGCAGTACTTCATCTCCACGCACGGCGCGCGCAAGGGCCTGGCCGACACGGCCCTCAAGACGGCCAACTCGGGGTATCTGACGCGACGGCTCGTTGACGTCGCCCAGGATGCCGTGGTGGTCGAGGAGGACTGCGGGACGCTGGAAGGGATCGAGATTACGGCGCTGACCGACGGTCCCGACATCATCGAGCCGCTCGGCGAGCGCATCCTGGGGCGCGTGGCGCTGGAGGACGTGCTCGACCCACTCACCGACGAGATCCTCGTGCGCATGAACGAGGAGATCACCGAGGAGAGGGTCCGCAAGGTCGAGGACGCCGGCATCGAGCGCATCTCGATCCGCTCGGTGCTCACCTGCCAGTCGCGGCGGGGCGTGTGCACGATGTGCTTCGGGCGCGACCTGGCGCGCGGCAAGCTGGTGAACCTGGGCGAGGCGGTGGGTGTCATCGCCGCGCAGTCCATCGGCGAGCCGGGCACGCAGCTGACGATGCGCACGTTCCACATCGGCGGCGCACTGTCCGGCCGCGTGGCGGAGCGGTCGTTCCACGAGAACCGGTACGAGGGAATGGTGCGCTTCGACAACATCGCCTACGTGGCGCGCAAAGACGGGACCCTGGTGGCGACGAACCGCCACGGCGAGATCGTCGTGGTGGACGACACGGGCCGCGAGAAGGAGCGCTACAAGATCACCTACGGCGCGGTGCTGCGGGTCAAGGACGGGCAGCGCGTGAAGCCGCGGTCGCGCGTGGCCGAGTGGGACCCCTTCGCCACGCCGCTGCTGACGGAGGTGGCCGGCATCGTGAAGTTCGGCGACCTCATCGACCAGGTGACCGTGAAGGAGAAGGTGGACGAGGTGACGGGGCTGTCGTCCAAGGTGGTCATCGAGTCGAAGGACCCCGACCTACGGGCGCGCATCTCCATCAAGGACCCGAAGGACCCGAAGAAGACGCTCATCGTGCCGGGCAAGAACCAGGACGCGCGCTACATGCTGCCGGTAGGGTCGTACATCACCGTGGAGGACGGCGAGCGCGTGGAGCCGGGGCACGTGGTGGCGAAGATTCCGCGCGAGACGACGAAGGCGAAGGACATCGTCGGCGGGTTGCCGCGCGTGGCGGAGCTGTTCGAGGCGCGCAAGCCGAAGGAGCACGCCATCATCTCCGAGATCGACGGCATGGTGCAGTTCGGCAAGGACACCAAAGGCAAGCGCAAGGTGGTCGTGAACCCCGAGGTGGGCGAGGCGCGCGAGTACCTGATCTCGAAGGGCAAGCACGTGACGGTGCACGAAGGCGACCGCGTGCGCGCCGGTGAGCCGCTGATGGACGGCGCGGCCAACCCGCACGACATCCTGCGCGTGCTGGGGGAGAAGGAGCTGGCGAAGTACCTTGTGGACCAGGTGCAGGAGGTCTACCGGCTGCAGGGCGTGCGCATCAACGACAAGCACATCGAGGTGATCGTGCGGCAGATGCTGCGCCGTGTCCGCATCAAGGAGGTCGGCGACACGAACTTCCTGGTGGACGAGCAGGTCGAGAAGCATCAGTTCGAGGAAGAGAACCAGCGCGTCATCGCCAAGGGTGGCAAGCCGGCCATCGGCGAGCCGCTGCTCTTGGGCATCACGAAGGCGTCGCTGTCGACGGACAGCTTCATCTCGGCGTCGAGCTTCCAGGAGACGACGAAGGTGCTCACCGAGGCCGCCATCCAGGGCAAGGTGGACCGCCTGCTGGGCCTCAAAGAGAACGTGATCATGGGCCGTTTGATCCCGGCCGGCACGGGCTTGCTGATCTACAAGCAGATGCAGATCCACAACGAGGAGCCGGCGGAGCTGGAGCCGGCGGCGGCGGCCGTGGGCGGGACGTCTGGATCCGGTGCGGGCGGGGCCGGCGGCGAGTCGCACGGCTCCGTCGGGATGACGGCGCGCTCCGGTTCCTGAGGCGCGGGATCGCCCGAAAGGCGACCCGTCGGCGAAGCAGACTCGGCGATCGCACAATCGCCGCGGTGTCCGAGGCACCCCGCATGAACCCCGCCCCAAGAGACACCGATGAAGTCGGTGACTACGGGCAGCTGCGGTTACAGACGTAGACTCCGGCGCCGCACGACGTCGGCAGGCCCGCGTCGCAGGTGAGGCTGCACCCGGGCGCTCCGAGCGCCGAAGCACACTGCACCAGGCAGTGGGATCCGCCCGTGCAGGTCACCGTACAGGCACCCGCGCCGCCGCCGCAGGCGATGTCCGTTCGCTGCGCAGGTTGCGATGCCGTTGCACGCGTTCCCGTCGTCGCACGTGCACCCTGCGTCGCCGCCGGTGGCCGAATCGGGCCCGGCGTCGGTCCGCGCGTCCGGCTCGGTGGTCGCGTCCATGCCGGCGCCTGCGACCGGTCGCACGCAGAAGAACTGCTGCGGCTGCACCTCGACGCACAGGCGGCCGGTCGGACACGTGCTCGCCGGCAATTCGCAGCGAAACGCGTCCAGGTCAGAGCGCGCGCCGACGCACGTGCATCCCGCCAGCACCGCGGCGCCGAGCGCCAACGCGGCGCGACTCATGGCAGGGGCAGGTCGAACGTCCCACGCAGGCCCAGCCCCAGGCCCGGCCCGCCGACGATCTCGGTCGTGACCGCGGGCCCGTCGCGACGCGGCGAAGCGAGTCGGAGCACGACCACGACGACGCCGGCGGCGAGCAGCGTGCCGCCCGCGGCCACCAGCACCGCGGTCGTCGCCCCGTACAAACGCGCCCGATGCTCGAGCTCCAGCGCCTCGACGAAATCCGCTTCCGTGTCGCGCCCCGCTGCCTTCAGGCGGGCGTTGGCGTGTTGCGTGACCAGCCCGGTGAAGATCGACACCACCAGCGCGGCCGCACCCCCGGCGGCGAGCGTCACGCCCGGCGCGCTCAAGCCGGCGCCGCGCGGGGACGCGGGCGGGAGCGCCGAGGGCTCGGGCGTCGGCACGGCGATCGCGCCGTCGCCGTGCTTCGGCTCGGCGCCGTCCCTCACCGCCGCGCCGCTGGCCGCCGGCGGCAGAAGCGGCGGCGCGGACGCCTCGAGGTCCCGGATCAGCGCCTCGACGTCGGCCCGGTTCGGAGCGTCGGGCTTCGTTCGGAGGTACTCGCGGTAGAAGAACAGCGCCTGGTCGAAGCGCCCGGCGAGCCGGTGGCACTGCGCAATGTTGAACAGGAAGATTGGCTCGGGAAAGGCCTTGTAGGCCTCGCCGTAAAGGGCCAGCGCGGCGTCGTACTTCGTCGCGCCGAACTCCTTCTCGGCCGCAAGATAGAGCTCCTTGGCGCGGCTCTTGTCGCCGCCCGCGGGGGCCCCTTTGGTGGCGGCGGCCGCGGCGGCCGGTGCCGGGCTCGCCCCAAACGCAACGCCGGCGAGCACGAGCACCAGCGCCGCCGCCGACTGCGTCGCGGTCCGAAAGCGTCGCGTCGAGTTGGAGATCAAACGCATCCGGTTCCGTCGATGTCCGCCGAGGGCGTCGCCTCGGAGGATGTGAATCTTTCCCCAATTCGGAGCCGACGCCGCAGGCCTGCCTCGACTCGATCCCGGGGAAGACTCACAGCCCTGAGCGCGCGCGCCCCCATCGGCCGCGCCATCGTAACACGCGTTCCATCACGCCGGCAGACCGCCGCGCGCGGCCCCTGACCGACTCCGTGAGCGCGACGGCCGGCGCCGGAACATTGCCGCCGGTGCTCCATCACGCCTAACATTTCCCTCATGCGCGTCTGTGGGCTCTGTGGCAACCGCTATCCCGACGCGTTCACCAGCTGCCCCGTCGACGGCGCGGCGCTCCCGTCGTCGCCGGCGGCGCACGTCGCGTTGCCCGCGGCGCCGGCGCCGGCGCCACTGGCAACCAAGGTCCCCGCCTTCGTCCGCAGTCCCACGCCGGCGCCGCTGGGCGCGGCGCCCCGCGAGCGCCGGCTCGTCTCCGTGGCGGTCGCGGATCTCGCACGGGCGCCCGATCGCGCCGTGGCGCTGGAGCGCTTTCGGCAAGCCGCCGCCACGTACGACGGCTCCTTCGAGCAGCTGAGCGAGGCGCGCTTCGTGGCGCTCTTCGGCCGGGCCCTGTCTCACGGCAACGAGGCCATCCGGGCCGTGCGCTTCGCCCTGGAAGCGGTGGGGCCCGGCGTCCGCGTCGGCGCCGCCACCGGGCGGCTCGTGGCCGACGAGGACGGCGAGCTCAGCGGCGAGACGGTGGGCGAGGCGAGCTGGCGGGCGGAGGAGGCGCGCGCTGGCTCCGTCCGCGTGGACGCCGAGACCGTCCGTCAGGCGCGCGGCATGTTCATCGTCCGCGACGCCGGGCGTCACAGCTTCGAGGTCACCGGGCTGCGCAAGCGGCCGCGTCACATCGGCCGCCCCGCTGTGATGGGCGTGGAGACCCCGACCGTCGGCCGCGCCGCCGAGATCGCGCTGGTGCGGGCCGCGATCGTCCGTGCGTTCGATCGCCGCGCCGCCCACGTCGTCACGCTGGTCGGCGCCGCCGGGATGGGCAAGAGCCGCCTCGCGCACGAGACGCGCGTCATCCTCGAGGAGCTGCCGCAGCAGATCTTCTACGTCGAGGGACGCGGCGATCCTTTGCGCGCGGGCGTTCCCTACGCGCTGTGCGCGGACGTAGTGCGCAATCGCGCCCAGCTCCACTCGGGCGATCCTGAGGCGATGCAGCGGGCCAAGCTACGCGACGCTCTGGCGGACGCGTTCGGCGGCGACCGCGGCACGCTGGACGCGGCCGCCGACGCGCTCGAGAGGCTGTGCGCCATCGGCCGCACCGACGCCGCCGCGCGCCCCGATCACGGGGAGCCACGCGAGCGCCGCGACCGTACCGAGGAGGCGTTCGTCTCGTTCATCGCCGGACTGGCCCGCCGGCAGCCCACCGCGCTCGTCCTGGAGGATCTGCACTGGTCCGACGCGGAGAGCCTGCAGGTCATGGACCGCCTGCTGCATTCAACGCCCGACGCCCCGCTCTTCGTGCTCGCGCTCTGCCGCCCGGAGCTCCTCGAGCAGCGCCGCCTGCCCTTTGCCGGGCGCAACCATGAGCGCGTCGACCTGCGCCCGCTCGAGGGCCGCGCCGTTCACGCCCTCGTGGCGCAGGTGCTCGGCCGGGATCCGCCTGCGGCGCTCCTGGCGCGGCTCGAGGAGCGCGCCGCCGGCAACCCGCTCTTCATCGAGGAGCTGCTGCTAGCGATGCGTGAATCCGGCGCGCTGAGCCGCCCGCACGAGGAGGCGGCCTGGGTACCATCGGACACGGCGCTCAACGGGCTGGACGCCGTGCCGGCGGGCGTGGAGGGTGTCCTGCAGGCGCGGCTGGACCGCCTCCCGGCCGGCGAACGCGAGGTGCTGCGCTGCGCGGCCGTCTTCGGTCGTGCCTTCTGGCCGGGCGCGCTCGGCTCGCTGGGCGCCGGCGACGTCCCGGCCGCACTGGAAGGGCTGCGAACGCGCGACCTGGTGGTGGTGCGCGCCGAGAGCCGGATCGCCGGCGAGCCGGAGCTGGCCTTTCGCCAGACCCTGCTGCGGGACGTCGCCTACGAGATGATTCCCGAGACCGACCGCGCGCGTTTGCACCTGTCGGCCGCCGCCTGGCTCGCCGCTCACGGCGTCGGCGATCCGGCGACGCTCGCCCAGCACTACGAGCGCGGCGGCGACGCGACCCGCGCGGCCGCGCACTACCGCGCTGCCGGCGAGCGCGCCCTCGCCGAGCACGCCTACGAAGCAGCGCTCGGCAATCTGACCAAGGCGTTCGAGCTGGCGACCGATCCGGCCGACCGGTTCGCGCCGCTCGCCGCGCGCGCCCGCGCGCACCATCGCCTCGCGCGGCGCGCCGAGGAGGCCGCCGACTTGGAGGCGCTCGCCGCGCTGGCCGAGTCGATCGGTACCGACGCCGCGCGCGCCGAGCTAGAGCCGCTGCAGGGCGAGTTCCATCTGCAGCGCGGCGCCTACGACGAGTCACGCCGGTGCTTCGAGCGCGCCCGCGCCGCCGCGCGTGCGGCCGAAGGGGCCAATGGTCCCGGCGAGACGTGGTCGCTGCTGCGCCTGGCGCGTCTCGACTGGCTGCGCGGGCAGGGCGAGCAGGCGCTGCGAATGGCCGAGGCTGCCGAGCCGGCGGCGGCGGCGCTGGGCCGCGAGGACCTGGTCGCCAAGGCAATCCACATGGCGGGCGTGGCGCTCGTGTCGCTCGGCGACCTGGAGGCCGCCGCCGACAGGTACCGCGAAGCGCTGCGCCGCATCCGCGCCCTCGGCGATCGCTACTACGAGGTGGCGGTGTCGGGCGGGTACGCCATCGTGCTGCAGCAGCTCGGTCAGTTGCGCACCGCGGAGGAGACGAGCCGCGAGAACATCGCCGCCGCCGAGCGCGTTGGCGACACGCAGGCGGTTGGCTTCGGCTGGCACAACCTGGGCCTCACGCTGTATTGGATGGGCCGAACCGACGAGGCGCTCGCCGCCGAGCACAAGGGCCTCGTGGTGGCGGACGCCGTCGGCCACCCGCGCCTTCGCTCGGCTTCTCACATGTACCAGGCGCTCTTTCTCGCCGACCGCGGCGACGCGCCGTCGTTGCGCCGGGCGCTCGACTCCGCTGAGCGCAGCGCCAAGCTCAGCGCGGAGCTCGGATTCAACCAGATCGGCGCGGCGGCGCTCGCCATTCAGTCGCGCGTGCTGGGAGCGCTCGGCCGCGCAGGCGATGCGCTGCGCGTCGCCGAGGAGGCGGCGCGCTTGCTGCGTGAGCTGGGGTCCATCGAGTGGGGCGCGGAGGAGATCCTCTTCGACCTGTTCCAGGCACGCGCCGCCGCCGGCGATGCGGCCCGCGCGCGCGAGGCGCTGGAGGCTACGGTGCGCGTCGTCGCCGACAAGGCGACCCGCATCCGCGACGCCGGCGCCCGCGCGACGTTCCTCGTCGCCGTCCCCTGGCACGCCACCATCCTGACGGCTGCCCGTCGGGAGGGCGTCTCGGTGCCGGAGGCGCTGGCCGGCTAGTCGTCAGAATTCGTCGGGGCCGATGTCCGGCGCCGTGCCCGCCGGACGCACGTCGCCTTCGAAGTCGTAGGCGGGGCCGCCGCTGGGCGCGCCGGCGTCGACGCACAGCGACGCGGCCGTCAGGTGGAAGTCGCCGCCCCACAGCTCACTCACGAAGGCGCAGTCCCCGTCGATGTTCATCGTCGCCGGCACGTCGGCGAGCAAGTTCACGCCGCCGATGCTGGTGACGGAAGTCGAGCCCTCGTCCAGGTAGTACACGCCGGTGCCCGACACTCCCACGACGCGGAAGTCGTTGTTGAGCACGTCGACCGGGTCGACGTTCGCCGCCAGCTCGCGCACGCCGTAACGCGTGAGGCCGAAGCCCGCGTGCAGGACGTTGGAGTGTACGGTCGCAACCGCGGCGGCTCCGCCCGGCGCGCCGTCGAGAGCGAGCGCCGCCGAGACGCCGCCCGCGACCGGCGACGACAGGCCGCCGCCGTTCACGTAGTTGTGATGGATGTCGTCGGGGAGAAAGCCGCCGACGCCGGAGCTGGCGGAGGCGTACAGCGCGATGCCGGCGGTGTCGGGCCCGAGCCCGCCGTAGATGACGTTGTTCACGACCACCGAGTCGTCGGTGACGCGCAATCCGCGGCAGCCGGGCGAGGCCATGACGCAGATGCCGGGGTAGACGAAGTTCGAGTCGACCGCGCCCGAGGACGCCTCCATCTCGATGCCGGTCGCTCCGTCGGCGACGATCATGCTGCCGTCGATGGTGTTGCCGAACAGCAGGTACGGATTGTCGCAGCCGCTGCAGGCGATGCCGGCCGAGTAGGTGGCGCCGGCCATGTTTATCAAGTTCCCCGTGATCTGCGCCGCGTGGTCGCTTCCGCCGATGCCGGCGCTGTAGGCGCCGCCGCCGCCGCCGGCGTTCACGACGTTGCGCGTGATGATAGGCGCGGGCGGCACGGCGAATCCGGTCCCGGTGATGTCGATCGCCACGTCGCTCCCGGGCGTGGCCACCGCGTTGACGACGTTGCCGCGGATCGTCGGCGAGCCGCCGTCGATGTGAAGCGCGCTCGTCGGCGCGGCGGGCAGAGTGGTGCGCATCGCGTTGATGGTGAACCCCTCAAGCACCGTGGCGGCGCTCACCGTCGCCGGCGCCACTACGCCCTCCGAGGCGAGGGGGTTGATGATGGTCACGTTGGAAGCCGGATCGCGCGTCCAGCCGGCCGACTCGTAGCCGCCCAGCAAGGAAATCCCCTCGACCATGGTGACGTCCTCGTCGTAGAGGCCGGGACCGCCGGCCGCCGCCGCGACGTACACGGGAAGGTCTGCGGGGCCGCCCATCGCCTCGATGAGGAGCGAGTGGGCCATGCCATCGTTGATGTCGTCGACCGGAGCGGCCTGCGTGCCGGCGGCTCCGTCGGCGCCTACCGGCGGCGGGGCCACGTAGGTGCCGAGGGCGGCGCAGCCGGTGTCGGGCGGCAGACCCGACAGGCAGTCGTTCGTCACGCCGTCGCCGCAGTTCTCCGGCGCGCCCGGGAAGGTGAGCGGGTCGCCCTCGGCGCAATCGCCCGTGCAGGCGTCGAAACCGTCGCCGTCGCTGTCGAGCGCCACGCAGCCGCCGGAATCGGGAGCGCCGGTGCCGCCGTCCGTCGTCCCCGCGGCGTCGCTCGCATCGCCCGTTCCACTGTCGTCGGGCGTGAAGTCCTCGTCGATCATCTTGCCGGAGGCGTCGCCCGCGTCGCTGACACCGCCGCCTCCGTCCGGGCCCGCGTCGCCGCCGATCGGCGTGCAGCGCAGCGAAGCCGGCTCGCAGTACAGGCCGGGGTCGCAGTCCTCGTTGCCGTCGCACCGTGTGCCCTGGCCCCCCCCGCAATGGCAGCCGGCCACCGGCAGGGCGGCGCCGAGCGCGCCGACCGCACAAAACAAAACGAACCTACCCAACGCGCGCGCTGGACACATGCAGCTTCTCCGGTCGCGGGTTCTGCGCGCATGATACCAGCGCCGGCGGGCGCCGGAGGCTTGACTTGTCCGGCCCTCCGCGCGCTAATGCGCCCCCGTATCTCACCGCCGGAGGAGCGCATGGCGAGCCCGTTCGTTCACGTCGAGATCTCTTCGCGCGACCTGGAGCGCGCCAAGCTGTTCTTCGGCCAGGTGTTCGGCTGGACTTATCAGGTGAGCATGCCGAACTACGCCGTCATTCAATCCGGGCTCAAGCCGGGCGACTACGGCTGCGCCGGTGCGGTCATGCCGGTGCCCGTGGGGATGCCGGGGCCGACGGTGACTGTCTACGTGCAAGTGGACGACGTGGACGCGGCGCTGGGTCGCGTGGCTGCGGCCGGCGGCCAGGTGCTCGGCCAGAAGATGGAGGTGCCCGGCTACGGCTGGTTCGCGCCGTTCCGCGACCTCGACGGCAACGTGATGTGCGTGTGGAAGGCGGCGGCGCCGCCACCGCCCGCGGCCGCTCCGCCGAAGAAAGCCGCGTCCCGCGCCAGGGCGGGTGCGGCCGCGCGCAAGCCCGCCCCCAAGGCGAAGCAGAAGGCCAAAGGCAAGAAGGGCCGGCGCTAGCCGCTCGGCGGCGGGACGGGCGCCGGGCCTCGCATGCAGCTACAGTTCACGTTCGCCGACGGCGCGTTCCGCTATGACTGTCGGACGTGCGGCGCGAAATGCTGCAAGGGCTACGGCATCGGTCTGGACGCGGCGGCGGCGGTGCGCCTGACGGCCGAGCGCCCCGCCCTGCGCGCCATGCTGCGCGCCACGGGAGGCGGCGAGCTGGTTGCCCACAACGCCGCCGACGGGTGCTGGTTCCTCGACCGCGAGGGACTCTGCGCATTGGAGCGCGGCAGCGGCCGTGCTGCGAAGCCGGCCGCCTGCCGGCTGTTCCCCTTCAACCGGCTCTTCCGGGTCGGCGAGGAGCGCGTGGTGGACGTGAACACGCTCCTCTGCCCCATCGAGGACGCGGGCGGCGGCGGCGTCACGCACGACGAGCTGCGTGCCGAGCTGGAGGCGTTGGGCGACACCGCGATCTGGGGACGCGCCGAGCCGCCCGCGGGGCGCGACGCCGCCGACGCGCTCGCGGACGAGCGCCTTTTCGCGGCGGCCGTCGCCCGCGCCGCGGCCGATGCCGAGCCCGACTTTGCCGTCGCCGCCGCCCAGGCCGATCCCGGCGCCGGAGACGCCGTTGCGCTGCAGGCGCTGCGCCGCGCCGCCGCCGCGTGCCTGGGCCTGCCCCCGGAGCTGGCCACCGCGGCGTCGCCCGCCACGACGCGCGTACTGCTCCTCGCCGGGCCGTCGCTGCGCTTCAACGCCCTCTTCACCCGTCCCGTGGCCGACCCCGCGACAGTCGGCTCCGGCGCGGCGGGCGTCGCCGTCGGCGCGGCCGCGCTGGTGGATCCCGCGCGCGTCACGCGCGCCCTCGTCGCCCTCGACGTGCTGCTCCGTGCGGCCCGTGCGCTCGGCGGGACGCCGCCTTCCATCCGCGCGGCCACCGAGCTCTTCCAGGCGCGCGGCCCACTGCTCGCGGTGCTCGCGCGTGCGACCGACCGACTCTGGCTCGACCCCGCGTCCGGGGCGGTCCTGACGACCGCGGCACCGGAGGCGCTGCAAGGCCCGCTGTTCGCGCTGGCGGCACAGCTGCTGCAGAACCGTTCCCGCGCCTGCACGCTCGGCGAGCTCTTGGAGGTCGTGGCGCCCGATCCGCTCGCACGGGCTCTTCTGGTGCCCTGGGCGGCGCCGCTGGTCGGCCGATTGGCCGCGTGTTAGCTTTTCTCGGTGCGCATCGGCGACAGCGGTGGGCGGTAGGCGTTGGGCAACGGCCGATCCACCGTTCGCATCGAGCTCGAAGACAACGCCGCCGCCGCCAGCATCCAGGGCCCCGGCGGTGACTTCCTGCGCCTCATCACGCGCAACACCGGCGTCGACATCGGGGCGCGCGGCTCCGCGTTCACGCTCAGCGCCGAGGACGAGTCGGAGGTCGCCCTCGTCAGCCGCGTGCTCCACGAGCTGTATGCGCTGGCCGGCCGCGGTCGCGTCATCGACGCGGCGGACGTGACGCGCGCCATCTCGCTGTTACGCGGAGACCGCAGCGCCTCGCTGGGCGACCTCTACAAGGAGGCCGTGCACGTCTCGTCGCGCGGGCGCGCCGTGACGCCGAAGACGCCAGCGCAGCGCACCTACGTGCGGGCCATCGAGGAGCACGACATCGTCTTCGGCATCGGCCCCGCCGGCACCGGCAAGACCTATCTGGCCATGGCCTGCGCCGTGGCGGCGCTCTCGCGCGACCGTTACCAGCGTATCGTGCTGTGCCGCCCCGCCGTGGAGGCAGGCGAGAAGCTCGGCTTCCTGCCGGGCGACCTGGCGGAGAAGGTCAACCCCTACTTGCGCCCGCTGTACGACGCGCTGCACGACATGATGGACTTCGAGCGCGCCGAGCGCCTCGTGCAGACGGGGCGCATCGAGGTGGCGCCGCTGGCGTTCATGCGCGGGCGCACTCTCAACGACTCGTTCGTCATCCTAGACGAGGCGCAGAACACCACGCCGGAGCAGATGAAGATGTTCCTGACCCGGCTTGGTTTCGCCTCCAAGGCCGTCGTCACCGGGGACGTCACGCAGACCGATCTGCCGGCGGGCCGTCATTCGGGGTTGGTGGAGGTGGTGCAGCTCCTCTCCGCCATCCGGGGCATTGCCTTTTGCAACTTCACCGACCTGGACGTCGTGCGCCATCCGCTGGTTCAGGAGATCCTGCGCGCGTACGAGCGCGTGTCGACCGGGAGCGCGGCCGGGAGCGGCGGCCTTTCCGGAGCTGGGAAGTAGCGACCGCCGCGCGGGGCGGGGGAGGGGCTGTGCTAGGATCGCCGCACATGCCGGGCCTGTTGCGGACGCTGGAAGAGGTCAGGCAGCTTGTCCCCATGGACGACCGGCTGCAGGACTACGAGTTCGTTCCGGGCGACGGGCTGATGGTCGTGCAGCGCGGCAGCCGGCGCCTAGCGCTGGTTCCCGTCGGCGAGATGCGTCGCGCCGACCTGGCGCCGTACGAGATTCCCGGCGCCGGGCGCCGGGCGCTTATCCTCGTGGGTGGACCGGAGGACGAGGGCGAGGGCGCCGCCTACCGGCCCACGCTCGGGTACCTGCACCTGCCCGCATCGCACGGCGAGGTGGTGCACGTGCTCCGCCTGGCGTTCGACGCGCTAGCCATGATGGAGCGCGTGCGCGAGAGCGAGGCGGTCGCCTTCCGCTCGCAGTACGAGCTGGGCGAGCTGCTGGAGATCGCCGCGGCGCTGTCCACCGAGCGCGACTTGCAGAAGCTGCTCGACATGATCCTGGAGAAGAGCTGCTTCATCGCCGGCGCCGACGCCGGCAGCCTGTACCTGGTAGAGACCGAGGAGCCGGAGCGCACGCCGGGCGCCGTACTGGACTCGCGCGCCGTGCTGGTGCACCCGCGGCGCTTCCTGCGTTTCACCCACACGCGCAACGACTCGGTGCCGGTGAGCTTCGAGGAGTTCACGCTGGCGCTCGATTCCAACTCCATCGCCGGCTACGTCGCGGAGACGGGGCGCGCGCTGAACATCCCCGACGTGGCGAGCATGCCGCCCGGGCTGCCGTTCTCCTTTTCGCGCCGCTTCGACGAGCAATCGGGATACCACACCGTCTCGATGGTGACGGTGCCCATGAAGAACCGCTCGGGCGACGCGACCGGCGTCATCCAGCTCATCAATCGCAAGCGCGAGCCGTCGGCGAAGCTCACGCCGGAAAACACCGTGGCGCAGGTGATTCCGTTCGACGACCGCACCGTGGAGCTGCTGACCTCGCTCGCCAGCCAGGCTGCCATCTCCCTGGAGAACGCACGGCTTCTCGATCTTCAGAAGCGCCTCTTCGAGGGCTTCGTGGACGCTTCCGTCTTCGCCATCGAGCAGCGGGACCCCACCACGCAAGGCCACTCGCGCCGCGTGTCCAAGCTTTGCGTGGGACTCGCCGTGGTGGTCGATCGCGCCGGTCACGGGCCCTACCGCAACCGCCGCTTCTCCGCCAAGCAGATCAAGGAGCTGGAGTATGCGGGCCTGCTGCACGACTTCGGGAAAGTGGGCGTGCGCGAAGAGGTGCTGGTCAAGGCCAAAAAGCTCTACCCGGACCGCAAGGCGCTCATCGACGCGCGCTTCCACTACGTGAAGAAGCAGCTGGAGGTGGAGGCGCTGCAGCGCAAGGTACGCTACCTGCTGGAGGCGACGCGCGACGAGGCGGGGGCGCGGCTCGACCAGATCGACCGCGACCTGGCGGCGCAGCTGAGCGAGGTCGACGAATTCCTGCAGGTCGTGGCCACGGCCAACGAGCCGCGCGTGCTGGCGGGCGGCGACTACGACCGACTGGGGGCGATCTCGGCACGCAGCTACGCCGCCTACGACGGCAGCGCGCAGCCGCTCTTGACGGCGGACGAGGTGCGAAACTTGCAGATCCCGCGCGGGTCGCTGAACGCGGACGAGCGCAAGGAAATCGAGAGCCACGTCACGCACACCATCAACTTCCTGCAGCGCATTCCCTGGACGCCCGAGTTTCGCGACGTGGCGCGCATCGCCGGCGCGCACCACGAGAAGCTGACCGGACGCGGCTATCCGTTCGGCCTGCCGGCCGACGACATCCCGCTGCAGTCCCGCATCATGACGGTGGCGGACATCTTCGACGCGCTGACCGCGTCGGACCGGCCGTACAAGCCCGCCGTCCCGCTCGGACGGGCGCTCGACATCCTCGGCATGGAGGTCAAGGACGGCAACGTCGACGGCGAGCTCGTCCGCCTGTTCACGGAGGCCAAGGTCTTCGAGGTCGTGCTGGGCGCCGCCGCCGGCTAGCGGATGATAGCCCTGGGCGGCTGCTAGGCGAGCGCGCGAAGCAAGAGCTGCGCGGCAGCCGCGGCGTCGGGGTACTGCAGCAGCAGCGCCGGAGTCGTCTGGGCGATGTCCTCGGCCAGCGCTGCGCTCGACACGGGGGCCTCCACCACGCGGTGAGTGAGCAGCGCGGCGACGTCCGCGCCGGGAAGCGGCAGCAGAACGGGCGCGGAGCACGCGGCGTGATTCACCATCACCACGGCGCGCAACGGCAAAGCGGCCTCCGCCGGGCGCAGCCGGTTGGCGGCCACGACGTATGTGAGGGGCGCCGCCTCGCCGGCCACGGTCAGCCCATCGTCCAGCGCGCACGCGGGGGGCGGGGCGCCCGGTTTCAGCGCGAGCGCTCGGGGAAAGGCGCGCGGACCGAGTGTCGCGGCATCGAGCGGCACCAGGTCGTCCGCGACCAGGCGGCACCCCTGCGCGAGCAGCGCCGCGGACAGCGTGGTCTTGCCGCCCCCTGAGGGCGCGCACAACAGGATCGACCCCACGCCCGGCATCTCCACGCAGGACGCGTGCAGCACCGCCGCGCCGTTCGCGGCGCCGGGGAGGAGGTGGCCGGCGGCGCAGGCGTCCAGCGCGGCGAGGGCCTCGGCGTCCCCTCGGCCGCGCCAGACCGCGCGCATCCCCACGCGCAAGACCGTGCGGGGCGGGCGCGCACGGTCGTGCGCTGTTCCGGCGCGGCCGTGCTCCACGCGGCATAGGGCGTCGAGCGCGGTGCCGCCGACGCATCCGTCCAGTGCGGCGTGGGCGAAATCGCCGTAGACGAACGACAGCGCCTCCAGCAGAGGCGCGGCGCTCTCCGAGGAGAAGAGCACGCGGCGGTGGTCGAGCCCCAGGACGATGGTTCGCGCCGGGGCGGGAGTGGCGCGCGGGGAGGGTGGTACGCCCGCGCGGCGGGACGAAGGCAGCGATTGTGGCAGGGCTTGCAGCGTCATGGTCCGAGAATGCGGGCAGGTGATCTCCCCTGCAAATTTTTTGAGGCGGGAGACCCGACTGGGCCGCGTCGCCACGGACCCGTTCGCATCGGAGCACGGGTGCGCGCCGCCCGCACCGGACCGGGCACCAACCATGCGGCGGGAAGATGTACTCTCGTACGCCTCGTCGGCGAGGCACCACCTGAGCTCGGAGCGGGCCGCCGGGGCTTGCCTTCGGCGGCGCCATCGACTATCTAGCGGCGCTGGCCGCCGAGGCGGGGCCCCCGTGGGCGATTAACTCAGCGGGAGAGTGCTACCTTCACACGGTAGAAGTCGCAGGTTCAATCCCTGCATCGCCCACCAAAGAGTCGCCGTGCCCGCGCCCAGTTGCCGTTTGGCCGCTGGGCGCCGGTGCCTTGCAGACGGGTCGCCGGGAAGAGGGAGACTCCGTGCCGCGACGCAGGCAGCGGATGACCGCGGCGGGGCTGGCGATGGTGATGGCCGCCGGCTGCGCCCCTGCAGCGTTGCCGCTCTCGCCGCATGCCGCGGCTTCCCCGGAGGTCGCCCGCATCAAGGTCGGGAAAGGCACCAACGCCTTCGTCGTGATGGGCGAGCGGCCCATCCTCGTCGACACCGGCTGGGGCCGTTCGACCAAGAAGCTCGAACGCGGCCTCGCGCGCCTCGGCGTGGACCCGCGCGCGCTCGCGCTGATCGTCCTCACCCACGGACACGGCGACCACGCGGGCGGCGCGAGCCGCATGCGGGCGCTGTCCGGGGCCAAGGTGCTGGCGGGGCGCGGCGACCTCGAGATGCTCGAAGCCGGTCACGACCGCCCCCTGCGGCCGATGGGGCTCCTGGCCCGCGCGCTGCGTCCGTTCTCTGACCTGCCATTTCCACCGATTACGCCCGATATCCTGATCGACTCGCCTTTCGATTTGAAGCCATACGGGGTCGAGGGCACGGTGGTGCTGGTGCCAGGGCACACGCCGGGCTCGCTCGCCGTCGTGCTGGCGTCGGGCGACGCGATCGTAGGGGACATGCTGCGCGGGGGAACGCTCAGCCCCCACGCCCCGGCCCGCCACTTCTTCCACGACGACTGCCGTGCCGCGGAGGCGCACATTGCGCCGCTCGTCGACGCCGGCTCGAAGCGCCTCTTCGTCGGACACGGCGGCCCCCTCGACGGACCGACCGCCAAGAGCAAGCTCACCGGCGCGGGCTGTCGATAGACCGATAACGAGACCGTCGTCCGGACACGGCGGGCCGTCGCTTGCCGAAATCCTGCTGCCGCCTCTGGGGTCGGCGCCGACGACCGGCGCCTCGCGGCCGCCGTCCGCGCGCGCCCGCACCCCGCCGACTCAGCGGGCCGCGCCACCCGAACTCCGCCATCGCCACGCGGCCGCGCGCGTCGAAGCGAACGCCCTCCTTCTCCAGCATGAGCCGCTGCAACGCGCCGGCCACCGGGTCGCGCAGCGACACGCCCGCGTGCCCGCGCGGGCGAGCCCCCAGCACCCGGTGCCAGGGCACCCCGTGGCGCGTGCCGGTCAGCGCCGCCAGCGCAAAGCCTACGTGGCGCGCCCCGCGCGGCATCCCGGCCATGGCGGCCACGGCGCCGTAAGTGGAGACTCGCCCGCGCGGGATGCGCTCGACGAGCCGGTAGAAGCGGTCCCAGCCGCGCGGGCGGCGCGCCGGTGCCTGACGCGTGCGTCGCGCCATCGCTGTCAGCCGCCGCCGCCCGTCGCCGATTCCGCCGGCGCGTGCGGTGCCTGCGGGCCCGCGTCACCGAGCAGCGAGGGCCCTGCGCCGATGAGCTCCTCCACGGGAACGGACGAGAGCCCGCCGCGCGCCATCGCCGGCAGCAGGGCCTGCAGAACAGCAAGCGAGTAGGTGCGGCGCCGCGCGCACTCCGCGCCGCCGGGGTCGCGGTCGTCGCCGTCGTGCAGGCAGACGATGTCGCCCGGGCGCAACCGCGCCGCGAGGCGCTCCGCCTCGGCGGCGGCGTCGGGGCGCGGCCGGTTGTCGTGCGCGTGCCGCGACCAAGCGACGAGCGTCACGCCCGCTTCGCGCAGCGCCGGGCCGATCCAGCGGTTCACGACGCCCATGGGTTGGCGGTAGAGGCGCGGCAGGTGGCCGGTCGCGTCGGCGATCGCGCGCATCCCCTCGCGGATCTCGCGCGCGATGCGGCGCGGCGGCAGGATCGCCGCGTTGCGCGGGTGGGTGTGCGTGTGGCTCCCGACGGTGTGGCCCTCGGCGACGATGCGCCGCACCAGGTCCGGATGCGCGCTGGCCCAGCGCCCGATCAGGAAAAAGGTGGCGTGCGCGCCGTGCCGGGCGAGCACCTCCAGGACGCGAGGCGTGAACACTGGGTGGGGCCCGTCGTCGAACGTCAGCGAGACTCGCCGTCCCGTCCGCGGTCCGCGGCGCACCGACGGCAGCAGAAAGGGGCTCCCCGGCACGACCGCACCGTGCAGGACGAGCGTGAGGGCCAGCAACGTGGCCGCGGCCACGCCGAGCCCGCCGGTGGCCGGCCACAGCACCAGCGCCAGGGTGGCCGCGCAGGCCAGGACGACCCACATGCGCGCGGGGACGTGGAGCAAGCGCAACACGGCCGCATCATAACGGTTCCGCGCGGCGCGAAACGGGACAACGTCTCCAGTTGCGTTAACCTGCGGCGCCATGAGCCGCGTCCCCACTCCTGCGCCGTACGGCGCCACGGCGTCGCGCAGCTCGGCGGCGGCGCTCGCCGCCCTGGCCGCTGCCGTTCTCGGCGCCGGCCTGTGGATGGTGCGACCGCTCTTGCCGCGGGGGGGCGGCGTGGGACTGCCCGACCTGGACGAGGGGTCCGCGCGCGCGGTGTTACCGCTGAGCGACCTCGTCGGAGCGCTCGGCGGCGAGGCGCGGTCGGTCTCGGCAGGGGCAGGAGCGCTCGCGGCGGGCTCGGTGGCGTTGCTGGCGGCGGAAGCGGGCGTGGCTGCGCCCGCCGCGCTCGCGGCCGGGGCGGCGACGGCGCTGCTGCCCGGAAGCGGCCATCCGCTGGGCGCGCTGATGCTGGGCGTGTGGCTCGCCTGTGCGCGCCTGCGCCGGCGTCCGGCCCGCTGGCGCGCCGCGCTGGCGGGCTGCGCGCTCGCCGCGGTGGGATTGCTGGACGCGGCCGCGTTGCTGCTGCTGCCGGTGGCGCTGTTGCACGTACGCGACGCCTACCCGCGCGGCCTGCGCGTCGTCCCCGTCGCGCTGGTCGGGGGCTTCGCGCTCGGGGGCTTCAGCGCGCTGGCGGCGCTAGGCCTGCTGCTGCGCGACATCGGCGGCGTGGCGGTGCGGCTGCGGCGCCTCGCCGAGCTGAACGCAGGCGGCGCGCCGGCGCGTGCCGCGGAGGCGCTGTGGCCCCCGGGCCCGTTTGGCGCGCTCGCCGAAGGGCGGCTCGGCGTGGGGCAGGCGTTGGCGCTGTGCGGCGTGGCGGCGACGCTGGCGTGCCTCGGCGCGGGGCTGCTGGCGCTGGTGCGCCGGCGGCACGTGCTGTGGCCGCCACGCCGCGGGCCCCTGAGCGCCGCGGTGGCGCTGCTGGTGCTGCTGGGCGCCGCGGCCGCGCTGCGCCCGTCGAACGCGACGCTGTCCTGGACCCCCGCGCTGGGGGGGCTGGCTTGGCTGTGGGCCGTCGGCGCCGGCGGACTGTGGACGGCGCGGGCGCGCTGGCTGGTGGTCGCGGGCCTGCCCTGCGCGCTGGCGGCGGCTCAACTGGCGCCGCTCTGGGTCCGCTGAGGGATCCGCGGACGAAGGTCTCGCGACCGGTACTCGACGGCGCGCTACTCGCCGGGGCCAGGGGCGGCGGCGCGCATGCGCGTCTTGAGGGTCACGAAGTCGGTCGTCGTCCCCGCCTCCACGCGCACGACGGCGGAGGCGGCATCCTCGTGCTCGGCGTCGCGCGCCACCACCACGTAGTCGGCGGGGGCCAGCCCGCCTAGGATGAAGCCGCCGTCCGCGGCCGTGACGGCGCTGGCGGCCGCCGCGCCGCGCCCGGGACCGGCGGCGCCCGCCGCAAGGTAGGCGGCCACGCGCACGCCCGGCAGGGGCGTACCGCTCGGCGCCTCGCGAACCTCGCCGGCGATGGCGCCGGCCTCCCACAGCGTGAACGCGAGGGTCACGTCGGCCGTTGCCCCGGGGCCCACGTGTGCCGCCCCCGCGGCGGGCGCGTACGGCGGCGCCAGCACGCGCAGCGCGTAATCGCCCACGGCCAGGCCCGGCCAGCGGAACGCGCCGCCGGTGAACTCGCGCCGCTCCGGCGGGTGCGAGGCGGCGGCGCCGCCCGCGGGGCGCAGCTCCACGGTGAAGTGCGCGACGTCGCGGCCGGTGCCGTTCTCGACGACGGTTCCGGCCAGGGTGGCGCCCGCCTGCAGCACGACGCGCACTTCGACGGGCCCGCCGTGTACGTCGGCGAGCGTGGCGGGGGCGAAGTCGGGGTGGCGAACGGCCAGCGCCAGCGCGCCGTCGTCGACACCGGCGAGGTTGAACTCGCCGTACTCGTCGGTCAGTCCGGCGGCGTGCAGCGTCGCCGCCGCGCGCACGCCCACCGCGCTGACCTCGGCGCCGGCCACCCCGAAGCCGCGCTCGTCAACGACGCGCCCGTGCAACGTCGTGCCGGCGCCTACCAGCACCACGTCGTGCTCGACGGTGGCGCCCGGCGCCGGCGTGCCCAGGTCGATCTCGGCAGGAACGTAGCCGTCGGCGCGCACGGTCATGCGCAGCCAGCCGGCGATGCCGCCGGCAGTGAAGCTGCCGGCGGCGTCGGTGCGCACGACGACCGCGTCGGTGCCGCGCGCGCCCTCGCCGGGGAGGATCGCGCCGCCGCCGCCGCGTGCGACCAAGCGCACCCAAGCGCCCTCGATCGGAACGTGCCCGTCGTCGCGCACGCGCCCCGTCACTGTCACGCCCGGCGAGAGCGCGACCCGCACGCCGGCCACGCCGTCGAGCGCGACCCGCGCCGGCGCGCTCCAGCCGGCGGCGTAGCCGGGCGCACGTGCCCGCACGCGCACCGTGCCTTCGGCCAGGCCGCCCACGGAGAAGGCGCCCGCGGCGTCGGTGACGAACGACCCCACCGGCGCGCCGCCGCCCGAGGCGATGCCGGCGCGCGCGCGGAAGACGCGCTCGCGCTCAACCGTTCCGCCGGCCGAGGCGACGAACGGGACCTCACCCGCCTCGTCGCCGCCGTGCACCTCGACCTCGGCGCCGGCGATCGGCAGACCGTCCGTGGCGTCGACCACCTCGCCGCGGAGCCACGCGCCGGCCACCAGCGCGATCACCAGCTCCCAGGGCGGTAGCGCGACCGCCGCGGCGCCGTCGTCCGCCCCGGCGGCCACCCCGCCTGCCGGCACCGCGTCCGTCGGCAGGCTGTCCGTGCCGGGGGCGCCGGGCGCGACGACCTCGCGTGCATGCACCTCGGCGAAGCCCGGCGCCCACGCGTCGACGTAGTAGCGGTCGGGCAGGACGGCCACGAACCCGAAGCCGCCGTCGGTGTCGGTCTCCGCCACGTCGGCGATGAGGTGCAGCGGCCCGCGCCCCAGCACCACGCGCGCACCGCGCACGGGGGCGCCGCCCGCCGTCACCACGCGCCCCAGCACCGCCACCGCCGGCTCCACTGCCAGGTCGATGCCCTGCTCCAGCGCTTCGCCGCCCAGAGTCACGCCCTCCGTCACCGGCGACGCGCGCGGCGCGCCGTCGGAAGTGGTGGCCGTGGCGCGCAGCTCGTACACGCCCTCGGGGAGGCCGAGCGCGTGATAGAAGCCCGAGCCGTCGGCGACGACGACCCGCGGCGGCCATACCCCGCTCCCGGCGACGTCTACGTGCGCGTAGGGCATGGGCGCGCCTGTCTCCGCGTCGAACACGGTGCCGAAGAGTCGCCCGATCGAATCGAGCGTGACGCGCAGGCCGTCCGCGGGCGCCACGATCCCCGGGACCGTCACCTCCAGGAAACCGGCGCGCCGCGCGCGCAGGTCCACGGTGGCGCCGCGCGTGAGGCCCTCGACCGAGAAGCGGCCGCCCTCGTCGCTGAGGGCGCGTGCGGGCAGGGGCGGTACAGCGGCGGTAGGGTCGGGGGGCGCCTCGGCGAGCACCTCGACGCCGGCGAGCGGACCCCCTTCCGAGTCGACGACCACGCCGCGCACCGGGGCGCCGGCGCCCAGCACGAAGTCGACGCCCGCCTCGGCGCCCGCCGCCAGCGCCACGTAACGCGCGGCGCGCGCGTAGCCCGGGGCCACCGCCAGCACTTGCAGCGTGCCCGCCGCCAGGGCGTCCAACCGCCAGTCGCCCGCCGCGTCTGTTGCGGTCTCTGCCAGCGCGTCAGCCGCGGGCGCGTCGCCGGCGGCTGTGCCCCCGTCTCCCGCTGGCGAGGTGTCCGGCCAACCCGGCGCCGCGACCCACACGCGTGCACCGGCGATGCCTAGCGCCGTGGCGGCGTCACGCACCGTCCCGTGCAGCGCCGCCGGCTTGGGTCCGTGCGGGCCGTGCGCGCCCGGCGCCCGCGCCGTGGCCGGTCCGGCGCCCGTGCCGGTGCCGCCGCCGCCGCCGCGGCCGTGCCTTGCGGCGCAGCCGTCCTCCGCCGCCGGAAACAGCGTGGCAAGGACGCCGAGCGCCGCCAGGACCCCCACCAGCGCGGTGAGCACGGCCAGCGGACGACCGCGGGACGGTTGGGTGACGTCGGCCACGCCCGCGAGCATAGCGCCCCCTGGTGCCGCGATCAGGGCCCGCCGGGGCGGCGGGCGTTGAAAAGCGCGCGCGGCGTCCTGTACAATCGCCAGTCGCAGCGGAGCGGGCCGGCCGCTCCCCGCGGAACTCATGACCGAGCACCGCCCACCTCCGAACGATCCCGACGCGTCCCCACCCGCGGGCGTCGCCCCGGACTCGGGTCCGACGGACGTCGTCGGCAGTGGCGCCGCCGGCGCCGGCGGCGACGGCACGAACGCCACCCATCTGGCCGCGGGCGCCAAGGTCGGAAGCCGCTTCGTCGTGGAAGCTCCCCTGCGCGCCGACGAGCTGGGCGCAGTGTACGCGGCCAAGGACGAGAAGACCGGCCGCACCGTGGCGCTGCGCGTGATGGACGCCGCGCTCGCTCCGGGCGAGGAAGCGCTGGGCGCACTGCGCGCTCAGGTGAAGGCTGCCGCCGCCGTGCAGCACAAGAACATCGCCGCGACTTACGGCATGGGCCGCGCCGGCGCGTACATCTACGTGGCTGGTGAGCACGTCGACGGAACGGCGCTGCGCGTGCTGCTCGAGCGCAAGCGCGAATCGGGCAAGCCCTTCTCCGTGAAGGGCGCCTACAACGTCGTCGCCCACGCGTGCAACGCGCTGGCCGCACTTCCCGGCGGCGTGCACGGCCGACTCGGCGTCGATACCGTGCAAGTGCAGCGCAACGGCCGCGTGAAGCTCGCCGACGTCGGACTCGGCGCCGGCACCGTCGGCTTCCCTCGCAAGGGTGGCTTTCAGGCGGCGCTCGCGCCCTTCCTGGCGCCCGAGATGCTCGCCGGAGCCGGGGCGGTCGCGCCCACCGCCGCCGGCGACGTCTACGCGCTGGGCGTGATCCTCTTCGAGCTGCTGGTCGGGCGCCCGCCGCGTCCGGGTGAGGCGCTCTCGTCGGCGCGGCCCGACGTCCCGGTGGCCGCCGACGAAGTCGTGGGTGCCGCGCTCGCGCCGGATCCAGCCGCGCGTCCCGCTGGTGCCGCCGCCTTCAAGAACGCCGTGCAGGCCGCCTTCGGTGCGGCGCTCACCGCGGAGGAGAGCGACTCCGCACACGAGTCGCGGCCCGCGGCTGCGGTGGCCGACCCCGCTGGCGCGGCCTCCTCCGGCGCCGGCGCCGCGCCCGCCGGCAACGTGGGAGGCGGCGCCGCCGTCGCGACGGCGACGAGCGCGCCGAAAGTCGGCACGCGCATCAAGGGCGACGCGCCGCTTCGTCCCGGAGTGGTCGCCGGCGAGCCCGTGGCGGTCGGCTTCAAGGTCGACGACGTTCTGCCGCTCGACGAGAACATCGAGAAGCAGGAGCGGTGGCTCGTCTGCAAGGGGAACGAGGACTGGGGCCCGTTCAGCGCCGAGGAGCTGCGCAACCAGGTGCGCAAGCTGCGCGTGACCGAGTTCGACATGATCGAGGATCGCGAGACGACCGACCGTTTCGTGCTCAACGAGATCCCCTACTTCGCCCCCTTCCTGGTGAAGTGGCGGCCCGAACGTGCCAAGCAAATCGAAGAGGAGAAGCGCCTCGCCGTCATCCGCCGCGCGCGCAACATCAAGCTCTCCATCGCCGGCAGCATCGTCGCCGGCATCCTCGCGGTCATCGGCGCCGTCGCCTACATCATCTACGGGCCCAAGCACGTGAAGGACCTCGACGAGGTGTACGCGCTCGACGGGGCCGCCGTGGTGCGAAAGCTGGCCGCCAACATGAGCGACGACCCCACCGAGTCGCTGAAGGCCGCCGCCGGCAAGCTGCCCAAGGAGCTGCTGAAGGTGGCGCTGGCGAAGAAGAAGGGCAGCGGCAAGGCCCGCAAGAAGTGGGCGAGCGGCTACGACGACAGCGAGACCATCAGCCTGTCGGTGAGCGACGACGACAGCGACGACGACGGCGCCATCGGCGGGGAGCCGCTCACCGGAGCCGATCTCATGTCCGGCTGGAATGCCGCCTTCCCCGAGGTGAAGAAGTGCCTCCTGGGCGAAGCGGGGCGAAGCGGCAAGCACAGCTTCGTCGTGCGCTTCACGGTGCAGCCCAACGGCTCCACCAAGGGCATTCGCCTGTCCGGCCACAGCGGCACCGCCGGCGAGACCTGCGTGAAGGGCGCGCTCTCGACCGCGAAGTTCCCCACCAACAGCGTCGCCACCCCGGTCGACTGGCCCGTGAAGATCTAGTCTCGCGTTGCCCGGGCCCGTGCGCGTGGCGCAGACGCCGTGCTCCGATGCCCCCGACCACGTCGGCGGGGCGGCCAAGCCGCCGCTTCCGCCTCCGCCCCTTTCGCCGGCGTGCCCGAATCGTAGTTGGGCCAACCGGGCTAGCGTGCGGGTCTGCCTTCGCACACCCATTCACGATGGCGTGCCGCGATGGCGCGCGCGCGCGTCTCGCCCAGGACAGTCAGGTTCCGGCAGTAGCGGCGCCGCGACGCCGTCACGGCTTCGCGCAGCTCCAGGTAGTGATCCTGGAGGATCTGCGCCTGCTGCTCGAACCCGTAGGAAACGAACGGCCGCCCTTCCTCCAGCTCGTAGACGTAGGCGCCGCGCCGCGTGCCCGTCGCGAGCGCGAAGCGCAGCTGGTCCCACAGCGCGCCCGCCGCGTAGCGCGCCCCCACCGTGCGGTACTGCCAGACGTGCACGCTCTCGTGGACCAGCAGCCCCCGCGCCCACGCCGTGTCGCGCTGCGCGGCGAACTGGACGGTCGACTGGAAGAAGATGGTGCCGAAGACCGAGCGCGTGGAAAGCCACGCCGGCACGCCGCCGTCGCGCACGCCGGGCGCGCCCCCCGCGAGCCCGCGCCCTAGGAACTCGTCCAGCAAGGCGCGCTCGCGCTCGGTCAAGGAGAGCGGCGCGCCGGCGAGCCATCGCGGCGCGGCCATGAGGTCGTGGTAGGATAGCCCGCCGTGAGCAAGCTGACCAAGAGCTCCCTCCACGAGCGCTGGCCGGTGTGCGTCCGGGCGCTCCACCGCCGCCCGATGCCGCTGACGCACTTCGACGGCCTTCTCTGGGCGATGGGCGAGCCGCAGCCCTGGGGCGAGCCGCCGTCTCTGATGCCGGCCATCGTCGTGAATGACTTCATCCTGGGCCCGCAGCCGCTGCACTTCCGCAGCAACCGCGAAGCCTCGGGCGAGGGCTACTTGCTGGCGCCGTCGGCCGACACGGGGCTCAAAGAGCCGTTCGGCGTGGTCGTGGAGCAGACGGGCCTGGAGCTGTGGACAGCCCCCAAGGACCTGGAGCGCGGCGCCGTGCGCGCGCTCCTCGAGCGCGTGGAGCGCTTCCACAACGACACGCTGCACGACTGGGCGCTGCTGCGTGGCGTCGCCGTGCGCCGCCCCGCGTGGGAGGTCACGCTCGGCGACCAGTTCCCGCGCAAGGAGTGGTTCGACCTGGCCCAGCGCCTCGCCGGCGCCTGGAAAGACATCGACCGCGACCCCGACAAGCTCGGTGCCGCGGCGAAGCTGCCCCCGGAAGTCGCCACGCTGGTCGCGGCGCGCGGCGTCCTCGAGCAGCGCGAAGGGGGGTGATTCCAACAGTCCCGCAAGACGTGTTCATCAGCCTCATGCAAGGCCACCTGTTTGCGCTGACGGCCGCCGCCGACATCCGCTCCGGGGATGCGGTGCGCGACCGCAAGGCGTTCTTGCGCGCGACGGCGTTCGCGGTGGGAGTCTTCTGGCCCATCGGCGTCTACCTCATGACCGTCTATCCGGCCTGGAGCTGGATGTACTTCGTCGACCCGACCGCGCATCCGCGCTGGGTCGGCTACGCGGCCACGCTCGCCTACCCGATCTCGGGCGTCGCCGGGTATGCGCTGGCGCGCGCCTTCATCCGCGCCGGGCGCACCAGCGCGGCGGTGGCGGGGTGCGTGGCCTCGGCAGCGGGGTTCCTGTCGCTGGTCTTCGTGCCCTGGCACCGCTTCATCTACGTCGGTACGTTCGCGGAGTGGGCCGCCGGCGTGGCGGCGCCACTGCTGTCCGACTGGCGCTGGATCCGCGACATGGTGATCATCGGCACGGTGTTCAACGTCGCCGCGCTCACCGTCGTCGTCTACAACCGGCGCGGCCGCCTGCGCGGCGCGCGCGCCGACGCGCATCCGTGATGGACGTCGACGGCGTGCGCGACCTCTTCCGCGAGCGCCTGCTGGCGGTGATGGAGCGCAAGGATCACTGGGCGGCGCCGCTGTTCGCGCGCCCTGGGCTCTCGCGCGCGGCCCTGGAGCTTCATTTGCAGCAAGAGTACGTGACGTACGTACGCGACTTTCCCGTGCTGATCGCGCGAGTGCTCGGCAATGAGCCGCCGCTGGGCGCGCGCCGCGCCTTCGCCGAGAACCTCTACGAGGAGGCGACCGGCGGTCTCGTCGCCGGCCGCCCGCACCCGGAGCTGTTCCTGTACATGGTGGAAGGGCTGGGGTTCGACTTCGCGGCGTTCGAGCGCGCGGCGCCGCTGCCGGCGTCGGCCGCCTACCGCGCCTGGCTCGACGAGGCCACGCGTGCCCGCCCGTGGTGGCGCGGCGCGGTCGTGGCCACCGTCTTCGTCGAGGGAAGCAAGAGCGAGCGCGCCGACCTGGAGCGCGAGGAGCGCGCGGCGGGAGGGGAGGGTGGCCCGCTGCCCGGCGAAGCGGAGCGCGAGGCGGCGGTGGCGGCCGCAATCGCGCAGCACCCGCTGGTGGTGAACCACGGTCTCGATCCCAAGTACCTGGCGCTCAGCGCCGCGCACCGGCGCGTGGAGGGCTCGCACCGGCGCGATGCGTGGCGCGTAGTGCTGGAGCATGTGGTCGACCCCGCCGACCGCCGCGAAGCCGCCCACGCCGCCGAGCGATCTCTGGAGCTGTGGCTTGCCTACCGCGACGGAGTCGCCGGCGCTTGCGGCCTCGCGCGGCCGGCGCGCCTCGCCGCGTCCTGAGCTCGCGGCGTGGCGCGGAATGGCGGCGGCCCACCGCACGTACTACACTTCACCAAGATGGACGCTCGGAGCTTCCGTCGCGCCGCCACCGTCCTCCTCGCGCTGGGGACGCTGCTTGCCGCCGCACCGGCGTGGGCGTTCGACCCGCCGCCTGGCCCCACCGACAAGGCCCCGTCGCCCGCCGACGAGAAGGCGCCGAAGGTGTACGTGTGGGGCACGGATCCTTGGCTCGGGATCGAAGGCGAAGACGTGTCGTCGGACGACGGCCGCGCCACGCTGGCACTGCCGCCGGGGACGCGCGGCGCGCTGGTGACCAAGGTCTATCCGGACAGCCCTGCGGCGGCGGCCGGGCTCGTGCCCGGCGACGTCGTGGTGCGCTTCGGGGGACTGGCCATCTCCAGCTTCGGCGACCTTCAGCGCGCCGTCATGGACGCCGGCGTCGGCGCGCGCGTCGTCATGGGGCTGCGTCGCGGCGGGGCGTTCGTGAAGAAGACCGCCACGCTCGACGTGAAGCCCGCCGAGGCCGGGACTGACGACCCCGGCGACGCCGGTTCCTGGGACGCCTATGGGTCGGGCACGGGAGCACACCGCAAGTGGATCCTGCGGCTGGGCCCCGCAGGGCGCGGGGGGGCGAGCGCCGCGCCGCGAGGCGACGCCGACGACAGCGTCGACGCCGGCGACGATGACGGGGACGACGTCGGGGGCGGTGGCGGCGCCTGGGGGGACCCGCCGGACCTGGACGCGCTGTTCCCGCCCGGCTGGGACGACGGCCTCGACCCGGGGATGGCGAAGGAGCTGCGGCGGCTCGTCGAGGAGATGCGTACGGTGATCTCGGGCGCGCGGCGCTCTGTTGCGCCGGCGCGCAGCGACCTCAAGGACCCGTTCGGCGCGCCCTCGGTTCGTGCTCCTTACGGCGGTGACGGCGAGGCGGGGCCCGCGACCACGCCTGCTCCCAAGCCCAAGGCGAGGCACGCCGCCAAGCCGTCCAAGCCGGCGCCCGCGAAGCCCGCCGCGACCGACGGCGCCAAACCGAAGGTGATGCCGGAGGTCGAAGTCCTGCCGGCGCCGGCGCCGGGCCCGGATCCCGCGCCTCCGACGACGCCCGCTCCGCGCCGCGCGCGCCCGGGCACCTAGCCGCGGTTCGGCGGCGTGGGCTTCTTCGCGCGGGCGCGCTAGCGGACAGTGACGCGCGCGAAGCGGAGCTTGCCGACCTTCAGTACGTAGGTGCCGGCGGCCAGCACGCGGTTCGCGTCCTTCTCGCGCGCTCCGTCGATCGACACCGCGCCCTGCGCCAGGAGGCGCCGCCCCTCCGAGACGCTGTCGCAGAGCCCGGCCGCCGCGAGCAGGCGCGCCAGCGGCGCGGCGTCCAGCGCCACTGCCCGCATCTCGTCGGGCACCTCGTGCTTCTGGAAGCGCGCCCGCCAGTCCCCTTCGGCCGCCGCCGCCGCCGCCGCGCCGTGGTAGCGCTCCACCATCTCCTTCGCCAGCGCCATCTTCGCCTCCAGCGGATGGCCGCGGCGCCGCCGCTCCAGCTCGTCCGGCCCCACGAGCGACAGCAGCGCGTAGTAGCGCCACATCAGCTCGTCGCTCACCGACAGCAGCTTCGACAGCATGTCGAAGGGCGCCTCATCCACGCCCACGTAGTTGCCCACCGACTTCGACATCTTCTTCACGCCGTCCAGCCCCTCCAGCAGCGGCGTCGTCAGCAGGCACTGCGCCGGCAGCCCGTAGCGGCGCATCACGTCGCGTCCCACGTTCAGGTTGAAGTACTGGTCGTCGCCCCCCAGCTCCACGTCGGTCTGCAGGGCCACCGAGTCGTACGCCTGCGCCAGCGGGTAGAGCAGCTCGTGCACGGAGATGGCCGCGCCCTCGTCGAGCCGCTTCTTGAAGTCGTTGCGCTCCAGCATCCGGCTCACGGTGTATTTCCCGGCCAGCCGGATGACGTCCTCGAACGACATCTTCCCCAGCCACTCCGAGTTGAAGCGCACGCGCGTCTTCTCGCGGTCCAGCACCTTGAACGCCTGGTCGGTGTAGGTGCGCGCGTTGCGCGCGACTTCTTCCGGCGTCGGCACCGGGCGCGTCGTGTCGCGCCCGCTCGGGTCGCCGATGAGCGCGGTGTGGTCGCCGATGACGAAGTCGACCAGATGGCCGAGCTGCTGGAACTGGGCCATCTTGCGCATCACCAGCGTGTGGCCCAGGTGGAGGTCGGCCGTCGTCGGATCGAAACCCGCCTTCACCCGCAGCGGCCGCCCCTCGCGCAGCTTCGCCAGCAGCTCCGCCTCGGTCTCCAGGCTCACCGCGCCCAGCTTCAGCGTCGCGAGCTGCTCCTCCGCCGGCCTGAAACCCATGGCCTCGCCCCCTACTTCGCGTAGTCGACGGCGCGCGTCTCGCGCACGACGCTCACGCGGATCTGCCCGGGGTAGGCGAGCTCCTCCTCGATGCGCTTGGCGATGTCGCGCGACAGCGCCACCGCCTGCTCGTCCGACACCTTCTCGTTGAGCACCATGACGCGCACCTCGCGCCCCGCCTGGATGGCGAACGCCGCTTCGACGCCCGGGAACGAGCGCGGGATGGCCTCGAGCTGCTCCAGCCGCTTGACGAACGTGTCGAGCGCCTCGCGCCGCGCGCCCGGGCGATTGGTCGACACGAGGTTCGCCGCCGCCACGATGTGGTCGACGAGGTTCTCGGGGCGCTGCACTTCTTCGTGGTGCGAAGCGATGGCCTGCACGACCAGCGGCTTCTCGCCATAGCGCTTCGCCACCTGCGAGCCCACCAGCCCGTGCGGCCCTTCCAGCTCCTGCGTGCAGGCCTTGCCGATGTCGTGCAGCAGCCCGGCGCGCCGCGCCAGCTTCACGTTGACGCCCAGCTCCCCGGCGATGAGCCCGGCGAGGTAGCCCGTCTCGATGGAGTGCAGCAACAAATTCTGGGCGTAGCTGGTGCGGAACTTCAGCTTGCCCAGCAGGCGCGTGATCTCCGGATGCGC
>DASYRF010000288.1:0-25801 GCA_036004705.1 Myxococcota bacterium
GCCGCGCGCGCGCCCGCGGCCGCTCCGCCCGCAACGCCGCTGCCGCTGCCGCCGGTCGCGCCGGTGCCGGCCGGTGCACCCGCGGCCCCGCCGCTGCCGGAGGTGTTGCCCGCGGCACTGGCCGTCCCTCCCGCGGCCGGCCGCGGCGCGGCGCCCGCGGCGCGCGCCGTCCCTGCTGCGCTCGAGGGCTCGTCGCCGCCGATGCGGATGATCTGCCGCACGGCCACGACGCCTTCATCGCCCGTCGTGGCGCGCCCTCCCACGCTTCCGCTCGAGCCGCTGCCTATCGGTGACGCCGCCGGGGGCCGCGGCGGGGGGAGCGCCGGGCCGCGCGCCGCCACCGCGCTCGACGCGCCGGCCGGCGCCGACGGGAGTGTCGCCGGGCTCGCAGTCGAAGACGCCGGTGGCGGTGGCGGCGGCGGCGAAGACGGCGCGGCCGCTCCAGGCGGCGCGGGAGCGGGGGTCAGATCCTCGCTCTCCCCGTCGTCGTCCAGCGTCTCGTAGGGGCCGGACTCGCCCGGCTCGGCGTCGTCACCGCGCTGCGGGCGCGGGACTTCGTCGGCCGGCACCTGTAGCCGTCGGCGGCTCGGGCGTCGGCGCTTGCCGGGGGAATCGGGGTTTCCTGTGTTCACCGCCACTGTGGGACGCGTCCCTGCGCGCGCCCAACACGCGCCAGGTCACCGTTCGGAGTTCACCGTGCAACGCTCGAAACCAGTGGAGCCGTTCCGCCGCCTAAACCAAGGAGAATCCTACGCGATTGACCGACGCCTCACAAGCAATTTGCAGGCGGCGCGACGTTGACTTGTCCCAGTGGCGCTGGTACCTTACGCAGTCGGGGTGTTCGGTCGCCGCCAGAAAGAAGGATGAAGCGCATGTCGGAGCGTCGTGAAAACTCCGTCCTCTTCTCCCTCAACGAGCTCAAGCGCATCGAAGAGGATCGCGTACGCCGAGAGGACGACGAACGCAAGCGCCGTGAAGACGAAGAGAAGCGCCGCCGCGAAGAAGAAGACCGCCGCCGCCGCGAAGACGAGCAGCGTCGCATGGCCGACGAGGCCGGGCGCCGCGCGCGCGAGGAGGCGGAGCGCAAGGCGGAAGAGGAGCACGGCAAACTGCAGATCGAGATGGCGGCGGACTCCGCGCGCCGCGACGTGGAGCGCAAGGCCGCTCTCGAGCGCGCGCGGCTCGAAGCCGAGAAGGCCGGCCGGCGCTTCGACGCCGACGCCTTCAACGCCGGCATCGCGCAGCCGCACACGTTGAGCGGCGTGGCCAAGGCCCTCATCGGCGCCGGCGTCGTCGCCACGCTCGGTCTCGCCGGCGCGGTCGTCTACTTCGTCGTCAAGCCGCCCGAGGTGAAGGAAGTCATCAAGGAGAAGACGGTCATCAAGCCCGTCGAGACCGAAAAGGTCATCGTCGTGACGGCGGCGCCGACCGATTCCGACGAGGTGGCGGGCAGTGACGACGGCGACGTGAAGAAGCCGCGCAAGCCGCGCTCGTCGGTGAAGAAGGACGGCGACGACAAGCCGGCCACCGCCAAGCCGAAGACGAAGATCTCGAAGGATCCGCTCGAAGGCCTAGAGCTATAGCGGCCGCGCGCGCGCGCCGCGCCGCCGCTCCCCCGACTGCTCGGTTCTCACGGTTCGTGGCCTTGCCACACGTTTGCCGCGCGGATGTGCGCGCGCGGGCGCCTCGTTGTCACGTCTCCGGCGTCGTCGTCATCTCCGAAGTGGGATAGCTGCGGATCTTGCTGCGCGCCAGCTTCCACGCCGCCTGCAGGATCCAGGAGATGCTGCGGTCCTGGCGCTTCGCCTCGGCCAGCGCCTCCACCAGCATCGCCTCGGGGAAGTAGAGGGTCAGCTTCTTCTTGGTCGCCGCGTTCATCGGTCGTTCCCGGCCTCCGCACACACTATACTACACCGACTTACACAGGCGAATTTTTGCGCCCACGCCGGGGTTCACAGGCGATCATCCACGCCATGGCAAGGAGGAACGCATGAGCGGACCACCCGGAGGGGAAGAGGCCGTTCGTAACGTCGTGCCGCTGGCGGACCTCTCCGGCGTCGACGAGGGGCTCCGCCGCGGCGGCGAGGCTCTCAAGGAGGCGGTGAAGAAGGTCCGCCCCGCCGACCTGGGGCGCGACCTCTCGCGCCGCTCGCTGGCCGAGGGGAAGAAGCTGGTGGAGGCGAGCGACCTGCGCCGGGCCTCGGCGATGCTGCGCTCGGCGCATCCGTCGACGGCTTCGCGCGTGCTGGCGTCGTGCGACCCGGCGCGCGCGGCCACGCTGCTGGGCTTCATGCCGACCGACCACCAGGTGGCGATCCTGGGCGCGCTCGACGACGAGGAGCGCGCGCGCATCGAGCAGGCGCTGGCGCCCGACGACAAGGCCGACGTCGAGCGCGTCCTCAAGCATCCGGAGGGCGCGGTGGGGCGCCTGATGACGCCGAAGATCTGGCGCTGCGAGCGCGCGCGCACGGCGGGCGAGGCGATGGCGGCGCTGCGCGAGCAGTCGGCCGACATCGAGGTCGCGCAGAACTGCTACGTGGTGCAGGGGCAGAACCTGGTGGGAGTCGTACCGCTGCGCGAGCTCGCGGTCGCGCCGTCGGACAAGCCGCTCGAAGAGATGATGACGCGGGACCCGATCGCCGTGGCGGAGGACACGGCCCGCTGGGACGCGGCCGAGATCATCCGCACGCACGACTTCCTGTCGCTGCCGGTGGTGGACCGCTCGGGGCGGCTGGTGGGCGCGGTGCGCGTGGACGATCTGCTCGACGCGGCGCTCGACAAGGTGGGCGCGGGCATCCTGAACCAGGGCGGCGTGGCCGGGAAGATCGCCGGCCAGGTGCCCTACTTCCAGACGTCGTTGACCAAAGTGGTGCGCAGCCGCGTCACGTGGCTCGTGCTCCTCTTCGTGGCGGAGACGGCCACCGGGACGGTGCTGCGCTACTTCGAGAGCGAGCTGTCGAAGGTAGTGGCGCTCTCGTTCTTCATCCCGCTCTTGATCGGCACGGGCGGCAACGCGGGCTCGCAGACGGTCTCCACCATCATTCGCGCGCTGGCGCTGGGCGAGGTGCGCCTGCGCGACGTGCTGCGCGTGGTGGGCAAGGAGGTCACGACGGGCCTCTTGCTGGGGCTGCTCCTCGGCAGCATCGCCTTCGGCCGCGCGCTCCTGTGGGGCGTCGGCTACGACCTGGCCGGCTGCGTGGCGGTGACGGTGCTGGTGGTCTGCACGTGGGCCAACACGGTGGGCGCGTTCGTGCCGCTCGCCGCGCAAAAGCTCCGCATCGACCCGACGGTCATCTCCGCGCCGCTCATCACGACGCTGGTCGACGCCTCGGGCCTCTTCATCTACTTCACGGTGGCCCATCTGATGATCCGCGCGCTGCACTAGGTGTGGTCGTGCGGCCGTCAGCGCGCCGCGCCCTCTCCTACTGCAGTCGCGCGTGCGGTCGGCGCGCGCCGCCGTGCTTCCCTCTGGAACATGGGCGAAGCGGTGCGGCGTCCGGCGACCTACGAGGACCTGCTCGCGGTCCCGGACGAGCTGCTGGCGCAGATCGTGGACGGCGAGCTGGTCGCCTCGCCGCGGCCGGCCATGGGGCATGCGATCGCTTCGTCAGCGCTGGGGATGCTGCTGGGAGGTCCCTTCGGCCTGGGGGGTGGCGGCGGAGGCGGCGGAGATGCGCCCGGCGGCTGGTGGATCGTCGACGAACCCGAGCTGCACCTTGGCGTCGACATCCTCGTGCCGGACCTGGCCGGCTGGCGCCGCGCGCGAATGCCGGCGCCACCCGACGCGCCCTACGTGACGCTCGCGCCCGACTGGGTGTGCGAGGGGCTGTCGCCGTCGACGGCGGGACTGGACCGCGTGCGCAAGCCCCCGCTCTACGCACGCGCCGGCGTCGCGCACGCCTGGCTCGTCGACCCGGCTGGGCGGACCCTTGAGGTCCTGCGCCGTCACGAGTCGCGCTGGCTCGTGGCCGACGCCTTCGCCGGCGACGCGCGCGTGCGCGCCGAGCCGTTCGACGCCGTGGAGCTGCACCTCGCGCCGCTCTGGCTCCCGCCCGGGTGACGCCGCCAGCGTCGGTGGTCGCCGGCACGGTCATGGGCCCCCACCGCCGGTTGCACCCGTCGGCGGGGCCGCCGCGGACGGTGCGGTGTCCCGCGGCACGAAGCGGCCGCCGCCGAGGTTTCGATAGGTCGTGGCGAGGTCGGGGCGCTCGCGCACCAGGCGCAGCCACTGACCGTCGCTCAAGAGCAAGGCGGCGGGCCGGCGCGTGGCGATCTCGTCGGCGAAGCGCCGCCACTGCGCCGTCGAGAAGTAGTCGAGCGAGTTCACGGGCACGAGCGTGTAGCCCACGGCGGCGCGGCGCAGGGTCAGGTAGCGGAAGCCGGCGTGCGGCACGCCCACGGCGACGCGCGCTTCGGGCGGCGCCGTGCTGACGAGCCAGGCGGAGCTCGGCAGGCCCAGCACCTGCGCCTCCCAGCCGCCGAGCGCGCGCGAACGCTTCCAGGAGGCCTCGACCTTGTGCGCGTAGGCGGCGACGGCGAGGAGGCCGGCCGCGCCGAACAGCGCCCCGGCGGCGCGCCGCGTCCACGGCGACGGCCCCGCGCGTCCGGGCGCGCAGGCCGCGGCCAGCGCGAGCACGCCGAAGCAGGCGAGGAACGCGGCGTGGGTCAGGTCCTGGCGCGCGCAGCCGGCGAGCAGCGGGCTCACGCAGGCCACGCTCACGGCCGCGGCCAGCGCGAAGCGGTGCTCGCCGTCGCGCCGCACGAGGCGGCGCAACGACTTCGCCGCGGCGACGGCGGCGGCCGGCACGGCCGCCCAGGGGAGCGCGTGCGTGGCCCACAGGGCCGTTCCCGGCCAGCGCCACGGCGCGTGGAACGCGCGATGCGCCTTGAGCCACTCGTCGAGCCCGGCGCCGTACGTGAGGTGCCCCTGCCCGAGGCCGTACTGTTGGAAGGGCCACACGAAGAGGTCATAGACGAGGTCGGGCATCGCCCCGCGCGCCGCGTAGTAGATCGCGAACACCGCCAGCACGGCTGCGGCGCCGGCGAGCACACGCGCGGCGCGCGCCAGCGCGTGCGCAAGCTTCCGATCTACGCGCGGGCCGGCCTGGCTCACGCCTGGCTCGTCGATCCTGCCGCGCGCACCCTCGAGGTCCTGCGTCTCCACGAGTCGCGCTGGCTCGTCGCCGACGCCTTTCGCCGGCGACGCGCGCGTGCGCGCCGAGCCGCTCGACGCCTGGAGCTCAACCTCGCGCCGCTCTGGCTTCCGCCAGGCTGACGCCGCCAGCGTCCGAGGACCGTTCTGCGTTCGTGCTAACCTGGCACCGGAGGTCGCATGGCGAGCAGCGGAGACTCTGATCGCTACACCGATCCGGTCGTGGCAGCGTACCGCGAAGGCATTGACGTGACCCTGCTGGAAAAGAACCTGACGCTTACGCCCGAAGAGCGGTTCCGGCAGCTCATGGAGCTGCAACGCCTGGCGGAGGAGCTGCGCCGTGCCGGGCGCGCCGTCGCCCCGACGCGGCCGGGGCCATGACAGACTTCCCAGCCCTGCTCCGGGCGCTGGTGGGCGCGGGCGTTCGATTCATCGTCGTCGGGGGCGCCGCCGCAACGGCGCACGGCTCGGCGCGGCTCACGCAGGATCTCGACGTCGTCTACGACCGTAGCGCCGATAACCTGCGCCGTGTCGTAGCCGCGCTGGCCCCACACGCGCCCTACTTGAGGGGAGCGCCGCCCGGGCTTCCGTTCCAGTGGGACGCTCGGACGCTAGCCCACGGACTGAATTTCACCCTCACGACCGCGATCGGCGATGTGGATCTGCTCGGCGAGATCATCGGCGGAGGCGGATACGAGCAGCTGGTCCCGCACGCGGTCACCCTTCGAGTTTTCGACCAGTCCATCCTCTGCCTCGGTGTGGAGAAGTTGATCCAGACGAAACGGGCGGCCGGGCGCCCCAAGGATCTCGAGGCGATCGCGGAGCTGGAGACGCTGGCGGCTCTCGGAAGACGCGGCCCGTGAGCTGACCGACTGCCGGGTGGTCGAGGCGTCAGGTTGTCGGCGGGGTCAACGGCCGCGTGCCGAGCATCCGGCATGTGTCCGCGTGCTCAGACATGCTTGGGCCCGCCGCCGGCCTGCGGCCGTCGCGCGCTCACGACGCGCGCCGCGACCATGGACGGCCCGGTCAGCGTGAACACCGACGCTTAGACGACGTAGAAGACGGGGCCCTGGAACTCGAACCAGTCGCGGTACATCACCTCGCCCGCCGCCATGCGCGCGGCGTCGTAGAGCACGGTCCCCTCGTCCTGCATCAGCTTCCAGGGCTTGCCGTCGCGCGACGAAGGACCGCCCGGCCACAAGTACGGCGCGTGCAGCACGAGCACGCCGGCGAAGATCGCGCCCAGCCAGGCGCACCGGCGCAGGGCAGTCCCGGGGCCGCGGCCCGAGGCGGCCGCGGCCGGTGCGCCGGCGCTCGGGTCCATTCCTCACCCTACCGCGGCGGGCGCCAGCGGCGTAGCGCCGGCGTACCGAAGGGCAGCCGCCCGCGGGCCGCGCGCGTGGCCGTGCCGGCGCGCAGGCAGGGCGGCGGTACAATGGGCCATGCGTTGGCTGTGGGTCGCGGCGGTGGCGTCAGTGGCGGGGTGTGATCCTCCGCCGGCGCCGAGCGACGCGAGCGCGGACATTGCGGCTTGCGGCGCGACCGCGGACGCCGGCGCGGCGCGCGACGGAGACCCGGCGTGGCCGCCTGACGAGCCGTTGCCGGCGGCGTTCGACTTTCCTCCGTGGCTCACCATGCCGGCGCCGGGGCGCATCGTGGTGAGCTGGCGCACGGTCGCGCCGAGCACGGGCCTCGTGAGCTTCGGGCCGGTCGACGGCTGGCGGCGTGGGCTCGCGACTGTCGGCCCAGCGGCCTACCTGCACCACGTCGACCTGGGGGTGCTGCGAGGAGGGACGACGTATGCCTACGAGGTGAGCGTCGACGGCGCGCGGGCGGCGCGACGCCGCGGCGTCTTCGTCACGCCGGGGGGCGAAGCGGTGCGCGTCGTGCACCTGGGCGAGTTTCACGCGCCCAGCGAGGCGGACGGCGTCGCTTTGTTCGGCGACGAGATCCGCGCGTTTCGGCCGCATGTCGTGGTCGAGTCGGGCGACATGGTCGACGACGGGGATCGCCTCGCGGACTGGCGCAGTTACCTGCGCACGTCGGCGCCCTGGATCTCGAACGTGATCCTCCTGCCGTGCGGCTCGAACCACGTCGACGGACCGGGCGGCAACGCGCTGCTGCAAGAGCTCTTTGTCCTGCCCGGCAACGAGCGCTGGTACGAGACGCGCTTCGGCCCGGTCCTATTCCTCACGCTCGATTCGACCTACTCCAGCCTCAACCCCGACATCGCGGCGGCGGAGCCCGGCTGGCTGGCGGGCGCGGTCACGGCCGCCCACGACGGCGCCGACGATCCGGCGTTCGTCGTCGCCGCCTGGCACTATCCCGCCTGCTCGTCGTCCTATGCGCCGCGGGCCGCCTCGCGAGCCTGGGTCATGGAGCATCTCGTTGTCCCCATGCAAGCCGCCGGCGGCGCGGACCTGGTCCTGGTCGGCCACGACACGTACTACGAGCGCTCGCGCATCGACCTCGGCGCCGGCGCGCGCCCGCTCCTGCACGTGATGAGCAACGTAGGACGCCTGGCGCCGTCGCTTCCCGGAGACAACCGTCCAGAGTGCACGCCGCTGGGGACCCACCTCGAGTTCCGCTCGATCACCGAGGTGACCGTCACCCCGGTGACGCTGACCGCGCGCGTCGTCGAGGAGTACGGCGCCGAGATCGACTCGTTCTGCGTCGCCCGCCACGCCCCTCCCTAGACCGCACGGTCGCCAGATTGCGGCCGTGGCCCGCGCCGGTCCGTTTTGGGAAGAGAGACCGGGAGCCGACGGGTCAGTCTTGCAGCACGACGCGGTGGAACTCCGCGCCCGTGACGTCGCGCATCGACACTGTGAGCGTAGGCGGAATCGAAAGCGGATCAGCGGTCAGGATCGCGTAATTGAAGATCGCCTCGACGAATTCGATGTTAGGCGCCTGCGCGACCTGAAGGGCCCGATCGGGATTGAGGCCCGCGGCGATCGGGCCGACGCCGACTTCGTGCCCGCTGTATTCCGGCAGGTCCCCGATGAAGGCCATGTGCATGTCCGCGGTCAGCCAGTAGACGTGCCGGATCGCCTCCGCGGCGATGAAGCCGAGGATCTCGTCGCGCTGCGCCGGGAAGCCTTCCCAGCGGTCGAAGGCGAGCGAGACACCCGCCATCTCCGTGATGGGAACGCCGTGCACGATGATCTTGAAGACGGCGGTCGAGTCGCGCAGCCCCGTCTCCAGCCAGGCCAGCTGTTCGGGGGAAATGTACACCCCGTCGGCCGGCCGGCGCTCCCCGCGGCAGTCGAGGATGAAGATTTCGAGCGTGTCGCCTCGGCGATAGCTGCGCCACAGCCGTGTCGGTTCCGCGGGACTCTCGCGGACCGTGTTGTACTCGAGGAAGGCGCCCCGGGCCGCAGCCAGCCGGTCGGGATCGATGGTCGTAGGGTCCCAGCTGTTGAAAACCTCATGGTCGTCCCAGATCGCATAGAACGGCATCGCCGCCATGAGGGCCTGCAGGCTCGGATCGCTCCAGTTGTCCTCGTAGAAGGCCCGGTACTCGACGCGCGTGACGGCGGGGTCGGCGTACACCGTGTCTCCGAGGAAGATGAAAAAGTCGGCGTTCTCCACGGCGACGTGCGAAAGGAGCTCGAAGGGGGCCCGGCTGATCGCCGTGTCCGCGCTGGCGACGAACGTGACCGGCGCCAGAAGTCCCGCACTCGGCGGAATTCTCAACGTGCCAATGCGCGAGCGTCCCAGCAACGCCCCGTTCAGATCCTCGTCCAGAAAGAGGTAGTCGTACGTCCGGCCGGGATGCAGCCCGGTCGCGACCAGCTTTACGATGCCTTCGTCGTTGGCCGCGCAAGTCGGCGCGTCGATGGCGACACGCGTGTAGAGGATGGGGTTCACGCCGTCGTCACGTTCGAGCACCCATAGACGCGTCCGCTGATCTCCCAGGTACCGCGTCCAGAAGATGGCGGTGGTCGCGTCCACGTCTCCGGCGGCTACGCCAACCGGGAAGAGGTCCATGCGCTCCGGAAAATCCTGGGGATCGTGGTCAGCCGGTGCCAGCGCGGGCCCAGCGGACGGCGGGCCGAGTGTGCAGGCAACCGCAAAGGCACCCGGCGGTGCGGTAGGGACGCCGCTGCAGGCGGCCGACGCCGCGAAGGCGGCTGAGATCGAGACCGCCAGAACTCCGGTGCTCGCGCCGAGTCCCCGCAGGCGCTTCTCCCCAACGCGCGGCGCCGCTCGTCGAGCGGGGTTGGTGCTCACAGGTGCGTCGAAGCGGAGCCCGCTAACCACAGTCGGGTCCTTCACTGTCCTGCGCAGCCGTTTCCTAGTCCTGGCACGACATGGAGTAGAGCGACTCCACTTCGTGCGGGAAGCCGCTGATGAGGCCTCCCGCCTGGCCGGCGATCAAGAGCGCCATCGAGTCGGCGTTGATCTCGGTGCCTTCCGCCCAGGGCAGGTTCCAGACGCCCACCTCAGCGGCGTGCTGGAAGGTCGCCGCGTCATAGAGCGACAGGTGGACGCAGACCATCTCCCCTCCCAGCGCCGCCGTTGCGTCGATGAGCGCGAGCGCACCGCTGGTGTCGGCGGGGTAGCCCTTCAGCCCGGCCCGGTAGCCTGCGGCGAGCAGCGCGGCGGCGGCGGCCTCGTCATACGACATTCCCACCAGGATGGTCGGGTCGGCGATCTCGGAGGCGAGCGTCGCGACCGCCGCCACGATCTGGTCCGGCGTCGACACGGGCGCCGACGACGTGGACTTCAGGTCGAGGTACACGCCCTCGAAGCTCGTGTCGACCAGCCCGTCCGCCAGAGGGCGGACGGGGTTGGCAGCGCCGTCGCGGTCGTTGTTGCAGGCGGCCAGATCGGAAACCGTGAAGGCGGCCAGGCTGCCGGCGCAGTCCGTGAACTTGTCGAGGGAGTCGTGTCGGGCCGGTACGAAGACGCCGTCCGCCGATATCCGCACGTCGACCTCGATCCAGCGGTAGCCCAGCGCGTCCGCGTCGCGTAGCGCCGCCCAGGTGTTGCCCGCGTAGATGCTCTCCGGCGGACGGCCGCGGATGAGCGTGTCGGCGAAGACGCCGGCTGGATTGAGCGTAGGGGTTTTAGGGAAGACGCATTCGTCCGCCGGCGAGCTGCCGGTGCAGCCTGTCGCTAGACATGCCGCCAGCACCACGGGCGCAGTCGCAAACCGCCGCTTCGCCCTCATGGGTTGCCCCTTTCAGCCGTCAAGATCCGTGCATCCCCGCGGCTGTCCGCCCCATCAGGGTAAACACGAGGCGAGGATGCGGTGCGGCCCGCCTTGGGGGGGTGGCCGGGCGTCGGGGAAACCGTCAGCGAATCGACGGTCACGAACCCGTCGTGCGGGGCGACGTGGAAGACGGTGGGAGGCTACTCGGCGACGCAGCCGTCGCCGGTGTCGAAGGCGTAGTGGACCTCGACGGTGGCGCCGGGGGGGACGAGGGCGGGGTTCAGGAAGTCGATGCGCCAGCCGTCGGGGCCGCAGGTGGCGTCGGCGGAGTTGGGGCAGGTCTGGGTGCCGCCGGCGCAGACGATGTCGTACTGGTCGGGCGACAGCTCGGTCGTCATCCCGTTGGAGATCACGCGGACGACGACCTGCTCGTCGACCACGCCGGGGCACGGCGGGTGCTGCAGGCAGCCCGACTGCAACAGCGAGCCGATGCGCGAGCCGATGGTCGCGAGCTCGGGGCCGTAGTCGGTGTCGCAGATGCTGAACTCGAGATGGTCGTTGAAGCCGCGCGTGAAGCCTTCGATCCGCGGCGCCGGCGCAGCGGATCCCTGGCCGGCGACCGAGCAGATCGGCACGAGCGAATCGGCGCCGCCGGGGTCGGCGATGACGGGGCCCATGCTGTTGCCCATCGGATCGAGGCCGATGATGGCGGCGACGAGGACGCTGTCGCCGACGGTGCCGCCGCTGCCGTTCGACAGCGACTGGATGTAGCTGACGAAGTCGTTGATCGGAGTCAGCTCGTTCACGCGGTTGATCGAGCAGTCGAGGTTGAACTGCAGACCGGGGAGCGGGGCGCAGGTCGAGCCGGAGCAGACGGTGCAGTCGTCCTCGTCGCCGAGGAAGATGATGACGAGGAGCGAGCCGTCGATGAAGAAGCCGGCGTTCGCCATGGGGTCGGCGAGGAGCGTCGGGGACAGCGCCATGCGCGCGCCGCCGAGGGCGGTCTCGCCGCCGAAGCCCATGATGCCGACAGAGGAGATGCAGCCGAACGTGCGCTCGATGTCGGGCGTGGCGTCGTCGACCCACTTCGGCAGGGGGCTCGGGAGGCCGGTCGTGCAGTCGAGCGGGGGCGGCGGCGTGGGGCACAGGGGGCTCGCCACGACGGTCTGCGGCGAATTCTGCAGGCGGCCGGCGACGGAGACGTTCGAGGTGTCGGTCGTGGTCACGCCCATGTGGAACGTGGCGCCGGGCGCGGCGGTCAGGAACGAGCTGATGAACGACTGCAGGTTGCTGCGGACGTTGAACTGCTCCTCGCACATCGATCCCGAGTTGTCGATGACCCACAGGATCGTGGCGGAGGTGTTCTCCGTCTGCACGAAAGTCTCGAGCGCCGTGCCCTCGGGGTCTCCGTGCACCGGCACGAAGGGCCGCTGGGTGCAGCCGAAGACGGCGAGCGCCGCCACGGCGAGCGCCGCCGGCCGACTGAACGAAAGGAGCTTGCTTCGCATGGAGCCTCCGGGAACCTGTGGGCTGAGCCGCACCGGACAAGATACCGGCTTCGGCCCCGCCAAGTCAAACGAGCGGCGGCGAATCACGGACACCTCTCGGAGCACGGGATGCAGGACGTCGGGGCCTTGATGAGCTCGTCGCTGAGGTCGGCGGTGAAGAGCTTGGACTCGGACGGGCTGCCGTCGTCGCGCCAGTAGTAGAGTTTTAGCTGGTCGCCGGGCTCGGCGCGTACGGTCAGGTCCTCGTAGCAGCCGCAGACGTTGGCGCGAACGACGGCGACGTCGGGCGCGCGGTCGACGGGGCCGCTGGTGCCGTCGTTGACGATGAAGACGAAGGCGTAAGCGGCGTCGCCGTCGTTGCCTTCGCCGCGGTGCACCTGGCCGCAGTACGTGGCGTAGCCGGCGAGCGCCTCGGTGTCGACGCCCTCGGGGGCGTCGGGCGGGGGCAGGATGATGACGGGGCCGACGCAGGCGAGCCCGCTGAAGACGACCGCCAGCACGGCGGTCCGGACGAGGGGGGAGCGACGGCGATGCATCCACGCCAGTGCAGTAGCAAGATCCGTGCGGTCGCCGCTACGTAGGAACATCGAGGACTTAGCTTGTCATCGGGGAGGGACAACGCCAACTTTGTTGGCTGGTGGCGTCAACCGGATTGACTCACGGTAGGCGCGCAGGGCGCGGTCGGTCTGGCCGGCGCGGGCGTAGAGGGGCGCCAGCGTGTCGGGCGGCGCGTGGGCGCGCAGCGCGGCGGTGAGCGCGGCGGCGGGGTCGCCGGCGCCGGGGACGGGCGGGTAGAACTTCTCGACGACGCGCTCGGTGGTCTCCTTGGTGCCGGAGGTCTCGAAGTGAAGCTGCGAGAGGAGTCCCGTGACGGAGGCGACGAAGAGGGCGGCGAGCGCGGCGTGCGTGAGGCGCGCGGGGCGGGCGAGGCCGGGCGGGCCGGCGCAGATCCAGGCGACGGTGGCGGCGCCGGCGGCGAGGCCGGGCACGGCGGCGGCGAGGCCGTAGACGCCGGCCACGGAGGCGAGCGTGAGCGGCACGTGGCCGTGCGCGAGGAGCGGCACGACGAGGTCGAAGACCGGGTTGAGGAACGCCTCGGGGAGGTGCGGGTAGACCCAGGTGGGGAGGCCGGTGAGGACGAGCGCGACGCCGACGAGCGCGGCGTAGAGGGCGCTGCCGTAGACGGGAAGCGCGCGAGCGAGGCGCTCGGCGCCGACGGCGGCGTAGAGGGCGAGGAACGGGACGACGGCGGCGATGTAGCGCGGGCCGACCTGCCAGCCGCCGCGCCAGATGGCGAGCGACGCCAGGAACGCGAGCATGACGGCGATGACGGCGACGGCGGTGACGGCGAGCGGGCGGCCGTGGACGGGCTCGCCGGCGCCCGGGCCGGCGCGCAGCGCGACGTAAAGGCCGACCGGCCCGAGCAGCAGGAACGGCGAGAAGAAGAAGAGCCCCGTGGGGAGCGAGAAGAGCGACACGGCGAGCGCTTCGGCGGCGCCGTGGAGGCCGGGAAGATGCACGCCGTGGAAGCCGGGGGCCATCATCTTGTCGAAGAGCTGGTTCTCCAGGAAGGCGTAGCCGCTGTTGAAGGGCGACCCGAAGGCGCGCGCATGGAAGAAGCCGACGAGGGCGACGGGAACGGCGGCGCCGAGCGCGTAGGGGACAAAGCGGATCCAGGGGCGCAGGCGCCAGAGCGCGAAGGCGCCGCAGCACAGGGCGGCGAGCGCGGTCGGGTACTCGAAGGCGGGCGCGGCGGCGGTGGCGGCCCCGGCGCCGGCGGCGAGCAGCCACAGGCGCCACGGTTTTTCGCCTGACGGACCGGGCGCGGTGGAGGCGGTGGCGGGCGCGCCGGGGCCGGACGACCCTGGCGCGGCGGCGCCCGCGGGCGGGCCGGGGCCGAAGGACTCGCCGGCCGGCGCGGCGCGGGTGGCGGGGCGCGGGCGGGCGGCGGCGTCGATGGCGAGGCACGCGGCCAGGAGCGCGGTTCCGGCCTGGGAGTGGCTGACGAATTGCGTGCTGTAGGTGAAGTGCATGGAGCCGAGGGCGAAGCCGGCCGTCGTGGCCTCGCGCGTGAAGCGCGACACGTCGAGGCGGCCGAGCGCGGCCCAGAGGAGCCATACACCGAGCCAGCCGGGGACGATCGCGCCGAACAGCCGCAGCACGTAGAAGGTGGAGAAGCGCGAGGGGCGGCCGCGGTCGGCCGGCGCCGGGGACGAGGCGGGTCTCGGCCGCGTGGTCGCCGCCGCCGCCGTCGCCGCGGGGCGCGGATCGGCGGGCGCGGGCGCCGCCGCGAAGAGCCGGTGCGCGAGGACGTTCAGCGCGTGGAACGGCATGCCGAGGTAGCTGGTGAGAGGCGCCTTGGACGAGTAGAGCGTGCAGCGGCAGCCGCGCGCGCCGCCGGGCCCGCGCGGACAATCGGGGATCTTCTCGCGCGGCGCCGCGTCGACGGTGCAGGCCTTGGCCTTGTCGTTGACGTAGCCCCAGCGCCGCATCACGGCGTCGATGGCGAACGTGTGCTCCTCGACGGCGGCGACCGTCATGTACACGCGCACGCTCTCGTTGGGCGGGTTCAGCTCGGGAAAGTAGGGGATGAACCACAGCCAGCCCGCGGCGATCGCGGCGAAGAGGACGATCGTGCGGCGCCGGTCGGACGTGGGGCTCATTGAGCCACGAGGGCGCCGGAGCCGCGGGCGCCGCGCCGGTCGGACGTGGGGCTCATTGAACCACGAGGGCGCCGGGGCCGCGGGCGCCGCGCCGGTCGGACGGTTGGCTCATTCGACCATGAAGGCGTCGAAGCAGAAGTGCGCCGCGCCCGTGTCGGGCGTGCTGACCCGGAACGTCACGTCGACGGCGGCGCCGGGCGCCACGCCGGCGAGCGGAATGGAGAAGTCCTTGAAGCCGCGCGCGCGCGGGGCGCTGAGCTTCGACACCACCGTGCCGGCGGTCACCTCCAACGTCAGCGGCGGCTTCTTCGACGCGGCGGCGCCGCCGTCTGTGAACGCATAGCGGCCGTTTAGCGACTTTCCCGCCTTGACGCCCGGGTAGACGATCTCCAGCGTGCCGCCCTTGTACGGGTGCGCCCACAAGCAGCTGTGGTGCGCGCCCGACACGACCACGTCGCGCGGGCCGAACCAGACGTGCTTGAAGGTCGGGCACTGGTGCTTGTCGCCGGCGAGCGGACAGGCGAGCGGGGCGCCGCCGCCGTCGGGCAGCACGCTCACGCGCGCGCGCTTGAACTCGGCGGCGAAGTCGAACCCCATGGCCCCGCCCGGCAGCGTGAACGAGAGGATCTCCGGGGCGGCGAGCCCGGCGTCGAGCCCGGGCCCGGGGGTCATGCGCCCCAGCACCGGGTCGGCGGCGAACTCGGCGGCGAGGGCGGCGGCCGGCGGCGCGCCCGGCGCCGCGGTGGAGGGCAGCGGCGCCGCGCCGCGCGGCTTCACCACCCAGAGGCGCGCGAAGCCCACGGTCGCCGCCGCCGGCACCTTCTCGGCCGCCACCGCCTTCAACCCCTTGGCGTGGTACGGCGCCAGCACCGCCGGGTCGGCGGAGATCACCACCACCAGATCCGCCGGCTGTACGACGGCCGCCAGCGCCGCCGCGGCGGCGGCATGGTCGCCCGGCGCGGCCTGCGGGGGCGAGCGCAGGAAAACGAAGGCGATGATCGCCAGCACGGCGATGGCGGCGAGGGCGGCCAGCACGGTGGCCGTCCGTGGGTCCCTTCGCGGGTCTGGGATTCGGCCGGCCCCCTCGGGCGCCGGCGCCTCGGCGGGCGGCGCGGCCGCGGGAGTTTCGGGGGCGTGGCTGGTGCTCTGTGGCTCGTCCATCGGATGTCCCTCCTGCAGGAGACCCCGCCGCGACCGCGCGCGCGGAGGCTCTTGCGGCCTCGGCAGAGTCGAGAGGTGCGTTCGCCTGCGCGGTCAGGTCTTCCGCGCGAGGCAAAGGAACGACACGCCCACCGGCAGGTCGATGCGGCGCAGCAGCGGCACCTCCAGCCCGAAAACACGCTCCAGCAGGCCGTTCGTCCAGCCAGGCGTCAATTCGTTCTCCGATTCCACCTTCATCCCCGTGCGGCGCATGAAGTACCGCGCCAGGAAGATGGGGGGAAGCAGGAACGTGTTGAAGTAGGTGGCGCGCGCCACCGTCAGGCCCGCCTCCTCCACGCGCCCGCGCAAGAGCGCCCCGGTGTAGCGGCGCCGGTGCTCGCTCACGTCGTCCTGCACGCCCCACAGCCAGCCGAACGCCGGCACCAGGAAAAGCCCCCAGCCGCCCGGGCGCAGCACGCGGCGCACCTCGGCGAGCCCTTCGCGGTCGTCGTCCAGGTGCTCCAGCAGATCGGCGGCCAACACCAGGTCCACCGACGCGTCGCGCACGGGCAGGCGCAGCGCGTCGCAGCGCAGGCGCCAGGCATAGGCGCCGTGCGGAGCCTCGCGGAACGCTTCGGCAGAGCGGTCGCAGCCGGCGACGCGCGCCACGCGCGCCAGCACCGGGCCGTGGCTGCCCGACCCGCAGCCCAAGTCGAGCGCGCGCGCCTCGCCGGCGGGCGGGAGGTCGAGCCCGGCGATCGTCTCGGCGACGAGGCGGCGCCGCACGCGGAACCACCAGTGCCGCTCCTGCACCTGCCGCTCGATCTCGTAGGTGTGTGTCTGCATACGCGCCGCTCAGGCGGGGCCCGCCCGACCCGTCGCGCCCGCCGCCAGGGCCGGGCGGCTCTCCTCGCGGGGCGCGCCGGCGCCCGCGGCGCGGGCGGGCGCGCGCGGGCCGAAGCGCTCCAGCCACAGCTCCAGCGAGAGGAGCGTGTAGAGCGGCTTGCGGTGGTCGTGCGATCTGGCCAGGTGCTCGGCGACCAGGCGCTGCACGGCGACCGGGTCGAGCAGCCCCTCGCGCCGCAGCTTCGCCGGCGCCAGCAGGTCCTGCATGAGGTCGTGCCAAGGGCCGCGCAGCCACTCGGCGACCGGCACGCCGAAGCCCTTCTTGGGGCGCGCCAGGATGGCCCGCGGCAGCCGTCCCTCCAACGCCTTGCGCAGGAGGTACTTCGTGGTGGTTCCGCGCCGCTTCAGCCGCGCCGGCAGGCGCGCCGCGAACTGCGCGAAGCGCGTGTCGAGCAGCGGCGCGCGCGCCTCCAGCGACGCCGCCATGGTGGCGCGGTCCACCTTCGTCAGCACGTCCTCGCCCAGGTAGAACTGCAGGTAGTAGGCGCTCAGCTCGTCCTCGCGCCCGCGCGTATGCCGGCGCGCGACTTCCAGGCGGCGGCGCACCTCGGCGAAGGGGTCGGGCGCCTCGGCGGCGACCGCGCGCGCCAGGTCGGGGGCCAGCACGGCGGCGCGCTCGGCGGGGTCGAACGAGCCGAGCCACACCGCGTGGCGCTCGTCGTCGCCGCGCCGAGCCCCCTTGAGGAACTGCTTGAGCTTGAAGTCGAAGCTCAGGTTGCGCCGCGACACCGGCAGGCGATCGGCGAGCGCGCGCGCGGCGCGGTAGAGCGGCGCCGGGACACGCGCCACCAGCCGCGCCGCGCGGTCCGCGTAGAAAGTGGGATAGCCCGACAGCAGCTCGTCGCCGCCGTCGCCGCCGAGCGCCACCGTGACGTGGCGGCGCGTGAACTTGGCCAGCAGGTACGTCGGCAGCACCGACGCGTCGCCGAGCGGCTCGTCCAGGACCGCCGCCACCGCCGGCAGCACGTCGCGCGCCGCCGCCACGTCGAGCCGCTCCTCCTCGTGGCGCGTGCCGAGGTGCTGCGCGACGGCGCGCGCGTGGGCCGACTCGTCGAAGCTCGGGTCGTCGAAGGCGATGGAGAACGTGCGCACGTCGCGCGGCGGCAGCGTCTCCACCATGGCGGCGGCGATGGCGCTGGAGTCGAGTCCGCCTGACAGGAAGAGCCCGAGCGGCACGTCGGCGACGAGCCGGCGCGCGACGGCCTCGCGCAGCTCCTCCCAGAGCTGCGCCGTCAGCTCCGCCTCGCCGAGGTCCGGGTGGCCGGCCAGCGACGGCGCGTCGTAGGACATCTCCCAGTAGGGCTCGGGCGCGGCGGGGCCGGCGGCCAGGTCCACGGCCTGGCGGTGCGCGGCGCGCAGCTTCTGCACGCCGCGGTGCATGGCGCGCGGCGCCGGCACGCATTCGTAGAGCAGGTAGTCGGCGAGCGCGAGCGGGTCGACTTCCGGGGTGAACGACGGGTGCGGGAAGAACGCCTTGGGCTCGGAGGCGAACAGGAGCGTCCCGTCGGCGCAGCGCGCCAGGTAGAGCGGCTTCTTGCCGAAGCGGTCGCGCGCCAGCAGCAGCCGCCGGCGCCGCGCGTCCCAGACGGCGAAGGCGAACATGCCGTCGAGCCGCTCCACGGCGGCGTCGCCCCATTGCTCGTAGGCGTGGACGATGACCTCGCTGTCGGTCTGCGTGGTGAAGACGTGGCCCAGCGCCGAGAGCTCCGTACGCAGCTCGCGGAAGTTGTAGATTTCGCCGTTGTGCACGACCGCCACCTGGCCGTCCTCGCCGAAGAGGGGCTGCGCCCCGCCGGCGAGGTCGATGATGGACAGGCGCCGGTGGCCGAGCCCCACGCGCCCGTCGAGGTGCAGCCCTTCGCCGTCGGGGCCGCGGTGGCGCAGCGTGCCCGCCATGCGCGAGACGACCTCGCCGGAGGCGACGCGGCCCTCGGGCTCGACGACGCCGACGATGCCGCACATCGCGCGTCAGCCCTTCCTGCCCGAGGCGCCGCGCGCGGCAGCGCCGGCAGCGGCGGCGGCGACGGCCGGCGTGACGTCGGGGGCGGAGGCGCCGGCAGCGGCGGCGGCGGCGGCCGGCGTGACGTCGGGGGCGGAGGCGCCCTCCCCTTCGACCTCTTCACGCACCACGTAGATGGGTTTGTGCTGCGACTCGTGGTACGTGCGCACGCCGATTTCCGCCAGCAGCCCCAGCATCACCGACTGCATGCCGATGATGAAGAGGAACGTGGCCAGCAGCAGCAGCGGGTTGCGGTGCGCCGGCGCGTCCGGGAGGTAGATCTTCTCGACCACCACGATGCCCGCCGCGCCCATGCCCAGCGCGCAGAGCAGCAAGCCCAGCAGGCCGAAGACGTAGATGGGCTTAGTCGCCCACCCGCCGAGAAACTTCACCGTCAAGAGGTCGAGCAGGACCTTGAGCGTGCGCCCGAGCCCGTACTTCGAGACGCCGGCGCGGCGCGGGTGGTGCGTCACCACCAGCTCGCCGATGCGCGCGCCGGCCCACGCCGCGAGCGCCGGCAGGAAGCGATGCATCTCCCCGTACAGATGCACCTCGCGCAGCACCTCGCGGCGGTACGCCTTCAGCGTGCAGCCGTAGTCGTGGATGCGCACGCCGGTCACGCGCCCGATGAGCCAGTTCGCCATGACGGAGGGCAGCCGCCGCGTCAGCGCCCGGTCCTTGCGGTCCTTGCGCCAGCCGGACACGACGTCGAAGCCCTCGTCGATCTCGGCCAGCAGCCGCCCGATGTCGGCGGGGTCGTTCTGGAGGTCGGCGTCCATGGGCACGACCACCTCGCCGCGCGCGCGGTCGAAGCCGGCCGACATCGCGGCGGTCTGGCCGAAGTTGCGGCGCAGGCGCACCAGCCGCAGCCAGGGCCGCGTGCGCGCCGCGGCCCTCAGCAGCGCGTAGCTGCCGTCGGCGGACCCGTCGTCGACGATAATGACCTCGTAGGTGCGCCCCAGACCGGGGAGCGCGGCGTCGAGCGCCTGCAGCAGCGCTGGAAGCGACTCCTCCTCGTTGTAGCAGGGGATGACGACCGATAGCTGCATGGCGGTTAGGCGGTGGCGGCGGGCGGCGGCGGCGGCGGCGGGGGCGGCGCGCGGCGCGGCGGGCGGCGGGGCGGCGGGGCCGGCGCCGCCGCTACGGCTCCTTGTTGGCGCCCGTGCCGGGGCCGGGCACGGGCGTGTCGGCGTCTTCGTCGACGGCGGCGGCGCTGGCCACCACGAACGCCGCCGGCGGCGTGTCGGAGTCCTCGTCCACGCCGGGGGCCGCGTCCAGCGGGACGGCCTCTTCACCCGTGGCGGCACCCGGGGCGGCCTCCTCCTCCGCGCCCGCGCCCGGGGCCCCGCCGGCCGCCGGCGGCCGAGGCAGCGGCGCGACGCCCTCGCCCATCGTGTCTTCCAGCCCCGAGGGCGTGCCCTCGATGGCGCGGATGGCGCGGTGGGCCAGCCCCGGGAACATGCGGTCGAAGCGCACGTCGCGCGCCAGAATCCGCAGCGCGGGGAGCGCAGGCCGCTGGCGGTGCTCGCCCACGGCCACCACCACGGCGGCGATGGCTTTCGGGTCCCAGCGGTCCGGGCTGGCGACGTGGTCGGCCAGCACCTCCGAGAAGATGGGCAGGCCGCGCAGGTCGCCGAGCTGCACGAGCGCGAACGCCAGCAGGAGCCGCAGGGCGATGTCGCGCTCCACGTCGAGCCGTCCGGTCAACACCGGGAGCGCCTTTTCGCCGAACTCGGTCAGCGAGGCGATGGCGGCGTCCTTGACGTAGTGGTCGGGCCCTTCGAGCACGCGCGCGAGCTCGGGGATGACGACCGGGTCGCCGAGCTTCCCCAGCCCGAGGAGCGCCTCGCGGCGGCGGCGCCGGTTCCGGAAGAGGTTTTGCAGCTCGGCGATGAGGTCCGGGATGCCGTCGCTCGACCCCAGCGCCCCCAGCGCCACGACGGCGGCCACGCCCACCTCGGAGTTGGGGTCGTCGAGGCAAGTTCGGATGACCGCGAGCGCGCGCGGGTCCCGCGAGCTGCCGAGCAGGCGCAGCCCTTCGCGGCGCTGCTCCCACCGTTCGGAGGCGACGGCGGTCTCCAGGCGCGCCATGTCGTCGTCCTTCAACACGATCCGTTCAGGCATATCAGATCGTGTTTCCGCCCTCAAGGCGAGGCCGGCGGCGGCGCCGGTTGCGCCGGCGGCAGGGCCCGGCGGCGGCGCCGGCGGAAGGCGGCCAGGCCGAAGCCGGCGGCGAGCGCGGCCGAGGTGGCGAGCGAGGCGGCGACGGCGGGCGCGAGCACCGGGATGGCGTAGCGCAGGGCCAGGCGGTGCGTGCCGGCGGGAAGGTCGACGGCGACCAGGCCGCGGTGTGCCACGGGCGCCACCGGCGTGTCCGGCGCGTCGAGCAGCACGGCGCGCCAGTGACGATGGAAGTTCATGTTCCAGACCAGGCGGGCGGGGGTGGCGAGCGTGACGTCGACCTCGACGCCGTTCGGAGACCAGGCGGCGATGACCGGTACGCTCACGGGGGCCGACCCGGGCGCCGGCGAAAAGGCGGGCGTGGGCGAAGGCGGTGGCGCGGCTGCGGGCGCCGGCGCGGCGAGGCCGGGCGCGCGCTCGAGCCAGACCTCGGAGGGCGCGTCGGTGCGGATGGCGCCCGTCGGCACGCGCAGCTCGTCGTAGCAGCGCACGCTGCCGTAATTCTTCCAGACGTAGCGGTGCATGAGCCCCACGCGTCCCGCTTTCTGCAGGAACGGGCCGTCACGCCAGGTGGGCGCCGGCGGACGATCGAAGCTCGGGAAGAGCTGCACGCCGTTGACGGCGGTGGCCTCCACGAGGCCCAGCACGGCGAACCCCAGCGCCGCGCGCGCGAACGTGGCGCGCGCCGCGGGGCCGGGCGCGAGACGGCGGGGCCAGAAACCGCCGGCGGCGACGGCCGTCAGGGCGCCGCCGGCGCAGAGCGCGGCGCGGGCCGCGAGCCATGGGGCGGCGGCGGCCACCCAGACGAAGAGGCCGAGCGTGACGATGGCGCGCGCCGCGCGCAGCGCGAGCGACGGCGGCAGCGCGGGCGCCGCCAGGGGCGTCGCGGCGGGCGCCGTGGCGGAGGCGCGCGCGTGACCGAGAAGGCGTTGCAGCGCCGCGACGCCGTGGGCGCCCAGCACGGCCAACACCAGCGTGATGATCACCGCCCAGCGCGAGGGGACGCGCAGCGACCCGAACAGCGGCAGCCGCCGCAGCAGCTCGTAGGGCGAGAAGGGCCCGTGATTCCCCGCCAGCAGCGCGCCGGCGCAGGCGAGCAGCACGATCTCCCGCGCCCGCGCGCGCGGCTTGGCCAGCGCCGCGCCCGCCGCCAGCGCCACCGCGAGCGGTCCCAGGTAGCTGGCGAACTCCGGCCAGACGTACACGTGAGGCGGATAGGCGCGCGCCCACCGGTGAGCGAGGAACATCACGACAGGGTCGACGAGCCCGAGCGTGTCCTTGGACCCGACGGCGCGCGGGAGCTCGCGCAGCACGTCGAGCACCGGCCACAGTTTGGGGGCGCCGAGGAGCACGGCGCACGCGCCCGCCCCGAGCGGAACCAGCACCGCGGCGGCACGCGTGCGCGCGTCGGGGCCGCGCACGAGGTCCCAGGCGGCGTGGAAGCCCACCAGCAGCACCGAGAAGGGCAGCGGGTAGACCCCGCCGTCGAAGAGCATGAGCGCCCAGAGCGCCGCCAGCGCCGCCGCCCAGGCTGCACGCGCGCCCGCCGAGCCGCGTCCCGCCGCGGCGCGCCGGTAGCAGAGCCAGGTCCAGGGCAAGAGGTAGAACGGCAGGAACGCAGCGTGCCCGCCGCCGACGTGCCAGGCGAAGAAGCCGGCGCTGGCGAACGTGGCGCCGGCGAAGAAGCGGCCGAGGCCGCGCGGCACGCCTGTGTCGGCGGCGAGAAGGTGCGCGCCGGCGGCGCCGGCGGCGAAGTAGCCGACGATGCGCGCCTTGAGCCCGGCTGTCCCGCCGAGGGCGAGCGACACCCAGAAGAACGGCGACAGCACTTGCGACTGCGGGTTGGCCAGGCCGAAGCTGCCGCCGCAATACCACGGGTTCCAGAGCATGACCTCGTGGTGCTCGCGGGCGGCGCGCAGGAAGGCTTCCTCGAAGAAATGGAAGAACGCCCAATCGCCGCTCCCCATCCAGGTCGGATGGAGGGCCAGCGGCCAGAGGAACAGCACGCCCAGCGCGACGTAGGCGGCGGCGGTGCGCGCGCGCGGCGTGGCGGCGAGACGGCCGAGCGCGTTTGCGGACATGGCCGTGTCGCTTGTACTGTGGCGGCGCGCCGGCGGCAATCGGGGGTGTGGTGCCGCGGTAGCACACCCTGTGGAAAGCTTGTTGAAAAAGGCGGTCAACGCGTTGAAACCGCCAGTGAAAACAGACTGTGGGAACCGGGGAGTCACGCCGCGCCCAACTGCCCGCGCGCCGGCGGCCAGCGCGGCTGTCGCGCTCGCCGCGCTAGTGTGTCTGGGCTGCGGCGGCGTTCCCGGGCCGCCGCCCGACGGCGCCGCGACGAGCGCAGTGCTGGTGAGCTGGACGTTCGCCGACGGCCGCTCGTGCCCCGAGGCCGGCGTGACCGTCGTGCGCGTGCGCGTGGGCCGCTCCGACGGCGCGTCCGCCAGCATCGTGTACGGCTGCCTGATGGGGTTCGGGCGCGCCGTCGAGGCGCCGCCCGTGGAGCCCGGCCGTTGGACGCTCCTGGTCGAAGCGCGCGGCGGTGGTGGGGTCACGCTCTACCGCGCCGAGAGGGAAGTGGACGTGCCCGATCCCGCCGAGGACGCGCTGGGCGTCGTGGTGCCGCTCGTCCTCGGGTTCACCGGCGGCGGCTAACGATATCCGTCACCGGCGCTGGCCCTCCGGCTCCGGCTTCGGCTCCGGCTCCGGCTCCCGTCGCCGCGATGCAATTGGGCGAAGAGGGCACGCTCCCGCCGGAGCATGCGGCGGGCGTCGGCGGGGCGATGATGGTCGTGGCCGCACAGGTGCAGCACGCCGTGCACCAGCAGCATGGTGGCCTCGGCGAGGGCGTCCCAGCCGGCGCCGGGGCGGGCGGCGGCGTGAGCGCGCGCCCAGCCGCCGCGGTCGCGTGCCTGGCGACGCACGGCGTCCGTGTCGAGCACCACGTCGCCCAGGGCGCGGGCCGACCCCATCGGGAACGCCAGCACGTCGGTGGGGCGGTCGGCCCCGCGGTGCGTGCGGTTCAGCCGGCGCATCTCGACATCGCCGCAGAGCACGACGTTCAGCTCCCACGGGCCGCGCCGCAGCGCCGCCAGCAGGCGCCGGGCGCGCGCCCGCAGCGTCGCGGGCCTCAGCGCGCCGAGCCGCGCGCCGGGCTGCACGAACACGTGAGCGCCGCTCGCCGCCCGATCCGGCCGCGGGGCGCGGCGCCGCGCGCCTGGCTGCCTGCGCTCGCGGAGGCCACGCGCCGCCCGAGCAGGCCGGGGCTTCGCGGCGGTGCGTGGGACAGCCACGGCGCGAGCATAGCGCGAGGGCTTGGCGCGCGCGCGTCCTTGATGCTATCAAGTGCGCCGATGCGCGTCGCCTGGTTCGCCCTCGCCGCGGTGCTGCTGTGCGCCTGGCTCGCCACGCCCAGCTTCGGCTGCACCACCGACGGCTCGCCGGCGGGCGTGGTGCGCGCCTATGCCGCCGCGCTCGACCATCAGGACGGCGACCGCGCCGCCACGTACCTCGCCGCGGACTTCCCCACCGACGGGCGGGACTACCTCCCCGTGTACGCGCGCGTCATCGAGAAGTACGGCGTCGACGTGCTCGAGGAGAAGATCGACCCGACCAACACGCAGGCGACTGTCCGCGCGCGCGAGCGCGCCGACCTCGTCGTCGGCGGCGAGGATTTCGCCGAGCTCATCTTCACGCTGCGCTGGGCGGAGGGCCGCTGGCACATCGCCGGCATCGCCGACGTAGGCCCTGCTCCAGCCGCCGCGGCGGCGCCGCACTGACGGCGGCGCGTCGAGCGCCCCGCCCCGCCCCGCCCGTTGCCCATGGCCGAACCCGCTGCCGCCGCCGCTGCCGCTGCCGGCGCGCCGCTGCTGGAAGCGCGCGTCTCCCGCGCCGGCCTGGCGTTCGCGCTGCTCCTCGCCGCCTCAAGCGCGGTCGTCGCCGCCGGCGCCTTGATGGGCGTGATCGCCGACGACGCGGGCGACGTCGCGCGCCTCGCCCTCGCCGCCGCCGCCGCGGTGTCGGCGGCGCTCTTCGGCCTGTGGGCGGCCGCGTGCGCGCGCGGGCGCTTGACCGTCTACGAGTGGGGGCTGGAGCGCTCCACGCTGCGCGGCACGGTCGCCCTCCCTTTCGACGAGATCGCCACGATCGTGCTGCCGGCGCTGGCCCAGGCGCACATCGACCCGCTCGGCCGCGCCGTGGTCCACGGCAAGGCGGGGCAGCGTGCGCCGATGGGCCTGCTCGACCACGCCACGACCATGAAGGCCATGCGGATGGTGCTGCAGCGCGCGCTGCCGCGTCTAGGGCGCGAGGCCCACGACGCTCTGGCCGCCGGCACGGCGCTGCAGTTCGGGCCGTTGAGCGTCACGCGCGCCGGGCTGCTGCACGCGGGAACGCTGCTCGCGTGGAAGCAGATCGATCGCGCCAGCTTCAGCCCGCGCGGGCTGCGCGTCTTCCCGCTCGACCGTCCCGACCTCATCATCGTGCTGCCGCTCAAGACGCCCAACCTCCACGTGGTCGAATGGCTGTGCGCCCACCCGCCCGCCGGCGCGGAGGGCGCTGCGGCGGCGCCGGGAACGGCGGCGGGGGACGCGGCGCGCGCGGCAGCGTCGGCGGGGGCCGGGGCGGCGACGGGAGCGCCCATCCCCGGCGGCACCGGGACCGCTCCGCGCGTGCTCGGCTTTCCCGACGAGGACGCGGAGCTGGGCCGCATCGTCACCGGCCGCCCGCGGCGCCCCGGCGGCGTACGCGCCGGGCAGGTCATGCTGGTCGCCGGCGTCGCGGGCGTGCTGCCGCTGTTCGTCCTCGCCGGCGACGTCGCCCCCGCCGTTCCGGCGCTGTCGCTGGTCCTGGCGGGCGTGGGCGTGGCCGTCTGGATCAACTTCCGCCACTTCGGCCTGGGCATCTACGAACACGGCCTGCGCGATCGCCGCGGCGCGGCGCTGCGCTGGACGGACGTCGAGCACGTCAAGCACGAGCTGGTCGACGTCTACGTGAACGGCGCCTATTCGGGCCGGCGCGTGACCCTGTCTTTGCGTGGGCGCGACGGCACCTCGGTCGGGCTGGCCGGCGTCGGCGACCAGGACGAAGGCGTCG
>DASYRF010000289.1:0-16371 GCA_036004705.1 Myxococcota bacterium
CAGCTCGTGGACGATCTGCCCCAGCACGTCGACCGTGGGAACGTCGTTCTTCATAGCGACGGGAAATCCGTCGCGGAAGTAGACGACGTCGGTGTGGATGCCGTGGCGGACGTGCAGCTCGCCGGTGGCGTCGCGCTTGAAGAGCGCGAAGAGAAACGCCGGCAGCGACACCTGCCTGAAGCTGCCCGACGCCGCCGCCTGGCGCCCTTCCCCCGGTCCGGGCGCCGTCACCGACCCGCGCTCCGACGCGACGCCACGTTCATCGCACGGGAGCGTACGGCCGCTGGCCGCAAGCGTCAAACGCGACGTTTGACAGCATCGCCGACACGCCCGTACAACCAACCGGTGCCCGGCATCGGCGTCATCTCCAACCCACGCTCCCGCCAGAACCAGCGCAACCCCGCCCGGATGGAGCGCCTCGCCTACATCCTCGGCCAGGAGGGGGCAGCGCAAGCCACCGAGTCCCTGGAATCGCTGGAACGCGCCGCGGAGTACTTCAAGAAGTCCGCCATCGACGTCCTGGCCATCAACGGCGGAGACGGCACGAACCACGTCACGCTGACGACGTTCATCAAGGCCTACGGCGCGCAGCCGCTGCCGCTGGTGGCGATGCTGCGCGGCGGGACCATGAACACCACGGCGAACGGGCTCGGAGTGATGCGCGCGGCGCCCTCGCGCATCCTGACGAACCTGGTGGAGCGCTACGCCGCCGGCGAAGGGTTCCAGACCATCAAGAGCCACGTGCTGAAGGTGGGAGACCAGTACGGGTTCATCTTCGGCAACGGCGTGGTGCAGAACTTCCTGGAGATGTACTACGGGTCGGGCGATCCGCCGACGCCGGCCACCGCGGCCAAGGTGATGGCGCGCGGCATCGGATCGGCGCTCATCAACGGGCAGACCATCCGGAGGTTGTTCAAGCGGTTCGAGGCGCGCATCGTCGCCGACGGCGAGGAGTGGGCGCAGCGCGACTTCATCACGCTGGCGGCGTCCACGCAGCCGGAGATCGGGCTGGGCTTCCGGCCGTTCGTGCGCGCGCGTGAGACGGCGGGGCGCTTTCACGTGCTGGGGATCTTCACCACGCCGTTCGGGATGATCGCCGAGCTGCCGCGCGTGTTCGTCGGCCGGCCCATTCAGCGCAACAAGGTCATCGACCAGGTCGTGCAGCGCCTGGAGATCTTCAGCGAAGGGCCCATCCTGTACACCATCGACGGCGACACGTACACCGCGGGGGCGGAGCTGGTGGTGGAGTGCGGCCCGGAGCTGAGCCTGATCCAGCGCTGAGCCGTAGAAGGCTATGAACCGGTCGCCAGAACGCCGGTGGCGGGCGCGGGGCGGAGCCGCGGCCAAGCGAAGGCTGGCTTGCCAGCCCGAGCGAACGACGTTCTCGGGACCGGCTGTTGAAGGGCTTGTTGACACCGGCGCGCAAACGCCGATATGTTTTCTTGCGCGCGCGTCGCTTGGAGCCCACCTTGGGAGAGCGAACCAGATGATCGAGCGACCGTGGGGCAAGCACAAATTGCGCATCGCCGGGCGTACCAACGTCGGCATGAAGCGCACCCACAACGAAGACAGCTTCTTTCTGTGCGAGAACGAGGCGCTCTACCTGGTCGCCGACGGGATGGGCGGCCACGCCTCCGGCGAGGTCGCCTCGAAGATGGCGGTCGAGAGCGTGTCGGACTTCTTCACGGCCACCAAGGACGACGACGAGGTGACCTGGCCGTTCAAGATGGACAAGGCGCGCAAGTACGAAGAGAACCGCCTCATCACGGCCATCAAGCTGGCCAACCTGCGCATCTTCGAGAGCGCCCAGGCCGACGCCAAGTACAAGGGGATGGGAACGACGATCGTGTCGATCTTCTTCGCCAACGGCTCGGCGTACGTGTGCCACGTCGGGGACAGCCGCGTGTACCGCTTCCGCGGGAAGGAGCTGACGCAGCTCACCGAGGACCACTCGCTGCTCAACGACTACATCAAGATGAAGAAGCTGACGCCCGAGGAGATCGAGAACTTCCCGCACAAGAACGTCATCGTGCGCGCGCTGGGGATGAAAGAGACGGTGCAGGTGGACATCCTCACGGAGCACCCGCGCCCGGGGGACATCTACCTGCTGTGCTCGGACGGGCTGTCGGGCATGGTGACCGATCCGACGATGGGTGAGACGGTGGGGAAGAACGCGCACAACCTCGACGCGGCGTGCGACCAGCTCATCGCCACTGCCAACGAGAACGGCGGCATCGACAACGTCACGGTGGTGCTGGCGCAAGTGACGTAAGCGCGCGAGCGCCCTGCGCGGGCCGGGCGATGCGGCGCCGGGCGATGCGGGGCGGGGCGGGGCACGGACGACGGCGAAGAGGTCGTACCCGCGCTGGTGGAGGCCCTCGCCAGCCGTTGCGGGGCCCGGGCGATGCGGGGCCGGGCGGGGCCGGGCGATGCGGGCCGGGCGCCGGCGGGAAGCGCCGCGTCGGAGGATGCGAATCTTTCCCCAAGTCGGACGCGACGCCTTCGGCGTGCCGGAGCGGATGTTGCGCCGATCCCAAAGCCGCGGCGCCGCTCCGCGTTCCTCGGCTCGACTCAGCGGACGTCCACCATGAGGTCCGGGGCGAGGATGGCGTCGTCGTGGTCGGCGGCGACGGCGGTGTCGGGCCAGACGATGCAGCCGCGCAGGCGCACGCCGGCGGCCACGCGCGCGCGCGCGGCGACGGTGGTGCCGGCGTCGATCGCGGCGCCGGCGGCGACGGAAGCGGTGGGGTCGACGAGCGGGCCGGGCCCTTCGCCGCCCGACAGCAGCGCGCGGCTGCAGCCGAGGTAGGCGGCCGCCGTGCCGACGTCGGAGAAGAACGCCGTTTCGGGGAGGACGTACGCGCCGAAGCGCGCGCCGGCGGCGAGCAGCGGCCCGTAGCCCTGGCGAAGCAGGCAGGCGGCGCCGCCGCGAGGAAGCGCCGCGAGCGCCGCGGGCTCGACGACGTGCACGCCGGTGAACATCGCGCGGCGTGCGGCGCCGGCGGCGCGCGCGGCGGGGGCGGACGGGTGCTCGGCGCCGGGGCCCGCGGCGGCGGCGGGGATCGACAGCAGCCGCCCGGCGCCGTCGTGCTCGAGCGGCGGGAAGCGGCCGCCTGAGTCGGCGCGCAGCACCAGCGTGGCCAGGACGCCGGCGGCAAGGTGCGCCGCGACGACGGCGCGGAGGTCGACCTCGACCACCGCGTCGCCGTTCAGCACGAGGAACGTGCGGGCGTGGCCGGCGGCGCCGGGGCTGTCCGCGCCGGTGAGCCAGTCCGCGGCGCGCGCCACGCCGCCGCCCGTGCCGAGCAGCTCGCCTTCTTCGCGCGAGTAGGACAGCTGAAGACCGAGCCCACCGCCGTCGCCTAGCGCGGCGGGAAGGGCGTCGGGCAGGTGGTGCAGGTTGAGCACCACCTCGGTGACGCCGGCAGCGCGCAGAAGGGCGAGTGGGCGCTCTACCAGCGGACGGTTGAGCAGCGGCACCAGCGGTTTGGGGAGGCGGTCGGTCAGGGGCCGCAGTCGCGTCCCGAGCCCGGCGGCGAGGACCATCGCGCGCACGCTTCCTTCTAGCACGCTGCGCTATGCTCGCGCGCGATGGCGCGACACCGAGGAAGGCGGCGAGCCCGCGGCGCGGATCCGGCCGCGCCGGGCAACACGGCGCCGCCCGCGCCGCCCGCGCGGACCCCGCGGACCTGGCGCCGGGCCGCGGCCGCCGTTACCGTTGCCGGAGCCGGAGCGTTGGCGCTAGCGCTCGGCGGCGTGGCGGCGGCGCACACGCGCTCGACCAGCTTCGCCACTTTCACCGTGGCGCCGGGCGCAGGCGGCGCGGTGCACTACCACGGCGAATTCGCCGCGCACGACCTGCTCGGCCCGCTGCCGGCGCTCGACCGCGACGGCGACGGCGACGTGACGGCGCCCGAGCTGGAGGCGGCGCGCGCGGCCGTCGAGTCGTACGTGCGCGCCAAGGTCTGGGTGCGCGACGGCGCGGTCGCCTGCGCCGCCGGCCCGCTTGCGCTCACCATCCCGTCGGGCGGCCGCGACGCCGTCGCCGACGCCGTGTTCACCTGCGCGGGCGCACCGCGGGCGCTGGTCGTGCGCGCCGGCCTGTTCGACGAGCCAGGCTCGGAGCACCGCTCGCAGGTCAACGTCATCCTCGCCAGCGGCGAGGCGCGCGCCGCCATCCTCGGGCCGGCCGACCCGCCCTTCGAAGTGGCGGCCGAGCCGCTCCTGCGCCAGCTGGGCCGCTTTCTCCTGGAGGGCGTGCTGCATCTCGCCACCGGGCTCGATCACATCCTGTTCCTTTGCGCGGTCATCGTCGCCGCCGACCGGCTGAAGAAGCTCGCCTTCGTCGTCACCGCGTTCACGGCCGCGCATTCGATCACGCTGATCCTAGCGGCACTCAGCGTCGTGGCGCTCCCCGCGCGCCTGGTGGAGAGCGCCATCGCCCTCTCCATCGCCTACGTCGCCGTGGAGAACCTTTTCGTCGACGGGTCGCGCTGGCGCTGGGCGGTGGCGTTCTGCTTCGGCCTGGTGCACGGCTTCGGCTTTGCGTCGGTGCTGCGACAAACAGGCCTTCCCACGCGCGCGCTGGTGCCGTCGCTGCTCATGTTCAACGTCGGCGTCGAGCTGGGGCAGCTCGCCGTGGTCGCGGTGCTCTACCCGGTCCTGGTGCGCGTGCGCCGCTCGGCGCACAAACGCGCTATCATCGCCGCCGGCTCGCTGGTGGTGGCGGCGTTCGGCGCCTACTGGTTCGTCGACAGGGCTTTCAGCTTCTAGCGGGACGCCCCGGGAGTGGGCGCAGGAGAGGGCGTGCAACCTTCGCGCGAGATCGAGCTGGTGCTGACCATCGAGAACAACACGTCGCCCGGCAACCGCTACGTCGTGGGGCCCGGCGGCGCCGTCATCGGGCGCGACCACAGCCGCGCCGAGGTCGTGATCGGCGACGCGCTCGTCTCGCGCGTGCACGCCCGCATCGATCGCGTGCCCGAGGGGTTCATGATCGTCAACCTCACCGATGCGAACCACGTGTACGTCAACGGCAACGAAGTGCAGCGCGCGCTGCTCCAGGACGGCGACCTGCTGCGCCTGGGCGGGTCGGATCTGCGCGTGAAGATCTACCGTCGCTGACGGGCGCGTGAGCGACGACGGCGGTCACGTGGGCACGAGGGCCGAGGGTGCGTGGGCGCCGGCCACGGTGGCGGGCACCACCGGCGGCCTGGCGCTGGCGGCGCTGCAGGCCGGGCTGGCGGCGGCGCGCGGGGCGGCGGCGCCCGGCGTGGCGTGGCTGGTGGGCGCGGCGCTGGCGGCCGCCGCGGGGGGCGCCCTGGCCGGAGCCTGCCTGGGGGCGCTGGGCGGCTGGCTGTGGGCGCTGCCGCGCCGTCCGGCGGCCGGCGTGGGCGGCGCCTCGGCGTTCGCGGGCGCGGCTGTGCTTGGCGCCTTCCTGAGCACCGGCGCGCGGGCGTCCTCCTCGCCGTTGCGCTGGCCGGTCGTGCTGCTCGTCGCGGCGCTGGCGGCCGCCGTCAGCGCGGCGGCGCTGCTGCAGCGCGAGGCGCTGGCGCGGCGCGTGGCCGCGCGGCGGGGCGCGACCGCCGCGCTGCTCGGCGCCGCGGGCGCGGGCGTCGGCGTCGCCGATGCGCTCGTCCTCCCCGGGCTCTACGGGGCGTTCCACGCGGCGCTTCGCGCCGGGGCCGTGGCGGCCTTTGCGCTCGCCTTCGCGCTCGTGACGGGGCGCGCCGCCCGGCCGTCGTCCGCGCGGCGGCTGGCACCGCGCGCGGCGGCGCTGGCGGCCGCAGCGCTGCTCGGCGGCTGGCTGGTGACGCGCGGGGCGCTGGAGCCCGCGCCCGGCGCCCCGCTCGGCGGGGCCGGCGCCCTCGCGCTGCGCGACTTCGAGCCGGCGGCGTGGGCGCTGCTCGAGCGCGTCGCCCCCGCCCCTCCCGCGCCGCCGCGCGTGCTGGCGCCCGCTCGCGCGACGGTGCGCCCCGCCGACGCGGCGCGACTGGCGCTGCTCGGCGCAGACGTGTTCCTCGTCACGGTCGACGCGCTGCGCGCCGACCACGTCGGCTTCGCCTCGCCGCCCGGCGCCGCCGCGGTGCGCGGCCTCACGCCGGCGCTCGACCGCTTCGCCGCGGGTGGCGCGGCCGCGCTGCGTGCCTACTCGCCGTGTCCCAACAGCTCGTGGGCCCTGACGTCGCTCTTCACGGGCCACTACCAGTATCCGCGGCGGCACGCCTGGCCGGAGGCGCCGCGCGATCCGACGCTCGCCGAGTGGATGCACACGCTCGGCTACCGCGGCGTGGCCTTCTTCAACGAAGGAATCTGGCACATCGACCGCGACCGGCTCGGCGACTACGCCGACGCGGCGCTGGGATTCGACGAGGTGACGGTCGACTACTCCTCGGCCGAGCAGCGCGCCGCGCAGATCCTCGCGGCGGTGCGCGCCTCGAAGGGGCGGCTATTCCTCTGGGCGCACCTGCACGACGCGCACGAGCCTTACGACGCGCGGCCCGGCTTCGGCCCAGCGGCGACGGGCGCGCCCGGCGCGGAGCTCGCCCACCTGGCGGCGGCGGCACGCTACGCCTCGGAGGTCGCTTACGTGGACGCCGCGCTGGGCAAGCTGCTGGAGGAGCTGGGACGGCTTCGCCCGGGCGCCATCGTCATCGTGACCGCCGACCACGGCGAGGCGTTCGGCGAGCACGGCGCCTACTACCACGGGTCGTCGCTGTGGGAGGAGGAGCTGCGGGTGCCGTTCGTGGTGCGCGCGCCCGGCGTGCCGGCGGGCGCCACGCGGGCGCTCGTCTCGCTCGTGGACGTGTGGCCGACGCTCGCGGCCATGCTGGGCGTTCCACTGGGTGCGGGCGGCCCGGCGGGCCGATCGGCGCTGGGCGCGCTGCTGGCCGGCGCGGGCGCGGGCGCGGGCGCGGGCGCGGGCGTGGGCGCGGGCGCGGGCGGGAACGCGGGCGCGGGCGCGGGGCCGCCGGCGGGCAGCGAGGACGCGCCGGTGTTTGCCGAGGTCAACACCGCGCGCGCCGTCGTCACCCGCGACGCGAAGCTCTTGTGCACGCGCCCGGCCGGCACGACCACCGCGGGACGTTGCGCGCTGTACGACCTGGCCACCGACGCGGGCGAGACGCACGACGCCGCCGCAGAGCGCCCCTCGCCGCTGGCGGCGCTGACGGGGGCGCTCGCGGCGTTCGACCGCGACCTGCTGGCCCGCCCGCCCGCACGCACCGCCGCCGACCCCGCCGAGACGGCCCTCGCGCGGGCCGGCCTCGGCGACGTCACGGCGCTGCCGGCCGTGCGCGCGCTCGTGGCATCGGCGAGCACGCCCGCGCCCACGCGCGCGCGCGCGGCCGTCCTGCTGGAGCGGCTTGGCGACCGCGACTCGGCGGCGGCGCTCGTGGCGCTCGCGCTCGACGCCACCAACCCACTGGCGCTGCGGCACGCCGCCGCCGACGCCGCCGGGCTGCTGGGCGAGCCGGCCGCACGCGCCGTGCTGCTGGGGCTGGGACCGCCGCCGCCGCCCTACGACCCGGCCCGCCATTTCCTGGCGCTGGGAACGCTGGCCGCCGCCGCCGCCACCGCCGCCCATGGGCGCGACGCCGCCGCCGCCGACGCCGCCTGGCTCGGGCTGTGCGAGTGCATCGGCCACCCGACTGCCGAGGTCCGCGACCGCGCGCTCGGGTTGCTCGCGGCGTTGCGCGACCCGCGCGCCGCGCCCGCCCTCGTCGCCGCGCTCGAAGCTTGGCAGACGCGCCCCGCCGCCGCCGAAGCCCTGGGCGCGCTGGGCGACCCCGCCCATCTGCCGGCGCTGGAGCGCGCCCTCGCCGCCGAGGCGCAGCTGCAGAACCGGGGGCGCGTGCTCGCCGCCGTCGCCGCCATCCGCGGACCGCGCGCCGACGCCGTACTGCGCGCGGCGCTCGGCGGGCCCGACGACACGATCGGCGTGCTAGCGGCGCTGGATGCCACTGGCCGCGCCGCCACCCGCGCCGGCACGGCCGCCGACCCCGGGGCCGGGCGCGTGACGGGCGGCGCCGCGGTCGGCGCCGCAGCGGCGGGCCCCGGGATCGACTGGCGCTGCGAGGCCGCCACCCGCACCTGTGAGGCGCGCGCCGGCGTCACGCGCCTGCGCCCCGCCGCCCCACGTGCGCCCTGCCGCGCCGGCGCGACGACGCTGGTGCTCGACCTGCGCGCCCCTTCCGGCGCCGCGGCCCCGACCGTCGAGGTGCGCGCGGCTGGAGGCGGGGCGCTGCTGGCTGTACTAACGCTCGCTCACGACTTTCGAGAGCACCATGTCGTACTTCCGCCCACCTTCCCCTCCACGGCGCCGGAGCTCGAGCTGCGCTGGGGCACGGCCAAGTCCGCGGATGCGTTCGGCTCGCTTCGCTACGCCGCCTTCGTGTGCACCACGCACTGACGAGCCAAACTTTCCGCCCCGTCGGGCGTCTGTACGTGGCACCCCAAGGAGGCGCATCCATGTCCCAGGACCGGCCCAATGGCAGCAGCCGTCGTGAGAACAGCGTGCTCTTCGCTCTGCGCGAGCTCGGCGAGATCGAGCAGGACCGCCGCCGTCGCGAGGAGGACGAGCGCCGGCGCCGCGACGAGGCCGCGCGGCACGCGCGCGAAGAGGAGGCACGTCGCGCGGCGCGCGCGGAGACGCTGCGCCGCGCCGCCGCCGAAGCAGCCGACCGCGCCCGCGCCGAGGCCGAGCGCAAGGCCGACGCCGAGCTCGCCGAGCTGCGCGCCGAGCTTGGCCGCCCGGACGCCGCCCCGCCGCCCGACGCCGCGCGCGCGCTGCCCTCGCAGCTGCCGGCCCCGGCGCGCCGCCGCCTCCCGGCGATGGTGAAGGCCACGGTCGGCGGCCTGACCGTCGCCGCGCTCAGCCTGGTGGGCGCGCTTGTCCTGCTGCCGCGCGAGATCGCCGTCAACACGCTGCCCGACGAGGGACTTCGCCCGGCGACGGCCGCCATGCCGCTGCCGCGCTACACCGCCGTGCCGCACGAGTCGACGGCGGGCGCCGAGTCGGCGCCCGCAACGGCGACCACCGGCCACGGCCACCACGGCAAGCACACCGGCACCGGCAGCCCCACCGCCGAGGACTGCCGGCACTCCAAGGACCCGACCTGCGGGATGGATCTCGGCTCGGCGAAGTGAGCCGCCTCGAAGCGTCGAGACGTGAAGTGAAGTGAAGTGAAGTGACGTGAGCGGCGCGACTTGAGCCGCCCGACGCTGTGGCGCGCATGAGCACGCCGCGCCGGCGCGCGAAGCGGGCTACTGGATCGGGTTGGTCCCCGGTCCGCCCTCGGTGAACCCGGCGTCGAAGACCAGGTTGTCGATCACCACGGCGCTGTCCAGGATGCCGTCCCCGACGTCGTACAAGCGGAACGTCAGCGACACGGTCTCGCCCGGCACCACCGGCGTCTCGGTGCGCAGCCAGTTCGTCGTGCCGCCTCCACCCGTCGTGTCGTCGTAGCGCGTCCCCAACACCACCGGATCGCACGCCGTCGAATCGCACGTCGTGTCGAAGAGCACGTTGTCCACCGTGACGGGGGCGCCTGTCTCGTCGAACGAGGCGTTGCCGTTGAACATCGTCGAGGTGATGTTCGCCTCGAACGTGTCGTTGAAGCCCGCCATCACCCACTCCGGCCACTCGACGCTGAAGAAAGAAAAGTCCCAGCTCAGCGTGTTGGCGCCCTGCGGCACGGTGAACTGCAGCGTCACGGTCACCTCGTCGTTCGCCGGGCCGTCGCTGCTGAACGGGTCCGTGCTGCAGTTGCCCGTGCCGTCGAAGTCGCACCCCGGATCCGTCGTGTAGCCGCCGGGCTGGTTCGACGGCGACTCCCCCGACGCCAGGTGGATCATCGTGCATCCCTCCACCGGCGCGAACGACGCGGTCCAGCCCGTCATGATCTCCTTCGCCATCGCCGGGCCCGTCGAGCTCTCGCTCAGCAGCCCTTCGCACATGCCGAGCGCCGTCGCGTAGCTCGACACGCCGCCGCCGCAGTCGCACGGCACGTGCCCGGCCCCCGCCTCGTCGATCATCCCGTCGCAGTCGTCGTCCTGCGAGTTGGCAATCTCGGTCGCCATCGGGTTGATGGCGGGGTTGGCGTCGTTGCAATCCGCCGGCGCGGTGAAGCCGTCGCCGTCGGCGTCCACGCCGGGCAGCCCGTCGTCGGCCACGCCGTCGCAGTCGTTGTCGGCGCCGTCCAGCACCTCCACGTTTCCAGGGAAGTTGTTGGGGTCGGTGTCGTCGCAATCACCCGGCACCAGGATTCCGTCGCCGTCCTGGTCGTAGGGGTTGTTGCCCGCGTCGGTGCCGCCGCCGCCCGGCGTACGAACGCAGCCGCCTGCGAAGATTCCCATGCCCGTAGCACCGAGGACCGCGACCGCGGCCGCGATTCCCCACGCGAAGCTCCGTAGATTGCGCATCATGTGCGAACTCCCCCTCGCGCAGACCGCGAGGATGCAGCGGCGGGCCACCGGGCCCGCGGACCCAAAGTGCGGGAGTCTCCTTCTAGCGAAAACAGCGGCCTCGCGCCAGGGGGTATGCGACGGGGTGCTATACTCCCGCTGCGCCATGGGATCCGGCCCGTCCCGCGGGGCGCTGCTACGCGCCTTCGCCTGCGTCTACCTGACGCTGCACCTCTGCGGGTGCGGCGACACCGGCATCGTCATCAACCTCGACGGGCGGCTTTCCATCCCCGAGGACCTCAACGCCATCGAGGCGCGCGTGACGGTGGGCGGCATCGGCGGCAGCCCGGACGCCGTGTTCGAGACCGAGCGCATCTTGCTCGCGGCGGGCGACACGTTCCCGTTCTTCTTCGCGCTGGTCCCGGGCGACGTGCCGCTCGGGCGGGTCACCGTGAACGTCACGGCCTTCCGCGTGGAGCCAGGCGGGCCCGACGCGCCCGCGGTGCTGGTCGCCAGCGGCTCCACCGAGAGCGTGTTCGAGGCCGGCAAGGTGCATCGCGAGATCGTGATGCTGGCGCGGGCCGGCTGCGGGGACGACCCCTTCGAGACGCTCGACGACGGTCCGCTCGGCGCGAGCATCAACGCCGACGCCGACGGCGCGCAATCCGGGCTGGCACTGTGCACGGGCGACACCAGCGACCGGTTCAACTTCGTTGTGCCGCCGGACAACCTGCTGCGCGTCATCTTCTCCCAGTTCCAAAGCACCGACCCGCTGGCGGGCGTGCTGGAGGCGCGCGTGAGCTGCACGAATCTGGGCGAGTCCACGGCGGTGCTCATCGCCCAGGGCCCGATCTCGTTCGGCGAGTTCCTGCGCGTGGAGCCGTCGGCGGTGCCGCGCACCTGCGTGATGGACCTGACGCGACCGCCGGGCGCGCCGCCGGTGACGGTGCGCTACGGGTTCGTGGCGACGCTCTTCGCCGCCGGAATCATTCCCTCGGTGTGCAGCGACGACGGACTGGAGGGCGCGGAGCCGGTGTCTGTCGACGCCACCGCGCCGGGGACGGCGACCGGCCCGCCGGAAATGGTGCTGTGCCCGGAGAACCGCGACCGCTACGTGCTGACGTTGCCCGCCTCGCGCCTGGTGGCCGTGGACCTCGACGCCGGCGCGGTGGGCGCGCTGGTGTCGGGGCGGCTCCAATGCGCGGACGTCCCCACCCCGGGCGGGACGAGCGGCTTCCCGCTCCTGGCGCGCACGCGCGACGCGTCGAGCGGCGGCCCTACGACGTTGTGCGACCTCGACATGCTGGGCCTGGCGTCGATCGGCGTCGACTACGAGGTGCGCGTGACGCCGGCGGAGCTGGGCGACTGCCTTGCCGACGCGTTCGGGGCGAACCACACGCCGCCGGTGGCGGCCGACGTCAGCGACCGCGTGGGCGGAGGTCCGATCGGTCCGCTGGCGGTGTGCGCCGGGCAGCCGGACTATTTCCGTTTCACCTACGAGGGCACGGCGCAGACGCTGCAGATCACGACAGCGGCGCGGTGGCTGAGCGACGGCGACGTGAACCTGTGCGTGTACCCGTCGGTCGTGGGGGCGGACGCCGCGACCGCGCCGCTGGAGAACTGCTCGTGGAGCGCGGGCGACGTGGAGGCCGTTTCGGTTCCGGTTCTCGCGGGCGGGACGTACCTCGTGGAGGTCAGCTGCCTCGGCGCCCCGTGCGGCAACGCCTACAGCCTGGAGATCGCCGAAGGGATTCTGTGATCGCGCCGGCTAGCGCTCGTCGGCGGCGTCCTCCGCGTTGAGGTCCGGGTCCGGGTCCGCTTCCGCGCCCGCGCTCGGAGTAGCCTCGCGCGCTTGCGGCGGCGGCCGCGAGGAAAAGGTGGTGGGCACGTCCGGGCCGGAGAGCTCGGCGCCGGTGAAGGCGGAGAGCTCGGCGGCGACGCTGAGTCCCGTGGACGGGCCGAGACGCGACAACGGCGCCAGCGTGGTCGGCGCGCTGTCGTCACCGCTCGGAGGGGCGCCCCAAGCAGGATCCCGCGGCCCTCCCGGCAGGTCGGCGCGCGCCTGCGCGGCAGCCGCGACGGCCGCCAGCTCGGCGGCCCGCCGGTCGGCGCGCTCGGCGGCCGCCACCAGCGCCACCAGAGGAGCGCACCGCGAGCGCGAGCGGTAGCGGTGCCGCAAGCGCGCCGGCATGTCGGCCAGCATCGCGCGCAGCGCCGCGGCGGCGCGGACCAGCTCCCGCGACGCAGCCTCGCTCTCGCCGCGCGCGCGCAGCAACGCCCCCAGTCGCGCTCGCGCCTCCCATTCCGCCGCGAGCGCCCCCGCGTGCAGGGACACGTCGATAGCGCGGCGCAAGTCGTCCTCGCCCAGGTCACCGAGCGCCTCAGCCCGGACGAGGTGCATCCAGGCCAGCTTGAAGGCGTGGGCGCCTTCGTGCGGGATCGTCGGGATACGGTCGAGGCTTTCGAGCGCGGCGGCGTGCTGGCCGAGCGCAATGAGCGTGGCACCGCGGATCACGGCGGCGTCGCCTTCGTTGCGCGCGCTGGCAAGGCGCGGCACGCCCGCGCGCCCCAGGCGGTCGAGCGTCGCCAGCGACTCGACTGGCTGGCCGAGCAACCGCAGCGCCCAGGCGTGCGTCAACAGTCCGTTCGCCACCATCGTGGGCATGCCCAGGCGCTCGGCGGTGGCGACGATGCGGCGCGACAACCCCATCGCCACGCGCGCCTCGTCGATCCATAGATACGCCACCGCGAGGTTGGTCCAGGTGGTGACGATGCCGACGCGGTCGCCCAGGCGCCGCTTCACCGCCAGGCTGCGCGCGGCGGCGGCGAGGCTCTGGCCGATGAGTCCTTCTTGATAGTGGACGACGACGCGGTTGCCGGTGGCGGACGAGACGACGCGGTCGAAGCCCGAGAGGTGGCCGCGCCGCTCCGCCTCGACGAAGGCGGCGGCGGCGTCGTGGGTGCGCCCGCTCCACATGGAGATGATGCCCTGGACGTTGAGCAGCCGGGCCATGGCCGCCTGCGCGCCGGCACGCTCGGCGTGCACTAGCCCGGTGGTGACGTAGCGTTGCGCGGCGTCCTGCTCGCCGGAGAGGTCGGCATGCATCGCCAGACGCGTGTAGGCGTCCGCGATGGCGCGGTCGTCGCCGTGCGCCTCGCGCAGGCGTAACGCGGTTTCGAACTCGGCGCGGCCGCGCGCCATGTCCCCGAGCCGCACTGCCGCCTCGCCGACGACCTGGTGCACGCGCGCGCGCTCCAACGTACGGAAGGGGGGCACGGCGGCGAGCGCGCGCTCGCCGGCGGCGAGGGCGGCCTTCGGCGGGCCGGTGAGCAGCGCGGCTTCGACCTCCAGCGCGGCGAAGTCGGCCTGCACGGCGCGGCGCTCGCCGTCGCCGTCGCCATCGCTGTCGCCGTCGTCGTCGGCGGCGTCGGCGGAGGCCCCGGCGTCGGCGGCCAGCAGCGCGCGGGCGTGGGCGAGGGCCGGGCCGATGGCGGCCGCATCGCCGATGACGACGGCCACCTCGGCGCGCACGAGCGCCACCGCCGCGTCGGACGGGTCCTCCTCGCACACCCGTGTCGCCAGGGCGCCGGCTTCGCCTAGGCGCCCGAGCAGCAGCAGCGCACGCGCGCGCAGACGCTGGGCGAGGCGGCGGAAGGCGGGGGCGGAGGCAACGCCGGTGGCCGCCTGCACCGCGAGATCAGCCGCGGCGAGGGCGGACAGCCCGTCGTGGCGCGCGAGCGCCTGCTCGGCGGCGCGCAGGGCGAGCGCGAGCGCCTCCTCGGCGCGGCCGGCGCCGAGGGCGTGACCACCGAGCGCGGCGGGATCCTCCTCGCCGGCGGCGCGCATGGCGGCGAGGGCACGCTCGTGCACAGCGCGGCGCACGGCCGGCTCCACGCGCTCGGCACATTGCGCGCGGATGGCCTCCGAGGTGTGCGCTACCGCCGCACCGCCGCCGGCGGCCCGTCCCACGTGGAGGCGCACTAGCCCCGACGCGCACAGCGGCTCCAGCGCGGCCAGCAGGTCCGGCTCGGCGAGCGCCGCGGCCGCCTCCGCCGTCTCCAGCGGCACCGTCACGCCCGCGGGCCCGAACAGCGCCAGGGCCTCGAGCAGCCTGGCGGCCACGGGATCGAGCGCGTCGAGCCGGCGATCACCGCGGCCGGCGCGCAGCGTCTCGTCGGCGTCGGCGGCGTCCATCACCCAACTGCTTCCTACGCGGCGCACCGCGCTGCCTTCGAGCAGCGCGCGCAAAGCCCCCGTCGCCGCGCCGGGATTCCCTCCCGACTCGCGCAGCACCCGCTCGGCGATGGCCGGCGGCGGGGCACCCGCGAGAGCGGCGGCCACGAGCGCAGCGACGTCCGGGGCGGTGAGCGGGTCGAGGGCGCGCTGCACCACGCCGGCGGGATCGACTGCGGCGGCGGGCGCGTCGGGCATCGCGGGCAGGCCTCCCGCGTCGCAGGAGACCAGCAGCCCGCCGGGGTGATCGAGCGGGCGCATCGAGAGGGCGGCGGCGAGCCGTAGGATGACGTGCGTGGCCAGGCCGTCGCGCTGGCCGAGGTCCTCGCAAACGAGCACCGCCGGAACGGCCGCCAGTGCGCGCAGCAGCGCGGCGGCGATGCCCTCGACGGACGAGACGTAGGTGGCCCGCGGCACCCCGAGCTGGCGCAGGGCCGCCTCCCAGGGACGCCGGCCGGCGCCGGACTCGACCTCCACGAGGCGGGCGCCGGCGAGCTGCGCGCGAACGCCGATCTCCCCAAGCACGCGGGTGCGGCCTGAGCCGGGCGGGCCGCGCAGGAGCAGCGTGCGCGCCGCGGGGCGGCGGCGCGCGGCCAGCACGGCGGTCCCGGCGGCCACCACGTCACCGCAACCGACGAGCGGGGCGTTGTGCACGCGCGCCGCGATGGCGGCGCCGGACTCTGCGCGCGGGGCCGCGGCGCCGGCGTCCTGGCGCGGCGCGGCCGGGGCGCCCGGGTCGGTCTGACCCGCCAGCAGGCGCTCCAGGGTCTCGAGCGCCTCGTCGGCGCTGCGGACGCGGTTGCGGATATCGAGCGCGCACAACCCCACGATCAGCCGCTCCAGCGCCGACGGCGCCTCCGGGCAGACGTCCCGCAGTGGCGGCACGGCGTGCGTGCGCAGCCAGCGCGCGGCCTCCTCCACCTTGGTCGGCACGGGCGGCTTGCCGGCAGCACAAGCGTAGAGCGTCATGCCGAGCGCCCACAGGTCGCCGAGCGGATCCGCGGGCGCGCCGGCGAGCCGCTCGGGCGAGAGGTACTGCACCGTGCCGGTGACGGTGCCGCCGGGGTCGGCGCCGGTGGCCGACGCAATGCCGAGGTCCGTCAGCTTGGGAACCCACGCGGCAGGCGGCGCGTCTTCCGCGCCCGCGACGAGGACGTTGCCGGGCTTCACGTCCTGGTGGACGTAGCCGTGGCGATGGATGTGACCGAGCGCTCGCAGGATCGGGCCGGCCAGGTAGAGCAGCACGGCCGGCCCGCCGAGCCGTGCGGCGCGGCGCAGGTCGGGACCGGGCACGAGCTCGCCGACGAAATAGCGCACGCCGCCTGGTGCGGTGGCGAAGCGGTCGACGCGCACGAGGTGCGGGTGGCGCAGGCGGGCGAGCAGCGAAAACTCGATCTCGAACCCGCGCGAGGCGACGGCGTTCAGACCGCCGGCGTGCAGGGTCTTGAGCGCGAGATCGCCGGCGCCGGCGGGGGCGTGCTCATCGCGCACCCGGTAGACGGTGCCGCAGCCGCCTTGTCCCAGGACGTGCACGATGCGATAGCGCGCGTCGAAGAGGGTATCGGCGGCGAGCGCCGCCGGGAGCTCGCGCCGCGTCCCGCCGGCGGAGGGGCTCACGTCCGCCCCGCCGGCGCGGGCCCCGCCGTCCCGCCCGCGAGGCGGCTCATGTGTTCACGCTAGCGGAGGGCGGGTACGGCCGTCAAAGCACGCGCGACGACCTGCGCGCCGGGCAC